>JANOYR010000211.1:0-29744 GCA_031428975.1 Polaromonas sp. | reverse complement strand
GCGGCCCACGCCCGCTGAGGTGTTTCGTATTCTCACTGATTACAAACCCAGTATTTTCTATGGTGTGCCCACACTCTATGCCGCTCTGCTGGCCGACCCAGCCAAGCCCGCTGCGCTGGCTCTGCGCCTGTGCACCAGCGCAGGCGAGGCGCTGCCCGCCGACATTGGCAAGCGCTGGACGGCGCAGTATGGCTGCGAGATCTTGGACGGCATTGGCTCCACCGAAATGCTGCACATCTTTTTGTCTAACCGCGCAGGCAGCGTGCGCTATGGCACCACAGGCCAGGCCGTGCCGGGCTACAAGCTCAAAATTGTGGGCGACGATGGCAAAGAATGCGCCGTGGGCGAAATCGGCGAGCTACAAATAAGCGGCCCTACCAGCGCCATCATGTATTGGAACAACCGCGCCAAAACCAAGTCCACCTTTGCAGGCGAATGGACTCGCAGCGGCGACAAATACACCATGGGCGAGGACGGCTATTACACCTACGCTGGCCGCACCGACGACATGCTCAAGGTGGGCGGCATCTATGTCAGCCCCTTTGAGGTGGAAGCCAGCCTCATGACCCACAGCGCCGTGTTAGAAGCCGCTGTGGTGGGCGTGGCCGATGCTGAAAACCTCATCAAGCCAAAGGCCTACGTGGTGCTCAAAGCAGGCTGCACCGCCACCGAAACAGAGCTACAAAACCACGTTAAAACCGCATTAGCGCCCTACAAATACCCGCGCTGGATCAGCTTTGTGGCCGAACTGCCCAAAACCGCTACCGGAAAAATCCAACGCTTTAAATTGCGCCAAGCCGCAGGCTTGTGAAACGGCGCTTCCGTTCATGCCCAATTGAATACCTTTCGTCGGTTTTGAGGTTTTTTGACAGCACTTTCAGCCCTATACTTAGTTATAAATTGTTCGCTTCTCGCAGAGCAATTCTTGTTCGCGCAACCCGTGCAAAAATCGACAGAGCGCTCAGGTCATGCATTTTTTAGTCAACACAGCCGTCAAATTCTTGCTTGCATGCTCGATGTGGCTGTGCTTTAGCGCTGCTGCGCAAGTTTGCGCCCCCCCGTCCCTGCTCTTGACTTCCATCCCGCCCGGCGGCATTGTCAACGACTATTACGCGGGCAATGCCTCGCCCACGCTCAATCCCGGTGCTACCACCCTCATTTTGGGCTCCCGCGACACCCGTGGCTACACCACTACCATGGTGGTGGGCGACCTGCTTATGATTATGCAAATGCAAGACGGCACGATCGACTCGTCCAACAGCAGCAACTATGGCAACGGCTCGGGCAGCGGCAATGGGGTATTGACTTTGGACAGCGCAGGCTTGTATGAGTTTGTGCGGGTCACCAATGTGGCTGGGACTACTAATATCACCTTCACCCCAGCGCTGACTAACCAATACAAATACACCACTGGCGTGCCCCAAAAGCGCTACCAAGTGGTGCGCGTGTTGCAATTTTCGTCGGTGGCTACAACAATAGCAGTGACCACCCCGCCTTGGAACAGCAGCACGGGAGGCGTGGTGGCCATGGATGTGCGCGACACGCTGACCCTGACAGGCCAAACCATTGAAGGCCAAACTGGACGGGCAATTTTTGCCGCAGGCAAGGGCTTTCGAGGTGGCCAAGGCCGTAGCCTTACCGGAAGCACTACCGTGGCGGCAGACTTGGAATACGCCATGCCTGCCACCACACTCAACGGATCATCCAAAGGCGAAGGCATCATTGGCACGCCGGTTTACATGGCGGTTAAGTCGAATGGCTGGGGGTTTTTAATCACCAACACCCCCACCTTTACAGCCACTGCGGCAGGGCCCGAGGGCTACACAGGCGGCTCGTACGCCAAGGGAGCGCCAGGCAACGCAGGTGGCGGTGCTAGCGACGGCTCAAACGGAGTAACCTTAAACAGCCGCAATGCAGGCGGCGGCGGCGGCGGCAATTATGGTGCCGGCGGCGTGGGAGGTAGGCCTTGGGAGCGGCCATTGATCGACTCGGGCGGTCGGCCAGGCGCTGGCTATGCGGGGCAATTGGCGTTTAACCGCGTGTTTTTAGGCGGTGGCGGTGGTGCGGGTGCAACCAACAACTCGTCGGGCGATACCGCCACCTACAGCACGGTGGCCTATCCCAACCAAGCCATGGGTTGTGGCATCACTACTGGAATTTGCTCTTCGGGTGCTGCGGGCGGTGGCATCGTCATCATCCGCGCACGCAGCGTTACTGGCGCAGGGGTGATCGACGTGCGCGGGGCGCACGCCTACAACGTGGGCAGCGATGCTGGCGGCGGCGGCGGTGCAGGCGGTACGGTGGTCGTCGAAACGCCCAACGGCGGCAGCGTCTCCATCGATGCCCGAGGCGGCGACGGTGGCAATGCTTGGGCCGGCACCGCCACATGGTCTGCTGGCCGACACGGGCCCGGCGGTGCCGGCGGTGGTGGTTTTGTGGCGTATGCGCCCGCCACCATGGCCGTGACCGCCCTTTTTGACGGTGGCCTTGCTGGGCAGACCATGAGCAACTCTGCCGCTGCTGGTGGACCCGCCATCGAAAACTACGGCTCATCGAGCGCCGATGGCGGCTTAAGCACCTTCCTAACCCCCAATGTACCAGGCGCACCCCAAGCCGCCCGATGCGACCCTTCTTTTACGCTGGCCAAAACCGACGGTATCACCAACCTGAACTCTCCGGGTACCAACACCTACACCCTGAGCATTACCAACACCGGTCTCAGCGTCTCGTCTGGCACCTTGACCATTGCCGACAAATTGCCCACAGGCCTTGCTGTGGCCGTTGGCCCACTGGCGCTGACTGGACCACACGCAGGACAATGGACTTGCAACGCGTCTACCACCTCTGACATTACCTGCACCTCTACCGCGTCTATCGGCGGCTCTGGGGTAGCTGGCAATACACGCAGTTTTTCTTTGGCAGTGGCAGTAACAGCTGCTAATGGCACGTCTGTAGTCAACAAAGCCCAAATCAGCGGCGGTGGCGACCCTTTTAAAACCACCACCGCCACGCCCGCCACAGCGGCCACTTGCACAGGCACCGACACGCCACTGTCGGGCTGCGCGGTCGACACCGATACCGTGGTTTCACCCAACCTCGTGCTCAGCAAAACCGACGGCGTGACCCAGCTAGCACGTGGCACCAGCAACACCTATGTGCTCACGGTCAGCAATGTGGGCGGCAGCGTCACCTCGTCTACCATCACCGTGGCTGATTTTTTGCCCGCAGGCCTGACTTATTCTGGAGCTACGCCCTTTGTATCGGGCGGCTTCACCTGCAATGTGTCGGGCCAGGGCATCACCTGCGACAGCAATACGCCTTTGGCAGTGAGCAGCTCGGTCAGTATTACCTTCACGGTGTCGGTGGGCACTAGCCCGCCCTCTTCGGTGCTCAATCTCGCCAAAGTAGGCGGTGGCAACGACCCAAGCCCGCTCAAAACCGCCCGCCCTACCACGGCCACCGCAGCGCTGTGCGCCGCTCCGGTCAGCCCCGCTACCGAGTCGTCGGATGTCAACAACGGCTGCGCAGCTGATATTGATGAGGTACGCTACATCAATTTAGACTTGACCAAGGACGACGGCCAATTTTTCATCAGTGCGGGTGGTTTCACTGACTATGTGATGACCATTCGCAATATTGGCACGATTGCCACCACAGGCACACTATCCCTGACCGATTCGATTCCCAATGGTGCCACCACAGGCACAGGCACCATCACATTTGCCTCACTTGGGGTCTTTGTGCCAGCGGGTCTCAATGGTGCCAACTGGTCTTGTAATGCAGCAGGCACCACTACTTTTTGCACCTCTACTGCATCCATTGCCGCGGGGGGGTCTAGCTCCTTTCTCATCCGAGTCAACGCCAATGCAGCCTCCATTGCGGGCGCACAGTTTCTCAACCGCGCCCGCGTAGGCGGC
Source organism: Polaromonas sp. (assembly GCA_031428975.1). Taxonomy (GTDB): domain Bacteria; phylum Pseudomonadota; class Gammaproteobacteria; order Burkholderiales; family Burkholderiaceae_C; genus JAAFIP01. The sequence goes on along the minus strand of JANOYR010000211.1, from coordinate 25,827 downwards.
GGCGGTGATGTCAGCCCAGGCATGATTACCGCCCCATCGGGCACGCAAACTCTGGCCTGCACTGGCAATGGCACTCCCGCTGGTTGTTCCACTGACCTCGATACCTTGCAGGTTGCGCCTCAGGTGCGCATGACCAAATCACACCCCAATCCGCAGGCGCGTAGCGTCGGCAGTGCCTTTACGTTCACCATGGTTATCACCAACTCGGGCGGCACAGCCAGCGCTGTCAACACCGTGCGCATGGTGGATGTGCTGCCTGCTGGACTCACGGTAAGCGCCATTACCACACCCGCGTCTTTCACCTGCGGCACCGCTGGGCAGGTAATCACCTGCAACAACACAGGCTCGCAGTTGACGGCCACCACCAGTGTGACCATTTTGGTTGGTGTCACGGTGACATCGGTGGCTACCAACCCCATGCTCAACGCCGCCAAGGTAGGCGCTACAGGTGACCCGCAAAACAACGTTACCCCTACCGCAGCCATAACAAGTGCATGCACTGGCATCAATGTGCCTGCCTTAGGCTGCGCGGCAGACCCTGTGCCATTGACCGCCGATCTGCAAATCCTCAAGCGACAGCGCGTGGGTGCGGCTGGCGCGTTTGTGACTACCCCTGTGGGCGTGGTGGTGGGCGGCACGGTGCAGTATGAAATCACGGTGTCCAACGCTGCGGGCTCGGCCTTTGTAGGCACCGTTACCTTCGCCGACACCATTCCCAACGCGTTTTCCACCCTCACGGTGGTGTCTACCGTGACCAGCATCACCCCCACCGCCACGGGTTGCGCCACAGCGTTTTCTGGCAATTTGTTCTATGGAACTATTACCTCGATGGTGGCTGGCAGCACCTGCACCATTATTGTCCAGGTGGTGGCCAATGCCAACAATCCGGGCGTGACCAATACCGCAGCGATCAGCATCCCCAGCGGCATCAGTGACACGGTGTCCACCAACAACACCAGCAGCGTCAATACCGTGGTGGGCTACACCAATATGAGTATCCTTAAAACCAATGGCATTACCACCGCCACCGCCGGACAAACCACCGCTTATACCATCACCATCAGCAACCTAGGCCCCACCGCAGCACCGGGCACTGTCGTGACCGATGCCGCCGTGCAAGGCCTAAGCTGCACCGCTGTGACCTGTGCCTCTAGCGTGATCAATATGTGCCCCAGTGCCAACCCACCCATTGGATCGCTGCAAGTGGGTGGCCTGACGATTGGCCCGGCTTTTGCCCCAGGGGAAACCTTGACCTTGGTGGTCAGCTGCACGGTGACGGCCACAGGCATATAGCGCTCAGATTGGCACGCTTGATGCTTGCTAAGGGGTACGCATCTCCCCAGCGCTGCCAAAGTTTTGTGCATGACACCCCCCGTATATTTGCATACACTCTCGCAACGTCTGGATTTAAGATGTCGGCTCACCCAATTGACCTTCAGCGAGACACATGATGCAGCGACGCGCCATCCTCCAAGCCCTTCCCGCCTCTGCTTTGGCGTTTGGTAGCCTCAGCCCCCAAACGCTCTGGGCACAAGGCACCGCCAAAACCAAACTCTCACCCAAGCTGCGCATTGTCATTCCGGCGGGCTCACGCACGCCGCTTGACGAGCTTGCCCGCTCACTGGGCGATTCGCTGGTGGGCATTGGCCTGTGCGACGAGATTGACTACGACAACAAAGAAGGCAACGGCGGCGCGGCTTGCTTGGCCTATTTCATCGACAAATACACCAGCGATGCCAACGCCTTGTTGGTGGCCGACAGCTCCACCGTGGGGGCATTGTCGGTTTACAAAGCGGTGGCCGATTTCAGCCGCGTGGCGCCGATTGCCCGCCTGACCACGAACGCACTCGTAGCCGTAGTTGCTGCCAACTCCCCCATCAAAACCATTGCCCAACTGGTAGAGCGTGTGCGCAGCAACCCCAAAGCCACACCGCTGGGTATTGCCAGCCCCGGGGGCGTGGAGCATGTGTTTGCGGGACTGCTTAGCAAATCCACCAGCGCCAGAGCCGATGAGCCGGTGTATGTGCCCATTGCACGCGGGTTTGAGCTCAACGATGCCGCCGTATCGGGCAAAGTGGCCGCCGCCATCTCGGGCTACCGCACTTTCAGCGCCGACTTGGCCAGCGGCAAGCTGCGTGCGCTGGGCGTATCGTCTAAACGCGCGGCTTTTGGTATTGCGTCGGTGCGCGAGCAGGGGCTAGACGTTGACAGCACCAACTGGCGGGCGGTGTTCACTGGCCAAGCACTCACTGTTGGTCGCCGCGCCGACATTGCCGACGCCATCAAAACTGCCACCACCTACGATTTGTGGAAAAAAACTCTCAAGCAAAACTTCTGGGACTCTGCCTTGCTCGCGGGCGCTGATTTCGACAGTTTTTTAGACATTGAGCTGAAAACCACCAAACTCATGGTGCAGCTGCTCAAACTCAAAGTGTGAAGTTGGGCACTCAGCCACCCGAGCGCTTGGCCACATAACCGCGCTTGCTCAAGGCTGCCAGCACGGCATCGACATGGTCGCCCTGCACTTCTATGACCCCCTCTTTGGCTGTGCCGCCCGAGCCACAGACGGCTTTGAGCTGTTTGGCCAATACCGCCAAAGCAATCGCGTCTAGCGCCAAGCCACGCACCGTAGTCACCGTTTTACCACCCCGCCCCCCCCCAGTCTCGCGCCGCACCCGCAGCACGCCATCCGCCGCCGCGTTGCCCGCAGCCGCCAAAGCCCGTTTAGTAGCCGCACACTGGCACTGCGCCACCGGCTGGCGACAATCGGGGCAAGTGCGGCCGGTTTCGGTGGAATAAACCAAGCCAGAAAGTTTACTTTTGAGCATAAGCGTGCTTCACCCCCGATTCGCGGGTGTTTATAGTAATGACTTGATGGTGCTCATGCAATCCAGCCCCGATCTCGCACCGCCTGCATTACTTGCAGCCGCACCGCTTGAGGGGGCTGGTCTGCATTGATACGGGCAAAACGCTGCGGCGCGGCGGCTGCACGCTGGGCGTAACCGTCTGCAACGCAAGCAAAAAAGGCCTCAGGCATCGATTCAAAACGGTCTGGCACCCGTGCACTGGCCAAACGCTGCGCCGCCACTGCCGCTGGTAAATCAAACCATACCGTCATGTCAGGCTGGCGAATGGCCGCCACGTTAGGTTGCGCCTGTACCCAACGCTCAAGTTGGCCAAGCACTTGTAAGTCAAACCCCCTACCCGCCCCTTGGTATGCAAAAGTGGCATCAGTGAATCGGTCACACAAAACAATATCGCCACGCGCTAGGGCGGGCTCTATTACCGTGTGCAGATGGTCGCGGCGTGCGGCAAATATGAGCAGCGCTTCAGTTAAAGCGTCCATACTTTGGTGCAAAACAAGTTCACGCAAGGTCTCCGCCAGTGGCGTGCCACCGGGCTCGCGGGTCAGCACCACGTGTCGACCAGCGCCCTCCAATGTATGGCGCAGGGCATCGGCTAGTGCAGCAATATGCGTGGATTTACCAGCACCATCGATGCCTTCAAAACTGATAAAAATGCTGTTTTGCATAGATTGGGGTTATTCGCACCCGCTATTGGCCACGAATGTATTGATTAACCGCACGGTTGTGCTCCAAAAGATTGGCACTGAACTGGCTGCTGCCGTCGCCTCTAGCCACAAAATACAAGGCTTGGGTTGCTTCTGGTTGCACGGCGGCTAAAAGTGATGCTTTGCCAGGCATGGCAATCGGCGTGGGGGGCAAGCCATCTCGGGTGTAGGTATTCCATGGAGTGTCGGTTTGTAAGTCTCGTTTGCGAATCCGACCTTCGTAGCGCTCGCCCATACCGTAGATGACGGTGGGATCGGTTTGAAGGCGCATTCCGATACGTAGCCTATTGTTGAAAACTCCGGCGATGGTGGCTCGGTCGCTGGGTTTTCCGGTTTCTTTTTCAACAATGCTGGCCAAGGTAAGGGCTTCGTCTGGGGATTTGAGCGGGATGTTAGGGGCGCGTGTGTCCCATGCAGCTTGCAACTGTTTGTCCATTGCTTTCAAAGACCTTCTGAACACCTCCATGTCGCTGCTGCCTTTTGCCACCGCATAGGTGTCGGGGAAAAATCTGCCTTCGGCGGCAATGCCTGGCTTGCCCAGCCGTTGCATGATCTCTTGTTCAGTTAGCGTAATGGTGATGGGCTTTAGATGCTGCGTTTTTTCTAGCATTTGCCGGATTTGGCGAAATGTCCATCCCTCTACGATGGTCACGGTAATCAGTGCTTCGTCGCCACGCACTAGTTTTTCTAGCAATGTTTGGGGGGTAGTGCCCACGGGGATTTCATAGCTACCTGCTTTGAGCGTTTTGGCGTATCCCGAGAGCCTAAACCATACAAATAGCAATTGTTCATCGGTATCCACGCCACTGCTTACCACCGCTTTGGCAACTGCGCGCGTGGAGCTGCCCGGCTCAATTCGCAGGTCGATACTGGCTGCACCTCCATGCAAAGCCAACGGATGTTGTAACCACCAATAGGCGGCCACTGCGGCCAGACTGACCGCAACCAAAGCACAAACGAAAGCCTGCAAAAACCCTCCATGCGAGACAAAACGCTTTTGGCTGGGGGTCAAGTGGGAGGATGGAACAAGGCTTTTCACAAAAATTTCTGTCAATGCAACAACCCACGATGATAATAGACAGATGAATGGAATTACACCCCTACCCCAACTGGGTATTATCCGCGTTGCTGGCGCAGAAGCGGCCAAGTTTCTACAAGGCCAACTCACCCAAGATGTCCAGCTGATGGGCCTGTCTGAAGTGCGCCGTGCTGCTTGGTGCTCCGCCAAGGGGCGAATGCTCGCAAGTTTTATCGTGCTCAAACCGAGCCATGACGAGATTTTGTTGATTTGCTCTACTGATCTGCTGAGTGCAACGCTTAAACGGCTGTCGATGTTTGTGATGCGCGCGAAGTGCGTGCTAAGCGATGTCTCGGGGGATTTCCATCTCTGTGGCCTCGCAGGCTCAGCGCTGATCGATTTACTCCAAAATACTCCTGAAAAAATAGCAAACTATGACGGTTTGACCATGACATTGGTCAAAAATGCTCATAACACTTTGGTGGTGATGCCTTTTGATGCTGCATCGACGCAAAATACAAGCTATTTCCCGCGTGCGTTGTGGCTAGCACCGGTTTTACAAGCCTTGCCTGATGCCCCTGTATTGTCACTAGAGGACTGGAATTGGCTGGATGTAATGGCAGGGGTTGCCACGATCAGTGCCCCAATTGCTGATGCTTTTGTGCCCCAAATGCTCAATTACGAGTCTGTAGGCGGTGTAAATTTCAAAAAAGGCTGCTATCCGGGCCAAGAGGTAGTGGCCCGCAGCCAGTTTCGCGGCACGCTCAAACGCCGTGCTTTTGTAGTCCACAGTCGTTCGCAGATTGAAACTGGGCAAGAAGTTTATTTAAGTAACGCAGCAGACCAGCCATGCGGCATGGTGGCGCAACAAAGCCCCAACCCTAGCGGCGGCTACAGCGCGATTGTGAGTCTGCAAATCAGCGCCGTTGAGGCCGCCAAATCTGGAGCTGCCAGCTTGCAATTGGGCAGCCCCAATGGTGCGGCGCTAGTCCTAGCTGAATTACCCTACTCCCTGTTAGCGGATGTTTGAGTCCAAAGTTAGGGGAATTGCATGTGCTTGATTGCCCTGGCTTTGAAGATGCATGCTGGTTTTCCGTTGGTCATTGCGGCCAATCGCGATGAATTTTTTGAGCGCCCCACGGCACCTTTGTCCGAGTGGACGAGTGACCAAGGCCAACCTGTTGTAGGGGGCAGAGACCTGCGCAGCGGCGGCAGTTGGATGGCCTTGACGCGTCGTGGCCGCATAGCAATGCTCACCAATGTACGCGACCCATCCGATACGCGAATCTATGGCAGAAGTCGTGGCGAGTTGGTGTTGCGCTGGCTGGAGTCAGATTTGACTGTACCGCAATGGCTAACTCAAACGCAGTCAGCAGATTTTGCTGGCTTTAATTTAGTAGTGGGCGAGCAATTAGGTCGTAATATGCATTGGATATCCAACCGATCTGTGCAAGAGGGGCATTGCGTTACCAACGCCTGGCCTTGGCGATGTGAAGCTTTGGCTGAAACGGGGATCTACACCCTGTCTAACGCAAGTCTCTCTACCTCTTGGCCAAAAGCAGAACGTCTTGCCCAAACACTGCGTTCTGCGTTAGGTTTGCCAAAAGGCGAATCGACTGGCATAGAGGAAATCAAATCTACGCTTTGGACGGCACTCACAAATTCTGAACAAGCACCAGCCAATCAAATGCCCAATACCGGCATAGACCCAACTCTGGAGGGCGCATTATCAAGCGTATTTATTGACCTTCGAGACCAGCCCAAGCCGTATGGGACTAGAAGTAGCACCTTAATCATCCACAATTACTCAAAGCATGCACCTAGTGATGGGATTGGCGTAGAGATTATTGAACTTACTTGGCCTCTAGCACCAAGCCTACCAACCATAAGCCAGCAGCACTTGGTGGTTTAACGGTCAAAGTTTAGGGTGGTAGTAAGCGGGAATTTGCTTGAGTGTTGCTTCGCGCGCTTCGGGCTTAGTAAATTTCATCACCTGTTTAAAGGCATCGACAGCTTTCGGCTCATCTTTGATAAAGTTGGTATAAACCGTGGCGATTTTCAACCAAGCATCCACCTCGTTACCTGGCGCATTTTTGTTGCGTAAAAGCATCAAGTCAATCGCAAACTGGAAATCACTCTTGCGAATAGCCAACACATAGCCTGCGTTGAGCATGTCGTAATCCAAAGTCTCTGGTTGTTTGTAATAGGTTTTAACCGCCTCGTAGGCTTGTGGTTCTTTGCCCATACGGCTGAGCAGAATCACCTCTAAAGAACGCACACCTGCAGCTTTAGGTTGAATTTTTTTACACCGCTCTAGAAATGCCAACGCCTTTTCATTTTGCCCCATTTGCGCATAGCCACGCGCAATATTACTCATCAAAGCTACCACGTATGGGCGCGAAGAAACCACCGACTCCCAGACCCAAACCGCATTTTTCCAGTCACCCCACTTGGCCAGCTCATCGGCCACCATGGGCGTGATTTTGCGGTAATGCGGGTTGATGTCAGTGCCTTCTTTGATCAGCTTGAGCATTTCAACTTTGGTTTTGTCCCATTTAGGGTTGTTGAAATCTCCACTTTGCGAAATAGTCAGCGCCATTTTGACGGAACGTACGATTTTGTCTTCACATTCTGCTGCTTGCTGCGTGATGAAGGCTGCAAGCGCGAGGCACAACATCATGAATACCGCACCTATTTGCGAATATACAGGTTGCCAGACAATCCGAGTAGTTGAAAAAAATCCTCGATAACCTAAGCGAGCATCCGATGCCGCCAGAACTCCGAGGCACAAGGCAAACATCGCACCCGTAGCCGCCAATCGCCACGGGAAACCAATATTACTTACGATCATCAAAGCCAGTAGGCTACACAAAGCGGTAACCCGCAGCGGCCCTTCGCTCATGCCTTCTGCGGATCGATTGCGCAAAGTGCGCCAAAATGCAGCGAGCAAGTATGCAAATAGCCAAATTAAAAATACCCAACCGACTATTCCGTACTCCGCAAGCAACTGCAGCAATTCGTTGTGGACGTAGTAGTCTGTTTCAAGCTGAGATCCTTCGGCTTGGTAAAGAGGAAGGGCGGCCTCCCAAGTACCAGGTCCGACCCCGCTGAATGGTCTTTGCTCAATGATTCGTTGTGTTGCTCTCCACATAACAAAACGAACACCTAGCGAGCCATCGCCAACTTTAATTTGTTTGGCGCGATTAAAGCCACGCTCTAAAGCGAAAGTTCCACGTCCTTCCGAAGCATTTTCAGCAAGCATCGCTGCGTTACCCATTTTAACAAGGCCAAGACCAAATAAGGTTGATAAAAATAATCCGATCACCAATATTCTTTTTCCACTGTCCCATGTGGTGTAAACCAACTGCTTTCGATAAACTACAGCAACAATAGCAAAAGTAACAAAGCTAGCAGCTGTACCCACCAGTGCAGAACGTGTGCCGCACATCATGATGTAAACGATGTTGAAAGCTGCTGTGAATGCAAGAAATGCCAGCGTAATTCGTTGCTTGCTGCTGAGCAGTAAATATCCAGAAAAAGCCACCGTACAGCCCATAAACTCAGCCGCAAAGTTACGATTGACAAAAGTAGAGGCAGGATTCGGGCCTTGCGGTATGTACTTAAGGTCAAACCATGCCTGCGCCAAACCCCACATGGCCACGCCCAGTGCGCCTAAATGGATACCCCAAGACAGTGTGGCAAATTTGTCGCGGCTGATGCTATTAATGGTTAACCAGAGCATTACCGCAAAAATGAACCAGCGAATCGCTTCTACACCAGACAAAAAAGTATGCGCCCAATACATACCCACTAAAGCGTAGGCGGTGAGCATTATGGGTAACCACATCACCCCGTGCCAGCGAAAAGCATCGCGCCGGTTGCGCTGACTCCAAAATAAAAGCAGCGCGGCGCCCAAAACAAAAAAAGCAACGATGATCGACTTAAGGGTGTCTTGCAGCATCATCTCGTGCGGCACGCCCAAAGCGGGCGCGAAAAACATCATCAGTGCCAACAAGATTGCAGTCCAGTCACCTTTGCCCAACTCAATCGGCATTGCAAACTCTGCACTACTGGTTTTTGAATTGATTTTCCGATCCTGCGTAACCACCCCAGTCACTGAGCCCCGCGCGTTGGAATTGGACAGCGTTTCGCTCGAACTGTCGATTACCAGAGGAATAGTTGTTGATTGACTGCGTTTTTTCTTAGCCATGTTCAATAAATAAAGTAAATTCGCAACTTGGCAGACCATGCATAATGCAAAGGTTCACGTGAATAGCAATAAACCGTGTATTGTCGTTGGTTTGAGGCATGATTTACGGACTGTAACCTAGACTTTTAAAATCACCATCGCTCCATCTATGGCTTATATCTACTACGTCACCCACATTAATTTTGACTATGGTTCAATTTCTCTACTTAAAGCCGAGTGCCAAAGGGTGGGCATCACACGGCCTTTGATCGTTACTGACGCTGGTGTAAGGGCTGCGGGTATCGTAGATACTGCATTGAAAGCATTGGGGCAGCTCGATGCTGCGGTATTCGACCAAACCCCCTCAAACCCTACAGAGCAAGCAGTGAGGGCTGGTGCAGCTGCTTACCAGCAGCTACATTGCGATGGCTTGATCGCATTAGGCGGAGGCTCTTCAATTGATTGCGCCAAAGGCATTGCCATTGCTGCAACCCATGAAGGCCCTCTGGCGCGCTATGCCACCATCGAAGGTGGTTCTGCATTAATTTCTGAAGCGGTAGCCCCCATCATCGCCATCCCCACCACCAGTGGTACTGGTAGCGAAGTGGCGCGTGGAGCGATTTTGATTGTCGACGACCACCGGAAGCTGGGGTTTCACTCTTGGCATCTTGTGCCCAAGTCTGCTATTTGCGACCCCGAGCTCACGCTAGGTTTGCCAGCCAAACTCACTGCCGCCACCGGGATGGACGCCATAGCGCATTGCATGGAGACCTTCATGTCTGCTGCGTTCAATCCTCCCGCAGACGGCATTGCGCTAGACGGTTTGGCACGCGGCTGGGCGCACATCGAGCGCGCAACTCGCGACGGCTCTGACCGCGAAGCTCGCTTTCAGCTCATGAGCGCATCCATGCAGGGCGCTATGGCATTTCAAAAAGGGCTGGGGTGTGTGCATTCGCTAAGCCATAGCTTGGGCGGCGTAAATCCGCTTTTGCACCATGGGACTCTAAATGCCATGTTTTTGCCAGCCGTAGTTCAATTTAATGCTTCCTGCGAATCCATAGTCCGCGAAAATCGACTGGAACGCATGGCAAATGCTATGCAGTTACTCAACGGAGGGGAAATTGCCGCCGCGCTGAAAGATATGAACCAAAGGCTTGGTCTTCCTACGGGTTTGCGATCACTCAAGGTTGCGGCTGGTGATTTCCCACAAATTATACGAGGGGCGATGGCAGACCATTGCCACAAAACAAATCCGCGTGTGGCTTCAGATACAGATTACATCGAGATGATCGAAGCTTCAATGTAACTTAGAAGATCATCAACCAAGCAAAGAGTAAGACTAAAATAGCATTGAGTATTAATTTTATTTAGAAGGCTCCGATGAAAGTGGTTATTCTTGCCGGCGGGTTAGGAACACGTATCAGTGAAGAAACCTCCACCCGTCCCAAACCTATGGTCGAAATAGGCTGTAAGCCAATACTTTGGCACATTATGAAATCGTATTCTGCTTATGGCATTAACGAGTTTGTGATTTGTTGTGGCTACAAGGGCTACATGATCAAAGAGTATTTTGCGAATTATTTTTTGCATACTTCTGATGTGACATTTGACATGCGCCAGAATCAAATGCAAGTCCATCAGCAATATGCAGAGCCATGGAAGGTTACCCTTGTCGACACTGGCGAAAACACAATGACAGGTGGCCGACTCAAACGTGTTGAGCAATATGTACAAGACGAAGAGTCTTTTTGCCTAACATACGGTGACGGAGTGAGCGATGTTAATATCTCAGACTTATTAGATTTTCATAAGTCGCACAACAAATTGGCCACTCTAACTGCCACAATTCCGCCTGGTAGATTTGGAGCCTTAGACATCGATGGTCACGCTGTAAAGTGCTTTATCGAAAAACCTAAGGGTGATGGCGCGATGATCAATGGAGGCTTTTTTGTACTGTCTCCGCAAGTCATCAGTCTAATTGAAAACGATCAAAGTGTCTGGGAACGCGAGCCATTAGAACGCTTAGCTAGCACTGATAACTTACGTGCTTTCAAGCACCATGGATTTTGGCAACCAATGGATACATTGCGTGATAAGTCCTATCTTGAGGAGCTTTGGCAATCGGGATCCGCGCCCTGGAAAGTATGGAAATGAATCCTGCATTTTGGAAAAATAAGTCGGTATTGCTAACTGGTCACACTGGGTTCAAAGGCAGCTGGTTATCTCTGTGGTTGCAACAGCTCGGCGCTAGTGTTGTGGGCTACTCTTTAGCTCCACCGACAAAACCAAGCTTATTTGATATAGCACAGGTAAGTAATGGCATGCACCATACAAACGGCGACATTCTTGATCTACCGCATTTGCAAAATGTATGCGCAACCCACCAACCAGAAATTGTGATCCATATGGCAGCACAGTCCTTGGTTCGTAAATCATATTTAAATCCAGTTGAAACATTTGCTACGAATGTAATGGGTACAGTTAATCTGTTGGAGGTTGTGCGAAAGACACCCAGCGTTCGAGCCGTAGTTGTTGTAACCACAGATAAGTGCTACGAAAACCAAGAATGGCATTGGGGCTATCGTGAAAATGAGCCAATGGGAGGATACGATCCATACAGTAATAGCAAAGCGTGCGCTGAACTGGTAAGTGCGTCATATAGGGCTTCGTTTTTTAACTCTGCGACACATTCCAAGCATGGTGTTGCATTGGCTACTGCGCGTGCTGGTAATGTAATTGGAGGAGGTGATTGGGCCTCGGATCGGTTAGTCCCAGATATTCTGAATGCATTTGAGCACAAGAAAGAATTGTTAATACGTAATCCCACAGCCATTCGTCCTTGGCAGCACGTGCTAGAACCCTTACGCGGATATCTCAGCTTGGCGGAGCTACTGTGCACGCACGGTTCGAGTTTTGCTGAGGCATGGAATTTTGGTCCTACTGATGACGATGCAATGCCCGTTAATGAGTTGGTAAGTAAACTTGCTAAATTATGGGGGTGCAACCCGACTTGGAAAATCGAAATTTTGCATCAACCGCATGAAGCAACTTATCTCAAACTCGACATATCCAAAGCTCGCGCACGCATAGACTGGCAGCCAAAACTCCGTCTAGACGCCGCATTAGAGTTAGTTGTTGATTGGACCAAGCAAAAAATCAGCGGTGCAGATATGCGCCAGTTCACATTATTGCAAATTCAAACTTATCAAGATCTAGTATTCAAACAAATTAAATGATTCAAAACGTAAAAACACAAACATTACGACTACAAATTGCTGCTCTGGTGCAAGAGTATGCGGATGCGGCTTTCGCCCCCGTTCCTTTTCTTGCAGGACTTACAGCTATACCACCTTCTGGCAAGGTAATAGCAGCGCAAGAGTTGAAGAATATGGTTGACGCATCTTTAGATGGCTGGCTAACGACTGGCCGCTTTAATGATGAATTTGAGAAGAAATTGGCTAACTTCATAGGAATAAAGCATTTAATAACCGTTAACTCTGGCTCATCGGCAAATTTGGTAGCTTTCAACACATTAACCTCTCCTAAATTGGGTTCCCGTGCGATTCAACGCGGCGATGAAGTTATCGGCGTGGCGGCAGGCTTCCCAACCACAGTGAACCCAATTTTGCAATACGGAGCCGTACCTGTATTTGTAGACGTTGATCCTTTAACTCACAATATTGACGCAAATATGATCGAGGCTGCAATCAGCCCCAAAACAAAAGCAATCATGCTGGCGCATAGCTTAGGTAATCCATTCAATTTAGACGTAGTGACAGCATTATGTAAAAAATATAATCTGTGGCTTGTTGAGGATTGCTGCGATGCGCTAGGCACCACATACCGCGGGCAAATGGTGGGGACTTTTGGTGATATCGCCACTTTGAGTTTCTATCCTGCGCATCACATCACGATGGGAGAAGGAGGGGCTGTATTTACGAAGCACGACGAGCTGAAAAGTATTGCAGAGAGTTTTCGTGATTGGGGTCGTGATTGTTATTGCCCCCCAGGCAAAGACAATACCTGCGGGCAACGATTTTGCTGGAAGCTTGGTGATTTACCCAAAGGTTACGATCACAAATATACCTATAGCCACTCAGGCTACAACCTTAAAATTACGGACATGCAGGCAGCATGTGGATTGGCGCAACTTGACAAAGCGCATCAGTTCATTAAGGCCCGTAAAGACAATTTTGCTTTTCTTAAAAACCGCCTTCAGGACTGCTCGGAGTTTTTGCAACTGCCAGTTGCGACCGAACACTCTGATCCTTCATGGTTTGGTTTTCCAATTACGCTTAAAGAAAACTGTCCAGTTACCAGATTAGATTTGTTGACATATCTGGATCAAAAGAAAATTGGTTCTCGCTTGCTGTTTGCTGGAAATTTGACGCGACAGCCATATATGGCTGATGCAATATACCGTATCAGCGGAGACCTTAAAAATACAGACAATATTATGAATAACACCTTTTGGATTGGTGTACAACCTGCATTAACAGTACCAATGATGGAATTCGCGGCCCAAAGTATCGAAACATATTTAGGTGTTAACTTTTAGGCGTTACGTCATTTGGCACTCTGCAATCACGTTTTCAAGACAACTTCTTCGAACGACCTATGTGTCCCTATTTTTTTAAACTATGCGTATTGCAATCCTTGGCGCTACTAGTCAAATAGCTAAAGATTTAGTTCTTTCTTTGTCTTGCTACTCCAATTCTGAACTGGTTTTGTTTGCAAGGCAACCCGATTTAGTAAATCTATGGCTTGCATCCGTGGATTTGTCTTCGCGTCATTTGAGTCATAGCTTTGAGCAATTTGAAAAAGATGATTTTTTCGATGCAATTTTAAATTTTGTAGGAATCGGAAATCCAGTAAGTGCAAAAATTTTAGGCGCTGCGGTTTTTAACATTACTTGCGAGTACGATGATTTGGCCATGCGTTATATCGCTAGGCATCCCAATTGCCGGTATATATTTATGAGCAGTGGTGCTGTATACGGCTCAATTTTTGAACAACCTGCGCATGAAAAAAGCCATTCAATCGTGCCAATCAATCAAATCCAACTATCGGATTGGTACAGTATTGCTAAGTTGCATGCCGAATGTAGACACCGAGCACTGCCGCATTTGCACATAATTGACTTACGTATTTTCAATTACTTCTCGCATACTCAAGATATGGATGCTAGTTTTTTAATGTGTGAAATAGTACGTGCTTTGCGAGACAAAAAAACACTAACGACCGGTAGTGCCCATATGGTGAGAGATTACATCGATCCCTATGATTTTTATCAATTGATACAAGCATTGCTGAGTAGTCAACCCAACAACCTTGCGTTTGACTGTTACAGCCGAGCACCAGTCGACAAAATAACTTTACTAGAAAAATTGCACTCTGAATTCAGTTTGGATTATTCAATTACCCAAAGCTATCCAGATGCATTAGCGACTGGTCAAAAACCGCATTACTATTCAATAAGTAAATGTGGTGCCCAGTTTGGTTACCAACCAAGGTATTGCTCGCTGGATACTGTTGTCAACGAGATGCGACTTTGTCTGACAAGTCAAAATTAAAAGACTTTAGTATCTTGTGCCATTAAAACGTTATTTTTGCAACAAAAACTATGCCTAAGATTCTTGTGACTGGTGCAAATGGCATGCTTGGGAGAGCGTACAGCGAAACTATTGCATTGCACCATCCAAACATGGAATTGCTGAGTATGGGACGCGACAAACTGGATGTATGTGATAGCAGCCAAGTCCTAGCAGTAGATATTGATTCTTCGGACTACATCATTCACTGTGCGGCCAATGTTAATGCTGATTTTTGTGAGACTCATCCTAGAGTTTGTGAACAGATACAGGTTGAGGGTACGCGCAATATTGCGGAACTCGCGTATCGTTCAGGTGCACGTATACTGTATCCGCAATCATTTTTAATATTCAACGGTGCGCATGAAACGATTACAGAAAGTACGCAACCGGCTCCGCTTTCTGTTTACGGTCGATGTAAGTGGCAAGCGGAACAGGAGTTAATCGCGAAAGTACCGACTGCACTGGTTGTTCGTATGGGGGGGTTTTTTGGCGGTGATGTGGCAGATAAGAATTTTGTTGGCAAATTCATACCCCATCTGTACCACCTAATCAAAGAAGGTGTTAGCTCGTATGCAGTTGGAGAAAGGGTCTGGCAGCCCACTTATACGGTCGACTTGGCCAAAAATAGCCTTGGGCTACTTCTAATGTCAAAAAATGGAATCTACAACATGGCTAGTCATGGAGAGGCAAGTTTTCTGCAACTTGCGCGTGCTTGCGTAGAACTACTGGGCGTAGAACATCGTATATCTATAGAGCCAGCAAGTGCATCGACGATCGATCGTACAGACACTGCAAAGCGGCCGTGGAGAGCGAAAATGGATAATCGTAGGTTGCGCGAAGAGGGCTTAGACAAACAAAGAAATTGGCGCGATTCATTATCGGAATACTTAGCACAAGCTTATTTTCAAAACATGTTTCAGGAATTTCGTCAAGATGCTACTCCAACCTTTTAATTCTGGATCACTAGGTATCCTGAAGAACCGTGTAGTCATGTCTGCCATGACACGCGGCTTTGCCGCAGCAGGTCATCTAGCAACGTTAGACATGGCTAAGTATTATGGTCGGCGCGCAGAGGATGGCGTGGCACTTATTTTGACCGAAGGAGTAATTGTTGATCCACGAGGTGATGGCTATAACAACGTTCCGCACATGCAAACTAAAGAGCAGGCGGAAAGCTGGAAGCCGGTACTGCAGCGCGTGCACGCTGCAAATACGCGGATGGTATGCCAGCTTTGGCATTGCGGACGTATTTCTCATGCGGATTTCACTGGGGGGCACGCTCCATTAAGCTCTACGACAGCTCAAGCAGCTGGCATGAACCGTCAAAACGGCAAACCCTTTGGAATACCAGAGGCTTTAGATGCACATGGAATTCAAGAAATTCACAGTCAGTTTGCGCAGTCTGCATCACTAGCAATCGATGCTGGGTTTGATGCTGTTCAACTGCATTGTGGCCACGGATACATTTGCGATCAGTTTTTAGACTCTCGTGTTAACGATCGAACGGACGCATACGGCGGGTCAATCGAAAATCGCTGCAGGTTCACTTTAGAACTCATTGATCGCATTGTGCGTGAAGTCGGTGCGGCAAAAGTCATGGTTCGCTTGTCACCTTCGCGAATGATGAATGGGCTGTATGATTGGAATGATTTGGATGCCATGCTTACACACCTAGTCGCCTCAATGCGCCAACTTGGTGTCTGTATGCTTGACATTAGCTGTGCAAATGCCGACTATTACCAAACATCAGGACGTGTGCTTCGGCAGATTAGAAAAGAATGGCCTCATTTGTTGATTGGTGGCGCTTCTTTAACGCAACAACAGGCACAAGACGAGATCGCCAATGGTTGGCTTGATGCTGTTACTTGGGGGCGTCGCTTAATTGCGAATCCAGATATGGTTTCGCGCATGGCATCTGGTCAAGCTTTGACAGAATTTGACGTCTCTATGACGCAAACTTTGGTTTAAGTTTCAGATGCTTGCGTCCACCGCATCAGCGCAGATATCTGCTACCGAGCGATTTCTAGGCGCAATTACCTTACTGTTGGTCATTTGTCCATTGTTACTGGTAACACGTAACATGTTTGATGGTGCATCGACCACTCACGCTGAAATGCTCGGAAGTTTTGATGGTCTGTATTACTGGACAACGAACGCTAATTGGCCTTTGGCTGTTGCATTTTATAAAATTTGCAATCTGATGGCGGTAGGTTTTTCAGCTCCTATTCTTTTCATCATCAAAATGCTAGTCGTTGCTCTGGTACTAGGCTTGTATTTTGAACTGGTACAACTTGGCCGTGCACTTTTTTCGGTCAGCGAGCGTGAAAGCCGATTGATGGCACTTTTATGTGTCGTTTCTCCGAGCTTTTATACATTGGTTTCTACCACCATAGCCCCGATATTGCTTTGTGTTTGGTTAGTATTCATAGGGCACAGACTGTTTCGCTCTCTTGATACTAAATTTCGTTGGGTAGGTTTAGTGCTGCTGGCGCTGTCATTCCAACTTGCTTCTAACTTAGTCATGTCTGTAGCATTAGAGTTAGTCTTCATGCTCCGTTTTTCTCAATATCGCAAATCAAAATTGATTTGGTTAGGCATTTTGATTGCAACTGCTGTGACCGTGTATGCGTCAATGCGTCTTCTGTCGCCACCCAAGCTGATTTTTACCGAGCACAACCTGCTATTAAACCCTCTTAACTCAGATGATTTGCGGCGTATAGTCAAGGCCACACTGATGTTCTTGACTTGGGGAGTCATACCACTTACTGCTCTATTGCTGGCTACACTTGCAGCCTTTTTTTCTCAAGGTGGTTTCAAAATTGACAAAATCGCATTGAAAAACTATGCTAACTGGCAACCACTGTTGGTATGCTTTTTTCTTTGTATAGCCGCCGCTTTCCCATATGTAATGGTAGGAAAAGGGCCACCTTTATTTACCTTGCGCTCCCTTGGCGACGGCGTTACAGAACAGGTTTTACGTGCTGCCCATACGGGATGGTTTGCGCCTACTTGGGCGAATACATCGGGGCGACACGGTTTTTTGTACTCTATAAGCATCGCGCTTCTAAGCTGGCAAGTCGCTAGCTTGGTTTTCAATTTGCTCTCTACAACACCGCGCATGAGACGACCTGTGTCACAGTTTCTAGTATTAGTTTTTTTGTTTATGAGTTGGACGTTACCGGCTTATTACAACAAACTAGAGCATCAATACACTGAGTTGAGTTTGTTAAAAGCGTTCAAGATGTTGCCTGCAGCTCCCGCTGGGATTATAGAGGTCCACTACAAACCAGTTACAGACTATCTAATATGGACTAACGCTGCTGGTGTGATTTTGCGCCAAGCATGGGGTCGATCTGACTACTACGCCATGTTTCACTCCGTGCCTGTACATTTGGCAGACATGCAATGGGCTTATCATGCCTATCTTAAAGATACTGGTCTGCTAGATACACCAATGATGCAGAACTTTAATGCCATGTCAAATTTTCCTGGGGAAAAATGCTTTAGTAAATATGAAGCACAACTACCTCAACCATCCTGGTTTGGGGTGACATTTGCTGGATTATCATTTGATTTAGTTGATCCTGCCGTGGTCACTGTGACACATTCAGGATGCGAGCCGGCCTATGAGCTGCCCAATCCGACGCCTGGTAAAAAAATTATTCCGTGATTGCCATTTGATGAGGACTCTTGTTCTCGAAGTTCAATCTTTCTCTTTCAATCACAAGCGGACGTTTCATTACCTGAGTCAAAATTGCACCTACGTACTCACCCAGTAATCCAATGAAAAAAAGCTGGACTGATGCAAAAAAGAAAACACCAATAACCATTGGAGCAGTGCCTAACGAAAACGAGTTCCAAAACACTAACTTAAGTATCAGGTAAAGCAGAGAAATCAGCAAGCTCAGGCCAGAGAGAATAAATCCAGCGATAGTTGCTACGCGTAATGGAACTCTCGAGTGGGACGTAATGCCAAGCATGGCTATGTCGTAGAGTGTGTAAAAGTTATTTTTAGTTACACCCCGTGTACGACGCGGCTGATTGTAGGGCAACTCAACTGGATCAAACCCCACCTCCGATATCAACCCTCGAAAGTACGGATAAGGGTCATCTATCTGGCGCAACACTTCCAGTACTTGACGGTCATATAAACCAAAGCCTGTGAAATTTTGAATTAATTTAACATTCGCTATGCCGGTAGCCAAACGGTAATACACACGACGAATAGCGAACATGAGTGCCGACTCTTCAGACGTTGGTTTAACGCCGACTACGATTTTTGCGCCATCTTGCCAACGTGTTACGAAGTCTCGCATAAGCTCTGGAGGGTCTTGTAAATCTGCAACCAACAGGATCGCCGCGTCACCACTGGCTTGTAACAGACCATAGTAAGGTGAACGAATATGTCCAAAGTTACGTGCGTTAAATATTACTTTGACATTTGGATCTTCTTTCGCCAACTTGCGTAGCAGTTGGGGCGTTCGATCAGTCGAGCAGTTATCAATGAATAAATGCGAATATGTCACACCTTGGATTGATTCAAAAACCTCACGCGCCTGCCGGTAAACTTCTTCAATATTATTTTCTTCGTTGTAACAAGGTGTGACGATAGTTATGTTTTTCATAGCGAGGAGAATACAAATTTCCGTTGAAGAATATAGGCAATGAGTGCGAGCGGTAATACCATTGTGGCATTTGCAAGATAGATATTCAAACCAAGCTGGAGCAAGAGATGCACGCCAGCGAGATTGAGTACATAAGTAAATGCATAAACCATTAAAAAACGTGGAACGCGCTGCCATCGCGCGACACCAAAAACCAAGCGCCCTGTGCTTTGATAGTTGAATGCAATACCCGCTATTGTGGCAAAACCAATAGCAAAAGCATAAGGTAACCCTAGCCAGACAAAAAGTGCGAATAGGCCGTAACCAAATGACGCATTCAGTCCGCCAACGATGAAAAATCGGGCAAACTGCGGGTGCACAGCCTAAGCTCTTGTGAGTTTAGCCTGCTTGAATGCAAATGCTGCTATTTCAGCACGCAAAGTATCCAAGTCTAGGCCATGTTCTTTTAGTGCATGGTTATAGTTACCACACGTGAGCGAAAATTGTTGGCCAATACCTAGTCGCAATGTTGGCCTTGGTGTCGTTAACGCTAGTCCTTCGAGTACGCAAGAGCCAAGACCACCTTGAATGGAGTGCTCCTCCAACGTTATCAAAGCGGTGCAGCGCTGGGCGATAGTGTTGAGCTGAACTTCATCCAAAGGCTTGAGCCAAGGCGCACTCCAAAGTGGCGCATCTATTTCTCGTGCCAACTGAAGCGCTGTATGCACCATAGAGCCACTCGCGATGATGCCAAGAGCACCGCTCGCGTGGTTTATCTGTAGCAATCCTCCGCGATTGAGCACTAGCGGTGTATTGTGAACAGTGCCAAGATCAGTTTTGCCCATACGCAAATATGTTGGCCCAGATTTTGCACGCGCAGCAGCCATGCAAGCAACCATTTCTAAGCCGTCACAAGGTGAAAAGATGTCGATATGAGGAAGTGCCCGTAAGCAGGCGACATCCTCGAAACTTTGATGGCTTGCACCTAGGGTACTGTAGACAAGTCCTGCACCGTCGCCTACCAGCATGACTGGCAACTCTTCGTAGCAAATGTCAATCTTGATTTGCTCTAAAACGCGCACGGGTACAAAAGCAGAAAGACCGTAGACGATTGGCAAGTAGCCAGCTTTCGCTAGACCAGCGGCGACTCCAACCATATTTTGCTCGGCTATGCCCGCGTTGATATATTGACTCGTACACCGTTTGCGAAACTCGTCAAAGAGAGCATATCCGTGGTCTCCAGTGAGAACAACAACACGTTCATCCGCTAAAGCTGCATCCACAATAGCCCTCGCAAAGGCCTCTCTCATGCTGTAGCCCCTGCAACAGAATTATTGATTGCTGCGCTGCCAATTTCGGCTAGTGCCTGTTGGTACTGCAAAGGACTAAGTCTTGCATTGTGCCAAGCATTGTTGTTTTCCATAAACGACACACCTTTGCCCTTAATAGTCTTTGCGATAAGCGCCTTTGGATTGTGGTTATTCATACTAACTAAACTGTCAATAGCCGATGAAATGGCCTCCATATCGTGCCCATCAACGGTGAGCGCATCAAAGCCGAAAGCGCTAAAACGGCCAGCGATATCTCCAAGCTGCATCACATCCTCAGTGCGGCCCATGGCTTGCCAGCCATTTGCGTCAACAATCACTACCAGGTTGGACAAACGTGCGTGGGATGCAAACATAAGCGCCTCCCAAATGGAGCCCTCGTTCATCTCGCCATCACCAATAACCGTATAGCAACGTTGGCCAGTTTTGCGACGCTGTGCCGCCAAAGCCAAGCCAACCCCTACAGAAAGCCCATGACCTAAAGTTCCTGAGGTGACTTCACAACCCGGTACATGTGCATCCGACAGGCCTTTGAGACGAGAGCCGTTGACAAAGTAGTTGTCAAAATCGGCCTTTTGCAACCATCCTAGTTGACGCAAACATGCATATTGCGCCATCACACCATGCCCTTTGCTCAGAACCATATAGTCCCGTTGTGGGTCATTCGGGTTTGTCCGGTCGTACCGCATGTGGCTGCCGTACAAACATGCTAACAGCTCCACAATGGAAAAGGCGCAGCCCAAGTGATAAGCATCACCTGCAAAAGCCATTTCGACAACCGTGCGGCGCAGAGAGTCAGGATGAAAGGCTTCTGTCATCTATAAATTATAACGTCTGCATTGGTACATTTTCTGCGCTAAGTGCTTGCGCAAACTCCTCCACCAAGCGCTCACTCTCCCCCACCGCCTTCGTCCAATGCGCTATCCGCGCTTGTAAATCCCTACCATGGAATTTAAAGTCTTGGCGGTCGGGGAGTTTGGCGTGGGGCAAGGTTTTGATCCATTCGGGGTTGGGAGCTAGCACCACCATGTGGTCGAGGGCTGCACTGCTGCGGTGTCGCCATTTTAATGACTTGTCTAGCCAGCCGGGAACTACCGATTGCTGAAAATGGGGGTAAAGCACCAGTGGAGCACTGGCTGGGGGCGAAGGCATATGTGCCAAATAGTTAGTTTCTGCACAATTTAAGGTATTTGAGCCCAATGTCATTGCCGTATCGTCATTGTTAGCTATGTTTTTATGATTGTTGTAGAGCAGGTGCAAATGGTAGTCGGTAAGGCCGCCATCCCAGTATGCGCCGCGCGGTGCACCGGGAATGTTGTGGATGGCCTCTAGCACGAAGGGGATGGAGCAGCTCGCTTGCAGGGCTTGCTGGAAGTTGTGGGCATTTAATGCGACGTGGCGGGTGCGGTAGTCGGTACAGTAAAAGGGCAGTGGCGCGTGCTGGGAGGAGAACACCACGCGCTCTAGCCATGTGCCCATGGCTTTGCGCTGCACAGCGTTGGCTGCAAACGCGCCTAAAAAGCCCAGCGGCGTGCTGAGCTTGGAAAGCGCCCTGCCCTCGCGGTTGAGGATGTGGCGGCCTCGACAGGTGATGATGTGCAGTTTGTAGCGTGGGTGATCGAGCAACGCATCCACTTGGCCGCCAAAAAACGCCTCTAGCGACTCCCCAAAGCGCATGCTCACCTGCTTGGGGCTAGGGAAGCTGCGGCCGGGTTCGACCTCATAATCTTGCGAAATATAGTCGCGCTCCAGCCGCCCAAAGGCCTGTACTGAGTTGTCTAAGCAGGCCGTGGCCATGCGCCACGCGCCAATCGAAGCACCCACCAAGTCAATCGGCTGGCTACTTTGCGGCAGCCACTGGCCAAACAAATACCGGTCCAGCGGCCCCAAAATCAAGCCCTTAGGACCTCCCGCCGCGCCCGGAATCACACCTACGTCTTGCGGGCGTAGGCCGTGCTGGGCGATGTGGGCGCGGGCTTTAGGGGCGGCATAGATGTGCAAGGCTTTCATTGCACTATTTTAACGTGAATTTATGATAAAAATAGGCAATGTCAGCGTCATATGGTCATAGTGCGCTATTGAAAATATAGTTGCATTCAAATTAGTAACTCCTCTATCTATTCAATGCCCAGCCGCGCGGTAAATCAAGTTTTTGAACTCAAACGAGTACGGATTCCAAAAACCCATCTGGCGCTGCGTCATCAGCACCCCCGCCAAGCCTGTGCGCGGCGAAATCCACCAATGCGTGCCAGCCAAGCCGCCCCACTGAAATTCATCGGTTGAGGCAGCGGGGTCGATGGACGAGGGCTTGAGCGTGACCGCGCCACCTAGGCCAAAGCCCTTGCCAGCAATATCGCCCAGTGCAGCAATGCGAATCCACTGGCCTTGGGGCAAGTGGTTTTGCATCATCAGCGCCAATGTGTCTGGGTTGAGTAAAGTAGTGCCGCCAGGCAGCAGGCTGCGCAGCAGTGCCACCATATCCCCAAGCGACGACACCAGCCCGCCCCCTCCCGAGAGCAAGTCAACACTTTGTGTGTAATCTCTGTGAAACGGAATGCCATCGTCTGGCCGCAAGCCAGGCACACTGGGGTTGAGCAAATCCGCGCCTTTGTAGTTGATGCTAAGCCGGTGCGCCTGTGCTGGCGGCACAACAAAGCCCGTATCGACCATGCCCAGTGGTGCAAAAATCCGCTCCTGCACAAAGGCATCAAAGCGCTGCCCAGTGATGATTTCAACCAGCCGCGCCAGCACATCGGTAGCCACAGAATACTCCCAGCCCTCCCCCGGCTGGTTTAGCAACGGCAAGTCTGCCAAGGCGGTCACCATTCCCGCTAGTGTGTGGCTGGGGCGTAAGACCTTGGCGTTGACGTAAGCCTTGTAAATCAATGTGCCAGGAAAAAGACCGTAGCTCAAGCCCGAAGTGTGGGTGAGCAAATGCCTATAAGTGATGGCACGGCGTGCAGGCTCAGTATCATCAATTTGCGTGGCTCCCGCTTTGAGCACGCGGCGATTGGCCAGCTCGGGCAGCAGCGGCTCCACCGAATCATCGAGGAATAGCTTGCCCTCCTCCATCAGCAGCAAAATGGCGCAAGACGTTACCAGCTTGGTGTTAGAAAAAATTCGAAACACATGGTCTGTGCGCAGCAGCTCGCCCCGCTCTTTATCTGCCCAGCCCGCGCAGTGCACGTCAAGCACATCGCGCCCGCGCAGCACCGCGCTGGATACGCCCGCCAATATCTCGCCATCCACATAACGCTGCATGGCGCCGTGCAACGGGCTGAAGTTGTGCAGATGGGGGGTGGTTTTCAAGTGAGACATGCTTTGCGCCTTATCAATGGGTGTTCAAACGCAGAAATTTGTACTGCTTGCATTCACGGTGCAGTTCTCAGGCCCTAAAACTCATGCATTCGGCTGCGGTCCGTCGTAGCCTTCAATGATGATGATATCCGCTGTGGCAGCAGGCAAACGCAGCGCCACTGCAGCTTGGTAGCTAGCGCTGTGGTAGCAATCCTTCGCCGCCTTTAGAGAAGGAAACTCCAGCACCACATTGCGCGCCCGGCTAGTCCCCTCAGGATTTTCAAACTCCCCGCCCCGCACCAAAAAGCGCGCTCCAAAATCTTTAAACGATGCCGCATTAGCCGCCAGATACAACTTGTATTGCTCCAAATCCGCCACATCCACGCGAACAATCCAATAGCCTTTGGTCATGGGTTTCTCCGGTTAGTTAAGGAAGGTAATCATACTGGGCGGGCGGAGGGATCGCAGTGCTCGCTTTTTTGCTTGGGTACGCATTTTCAGCAATAGTCAAATGCGCAGGTAAACTCGCGCTCTTCTGGGCGCTTGCTTTGACTGAGAGCAGTCAAAGCAGGTAGTGGTGAGTTAGCTCATATGAATGATGCCAGATTTGCTGATTTTGTGAGTCAATCACACAGACAAAGCCCGAGCCAGCCTCGTGACACCTTCCTCTATCTTCTCCAAATCCGAGGTAGCGTAGCTCAGCCGCAGGGTGGCGTTGTCGGGGTTGTTGGCAAAAAACGGCGCGCCGGGGACAAAGGCTATGCCGTGGTCGGGGGCGCGTTTGGCATACGCTGTGGCGTCTTGGCTGGTGGCCGCGCTGCTTGCAGGGCTTGGTTGGCCAGTCAGGCGGGTCCAAAAGAACATACCGCCTTGGGGCTGGGTAAAGGTGAGCGCGTCGCCTAGGTGGCGCTGCAAGGCTGCGGCCATGTTGTGGGCGCGCTGGGCGTAGGTGCTGCGCACAACCGCTAAGGATTTGTCTAGGCGGCGCTGGCCGCCCTCGGTCATGCCCATGTAATTGGATGCAATCGCTTGGGTCAGGTTGCTGGTGTGGGCGTCGCTAAATTGCTTGCACATGGTGGCCTTGGCCAGCAGCTCAGTGGGCGCAATCATCCAGCCCACCCGCAAACCCGGGCTGAGCACTTTGCTAAAGCTACCGCAGTAGGCCAAATACGGTTTGGCTTCAGGCAAGTCTTTGCTAAGCGCCATGATGCTGGGCGGCGGTGGCGCGCCAAAATACAGCTCGCCATAGGGGTCGTCCTCTACCACCAGCACTTTGTATTGCGCAGCCAGTTGCAAGATTTTTTTGCGACGCTCTAGCGTGAGCATGGCGCCGCTGGGGTTGCCAAAGGTGGGAATCAGGTAGACCAGTTTGGGTTTGTGCTCGATGATCAGGCGTTCTAACTCGTCGACTTTCACGCCGTCGGCATCTATGGGGGCGCTCACCAAGTCTGCACCGTAGAGGCGAAAGCACTGGATGGTGGCTAAAAATGTGGGGCCTTCTACAATGACTTTGTCACCTGGCGAGATCATCGTGGTGGCAATTAAATCGAGCGCTTGCTGGCTGCCAGTGGTGGTAATCAGACCGTCTGGCTGCACTGCTATGCCTTTGGTAGCCATGTGTTGGCTAATGGCCTCTTTGAGCGGGCCCCAGCCTTCGGTTGGCCCGTATTGCAGCATGGCGCGTGCACCCCATTGGCCTTCGTCGGTCATGGCTTTCTCGGTGGCCTCGCGGATGCCGTCTAGGTCAAACAACGCAGGATCTGGAAAACCCCCTGCAAAGCTGATGATACCGGGGCGACCCAAAAGTTTGAAAATCTCGCGGATAGCAGAGGTGCTGACGTTGTCTAGGCGGGAGGCAAATTGGAGGGAGTTGGACATGGTGGAGGGTGTTTTAAAGTGATACCGCCATTGTGCAAGATAAATGCCCCTATTTGCCACGTAGCTAAGCCTAAGTCGGCTTGCCAGCGTTATAGCTTGGCGCTATCCTGATGGTTTTTAAAGGATCACCCCATGCCCACCCTGCCCGCCCCGCGCCTAACGGCGCAAGATTTTGACCAAGAACTGCTGGTCTTGTTTGATGCCTACGTGCATGGCGGGGTTGACCGACGCGGTTTTTTGCGGGGGGCAGAGAAGTTTGCTAAGGCAGGCGTAACAGCGGCTGGGCTTTTGGCAGCGCTGAGCCCCAATTTTGCCATGGGCCAGCAGGTGGCTAAAGACGATGCACGG
>JANOYR010000210.1:0-14291 GCA_031428975.1 Polaromonas sp. | reverse complement strand
TGTCCAGCCAAGCATGGGGGTTAAGCCACGAAAAAGCCAGCGCTGCGCCCAACGCCTGCTTGCGCGTCGTCGGTGCGCCCTGCTGTGCAGCCGCTAGGCTTGTAGTGATCTGCTGCTAGCGCAACACTGTTTTCTCGGCGTGCGGGTATTCCACCATCGCTCCCTCACCAATTTCACCGCCCCTGTGCTTGGTCTAGATGGCGAAGCGGCATAAAGGAGGAGCCCAAAGGGCGGAGGACAGCCGCGTAGCTGTCTAGTCCAAGCGCAGGGGCGTACACATGCAGAAAAATCAAAATACGTAGCAAACAATCTAGCTTTGACAGCGACATTGCCATTATTTGTCATGTTTTTGTGGCAGCCAGCCCCAACCCTAACCACACGGCTGTTGCCCACATGGTGATCGCCACCATGGCATCTAAGCCTCGCCACACCTGAGGTTTAGCCAGCTTTGAGGCCAAAAGTTGCGCCCCCATGCCCAGTGCCACAAACCACAGCAGCGAGCCTGCTGCGGCACCCGCACCAAATTTCCAGTTGTCTGGCTGCGCATAAGCCAGCGAGGCTGTGCCAATGAGCACGGCAGTGTCCAGCCAAGCATGGGGGTTAAGCCACGAAAAAGCCAGCGCTGCGCCCAACGCCTGCTTGCGCGTCGTCGGTGCGCCCTGCTGTGCAGCCGCTAGGCCAGCGTATTGGTTAGCCCAAACACGCCGCGCGGCCAAGCCCCCGTAGTGCAATAAAAATAGCATGGCCGCGCCTACCAGCGCGCCATGTACCGCTTCTGACATGTTGCCAAGCTGCGCCAAGCCCGCCACGCCAAGGCCAATCAGCAGCACATCCGTCACGGCGCAGGCCAATACCGTAAGCCCTACGTGCGAACGCAACAGCCCCATGCGCAGCACATGGGCGTTTTGTGGGCCAATCGCCACAATCAGCGACAGCGACAAGAGCATTCCAGAAAAAGCGGCGGTCATGGGGGGGTTTCTCGTGTGGAGTGGGTTGGACAATCTAAGCCGCGCAAGTATCGCGTTCTCGCCAATTTATTAAACAAAATTAAGTATTTATACTTTGTATTAAATTTGGTTTAATACGGTTATGCCACTAGACCCTCGCCAGCTTGATGCTTTCGCCGCCACAATTGCCGGTGGCAGCCTGAGCGCTGCGGCCAAAAGCCTGCGCATCACGCTGGCGGCCACCAGTTTGCGCATCAAAGCGCTGGAAGACGCGCTTGGCCAGCGCGTGCTGGTGCGCGGCAAAATCTCCAGCGCCACGGCAGCTGGGCATGCGCTGCTTACCCATATCAAGCAAGTGCGTATGCTGGAGGCCGATTTGGCCCACACATTGCAGCCCGAGCGCAGCAGTTCGCAAGGCCAGTTCCAAAGCATCAGCGTGGCGGTCAATGCCGACTCGCTGGCGTCGTGGTTTTTTCCAGGGGTGCAGGCGGCGTTGCAGCGCCACAAGCTCACCCTAGATGTGGTGGTAGACGACCAAGACCACACCCTAGAGTGGCTCAAAAATGGCGATGTGGTGGGCTGCATCACTACACTATCGGTAGCGCTTCGCGGCTGCGTGGCCGAGCCGCTGGGCACCATGCGCTACCGCTGCGTGGCCGCGCCAGAGGTGCAAGCGCGGTTGACGGGTAGCGCCAAAAAGCAAACTGGCATAGGCTTGCACCAGCTGGTCAAAGAGCCCGCCATTGTGTTCAACCGCAAAGACAGCCTGCAAGACCAGTTTTTGCGCACCTGCTTCGGTGTGGCCGATTTGGCCTACCCGCGTCACTACATTCCCGCCGTGGATGCCTTTCACCACGCGCTGGTCAGCGGCATGGGCTGGGGCATGGAGGCCGATATCCAATCTGCGCCATTTTTAGCCAGCGGCGCGCTGGTGGACTTATTCCCCAGCCGCGTAGTGGACGTGCCCCTGCATTGGCAGCATTGGCAGCGCGAGGCTCCACAGGCCGCGCGCCTCACGCTGGCTATTCAGGCGGCTGCCAAGCAGTATTTGCTTTCCCCCGCGCTGACTCAGGCCTGATTGCTGCCGGATAATCAGACCATGCCTATTTTTGACCGATCTGTTGACGTAACCTCTGACAAGCCCGCAGACCCTAAGGCTGCTGTGTCGGTTGCGGTATCGGCCAACGCTACCCGTCCTCCCCTGCGCGTGCTGTCCCTCATCCCGCCGATGACCCAGCTCAACACGCCGTACCCGTCTACCGCTTACATTACCGGGTTTTTGCGCTCGCGTGGTGTGGATGCGGTGCAGTCTGATGTGGCGCTGGCCTTGGTGCTGCGCTTGTTTTCTAAAGCAGGTTTGCAAAGTATCCACGATGCAATTGTTCAGCAAGACCAGACCACCGAGCGCGTGGCCTTGTTCATGGAGCAATTCAATCTGTATGCCAGCACCATCAGCGCCACCATCCGCTTTTTGCAGGGCAAAGATTCCACCCTAGCGCACCGCATCAACTCGCGCTGCTTCTTGCCTGAAGGTCCGCGCTTTGAGGCGCTGGAGGTGTATGTAGACGACGAAGGTGGCGACCCGCTGGCCTGGGCTTTTGGGGCGCTGGGCGCACAAGACAAAGCGCGGCATTTGGCCACGCTGTATCTCAACGACTTGGCCGATGTGCTCAAAGATGCCATCGACCCGCGCTTTGAGTTTGTGCGTTATGCCGAATCGCTGGCGGGCAGCCAGCCCACGTTTGACCCGCTGGCCGATGCATTGGCGCAACCGCTCAGCTTGGTAGACCGTACACTGGTTGACATCGCGCTGCAAACGGTGGCGCAGTATTTTCCAGCAGACGGGCTCGCCACGCAGCGCGTGGTGCTGCTGTCGGTGCCATTTCCGGGTTCGGTGTATGCGGCTTTTCGTATCGCGCAGGCCATCAAAGCGCAGCATCCGCAGACGGTGATGGTGCTGGGCGGCGGCTATGTGAATACTGAGCTGCGCGAGCTGGCCGAGCCGCGCGTGTTTGATTATTTTGATTTCGTCACGCTCGATGCGGGCGAGCGCCCCCTGCTAGCTCTGCTCGATCACATTCAAGGCAAGCGAGGTGCGCAGCGCTTGGTGCGCACTTTTACCCGTGAAAACGGTGCAGTGAAATACACCAACTTGGCCGAACCCGAAGTGCCCTTTAGCGACGTGGGCACGCCCACATGGGACGGCCTGCCGCTGGACAGCTACCTGAGCCTCTTGGACATGCTCAACCCCATGCACCGCCTGTGGAGCGATGGCCGTTGGAACAAGCTCACTGTGGCGCATGGCTGCTATTGGAAAAAATGCAGCTTTTGCGACGTGAGCCTAGACTACATCAGCCGCTACGAAACCACGACCGCGCAAGAGTTGGTTAACCGCATCGAGTCAATAGTGGCAGAAACAGGCCAAACCGGCTTCCATTTTGTAGACGAAGCCGCCCCGCCCAAAGCCCTCAAGGCGCTGGCTGCCGAATTGCAAGCGCGCGGCACAGCGATTAGCTGGTGGGGCAATATCCGTTTTGAAAAAACCTTCACACCAGACCTTTGCCAAGAGCTGGCCGACAGTGGCTGCATTGCGATTAGCGGTGGCCTGGAGGTGGCCTCTGACCGCCTGCTTAAGCTCATGCAAAAGGGAGTGAGCGTAGAACAAGTCGCCCGCGTTACCAAGGGCTTTTCGGATGCGGGCATTTTGGTGCATGCCTACCTCATGTATGGCTTTCCCACCCAAACCGTGCAAGATACCGTAGACGCGCTGGAATACGTGCGCCAGTTGTTCCAAGCAGGCTGCATCCAAAGCGGATTCTTCCACCGCTTTGCCTGCACCGTGCATTCCCCCGTAGGCCAATCCCCCGCCGACTTTGGCGTGAAGCTGGTAGCCCTGCCCGAAGGCCAATTCGCCAAAAACGACATCGCCTTCATTGACCCCACAGGTGTAGACCACGATGCGCTCGGCGTGGCTCTGAACAAAGCTTTGTACAACTACATGCACGGCATTGGGCTAGACACCAATGTGCGGCAATGGTTTGACATCAAAGTGCCCAAACCGAAGGTGGCACCGGATTTTATTGACCGGGCTTTGCGACTTTAATATTTGGTGCTAACATTGTGCTTATATTGACGAAAGATAATGTATGCAAGTAGCCATTCGCACCATGGGCAATTCAAAAGGAATTTTGATTCCCAAACCTATCCTTGAACAAACAGGTTTGCAAGGTGCTGCTGACTTGCAGGTGGTCAATGGCGTGATAGAAATTCGCCCCTTGCGCCGCAACCCACGTGAAGGTTGGGCAGTGCATAGCCAGCGGCTGGCGCAAACTGGCGAGGACGCCTTGGTGTGGCCAGAGTTCACCAATGCAGGCGATGAGGATTTGAAGTGGTAGCACCTGCACATCTAGTCACTGGTGAAGTATGGCTGGCGCAGCTTGATCCGACCGTTGGCAGCGAGATACAAAAAACACGGCCTTGTGTGCTGGTATCCCCACCAGAAATGCATGATTTTTTGCGCACCGTGATCGTTGCGCCCATGACTACGGGCGCACGCCCTGCTGCATTTCGCATACCCATCACGTTCAAAGGCAAAACCGGGCTGATTTTGCTGGACCAAATCCGCACCATTGACAAATCACGCCTCGTTCGTAAAGAGGGCGTTATTCACGCCACAACACTCAAACGCACACTGGCTACGCTACAAACCATGTTTGCACCTGTGCTTTGAACGCACACTTCCCCCGTAAAATCTCCCCATGCAACACGTTAAACAACAACTGCTGGCCGCATTGGCTGCTGAACTCGATATTTTGAGCCCCGGAGCGGGCGCGCGGGCGGCTTTTGAGTCGCCTAAGGTGGCAGAGCACGGAGATTTTGCTTGCACGGCGGCTATGCAGTTGGCCAAGGCACTCAAGCTCAATCCACGCGTTTTAGGCGAAACGCTACGAGACAAGCTCATGGCCACGCCTGCCTTTGCGCAGTGGGTGAGCGCCATTGAAATAGCTGGCCCCGGCTTTATTAATATTCGCCTCAAACCACAGGCCAAACAAGAAACCGTCCGTGAAATTTTGCGCACAGGTGCGGGTTATGGTGTGCAGGCGGTTACTGGCAGCAAGATGATGGTGGAGTTTGTCTCGGCCAACCCCACGGGTCCTTTGCATGTGGGCCACGGCCGACAGGCCGCACTGGGCGATGCCATTTGCAAGCTTTGGGACACGCAGGGCGTGCAGGTCTGGCGCGAGTTTTATTACAACGACGCGGGTGTGCAAATTGCCACGCTGGCCAAGTCTACCCAGCTGCGCGCCAAGGGCTTCAAGCCGGGCGATACTTGCTGGCCCACGGACCCTGCGGATCCCGAAAGCAAAGGTTTTTACAACGGCGACTACATTGCCGATATTGCGGCAGACTTTTTAGCCAAAAAAACCGTGCAGGCTGATGACCGCAGCTTCACCGCCAGCGGCGATGTAGACGACCTTGAGGGCATTCGCCAATTTGCTGTTGCCTACTTGCGCCATGAGCAAGATTTGGATTTGCAAGCCTTCGCAGTCAAATTTGACCACTACTATCTAGAGAGCAGCTTGTACACCAGTGGCCGCGTGGAACAAACCGTGCAACAGCTCATAGCGGCTGGCAAAACCTACGAGCTAGACGGCGCACTCTGGCTCAAAAGCACCGACTACGGCGACGACAAAGACCGCGTGATGCGTAAAAGCGACGGCAGCTACACCTATTTTGTGCCCGACGTGGCCTACCACTTGGCCAAATGGGAACGCGGCTACACCCGTGCTGTCAACATCCAAGGCACTGACCACCACGGCACTATTGCCCGCGTGCGTGCAGGCTTGCAGGCGGCTGGAGTGGGTGTGGCCCAAGGGTTCCCCGATTACGTCTTGCACACCATGGTGCGGGTGATTAAAGACGGCGAAGAAGTCAAAATCAGCAAACGCACGGGTGGTTATGTGACCCTGCGTGATTTGATTGACTGGACCAGCAAAGACGCAGTGCGCTTCTTTTTGCTCAGCCGCAAGCCCGATACCGAATACACCTTTGACGTGAATCTGGCGGTCGCCAAAAACAACGACAACCCCGTGTTTTATGTGCAGTATGCCCACGCCCGCATTTGCTCGGTGCTGGCGGCTTGGCAGACCAAAGACGGTGGCGATACGGCGATGTTGCCCGGGGCAGATCTTGCTGCTTTGAACACGCCCGCCGCGCAGAGCCTGATGTTGGTACTGGCCAAATACCCCGACATGGTAGCCAATGCAGCACGCGATTTTGCCCCGCACGATGTGACTTTTTATCTGCGCGACCTTGCAGCGGCTTACCATAGCTACTACGACGCAGAGCGCATTTTGGTGGACGATGCACCCACCAAAATTGCCCGATTGGCCTTGGTGGCGGCCTGCGCCCAAGTGTTGCACAATGGGCTTGGGTTATTGGGTGTGAGCGCACCCACCCGCATGGAAAGAAACGAGACTGTATGAAGCGAATCCGCACGCAAACTGCACCTGAACTGCCATCCAAGCGCCCCAATCAGCGTGGCGGTACTATTTTGGGCATTATTGTGGGGCTCTTGGTCGGCCTAGCGGGTGCGTTGGCCGTGGCCATTTATGTCACCAAAGTTCCCGTGCCTTTTGTCAACAAAGGCGCTACCCGCACCAACGACCAAGATGCGGCCGAGACCAAAAAGAACAAAGACTGGGATCCGAATGCTCCCTTGTATGGCAAAAACCCAGCCAAACCCGCTGCGGTAGCCTCTGCCCCACTGCCGGTGACCGCTCCGGTGGTGGCAGTGCCCGCCGCACCAGCCAGCGCTGCCAAATCGGACAAGCCGGTGGCTAAAACTGACGGAAAAACCGACTCCAAAACGGATGCAAAGCCTGAGGTTAAAACGGTAACCAAAGTAGATCCCAAGCCATCGGCCGATCCGCTAGGCGATTTGGCCAAAGCTAAATCGGCAAGCACCCCTGCTGTGTCATCGGCGGGCGGGGCTGATCCGTTTGTATATTTTGTGCAGGTTGGCGCTTACCGAACGCCCGAAGATGCGGAGTCGCAGCGTGCCAAGCTGTCATTGATGGGCTTAGATGCCAAAATCACCGAGCGCGAGCAGTCTGGCCGCACTGTGTTTCGGGTGCGTGTAGGGCCGTTTGACAAAAAAGACGAGGCAGACAAGACCAAAGACAAGCTCGACGTCGGCGGTATGGACACCGCCTTAGTCAGGATTCAGCGTTGAGGGAACTTATGCGCAGCGCAACAGGTCAAGACAGCAGTAAACCTATTTAGGAGTGATCGGAATATGAAACGCAGAGAATTTTCTTTATCCTTGGCCGGTGTGGCTGCAGTGGGCGGGGTTAGCCGAGCGGCGCATGCACAAGCGGGCTTTCAAGAAGGCTTGGAATACATTGCATTGGACAAACGGGTCAGTACCGATGCCCCCGCTGGCAAAATCGAGGTGATTGAGTTCTTTTGGTACAGCTGCCCCCATTGCAATGCGTTTGAACCTGCGCTTGAGGCGTGGATTAAAAAGCTGCCCAACGACGTGGTGGTCAAGCGGGTGCCCGTGGCGTTTCGCGACGATTTTGAACCGCAGCAACGCTTGTTTTACGCGCTAGACACCATGGGCAAAATCCCCGAGATGCATGCCAAAGTGTTTTATGCCATCCATGCAGAGAAGCTGACGCTGGCAAACTTTGAGGCGATCAGTGCTTGGGCACAAAAACAAGGGCTGGACAAAGCCAAGTTTGAGGCCGCCTACCAGTCGTTTGGCGCAGCCTCTAAGTCTAAAAAGGCCAAACTTTTGCAAGACCAATACAAGGTGCAAGGCGTACCCGCATTGGGCATTGCAGGGCGGTTTTATACGTCGGGCGCTTTAACCCAAACCATGGAAAAAGCCCTGCAAGTGGCCGATTTCTTGATTGCCGAAGTGCGTAAAGAAATGCCATCTGGTGCATCGCCCAAGCCAGCGGCAAAACCAGCGGATGCAAAAACCAAAGAAGCCAAGCCCAAAGCATAATTTTGGTCGCCTCGCCGTCCGATTGGGCGAGGTCAGCGCTACAATTGCGCCATGAAAAGCAAGATTCGTGCCGCTGTATTCCCCCCTCGCTGTGTTCGCACGGGCGTTACTGTGGTGCTAGCCGTGCTTTGTTGGGGTTTTCCGTTGGCCAGTCTGGCGGAAAAAGCCGACAAAAACAAGCCCATGGTGATCGATGCTGATGCCCTGCGCCACGACGACCTCAAGCAAACCGGTGTTTACACGGGCAATGTCATCATTACCAAAGGCACGCTAACGATCCGCGCAGAGCGCGTTGTGGTGCGCCAAGACCCCGAAGGCTACCAATTTGGTTTGGCCACCGCAGCTCCGGGTAAGCTGGCTTTTTACCGCCAAAAGCGCGAAGGCTTGGATGAGTGGATTGAAGGCGTGGCAGAGACCATTGACTACGATGGCAAAGCAGACAATGTTAAATTTATTAAGCAAGCCGTCCTCAAGCGCTTTAAGGGGGCGTTGCTCAACGACGAAACCATTGGCAGCACCATTGTGTATGACAATGCCACCGATATTTTTACCGTCGAAGGTGGCCCCTCACCGGGTGCTGGCACAGGCAGCGGGCGTATCCGCACCATGATGACTCCCAAAGAGGCAGCACCTGCGGCAACGACCAGCTCAGCTCCCGCTCGTACGGCGTCAGCACCCTTAAAAAACAGTTCGCAACTGGGCGGGGCCAGCAAGTGAGTGAGGCGCTCAAGCGGCGCTTGTCTGCCCAAGGTTTGCGCAAAGCCTACGGGCCGCGCAAGGTCGTCAAAGATGTGTCGCTGGATGTTGCGCGCGGCGAAGTGGTGGGCTTGCTCGGTCCCAATGGCGCAGGCAAAACCACTTCCTTTTACATGATTGTGGGCCTCGTGCGTGCGGATGCTGGCACGATCACCATTGACGGCCAAAGTGCTGAAAACATGCCCATCCACCGCCGCTCCCGTTTGGGCTTGAGTTATTTGCCCCAGGAGGCCTCGATATTTCGCAAACTCAATGTCGAAGAAAACGTGCGAGCGGTGTTGGAGTTGCAACGCGACCAAGACGGCAGGCCCTTGGGCGGCCAAGCCTTAGAAACACGGCTTAACGCCTTGCTTGCGGATTTGCGCGTGGACCATTTGCGCACCTCGCCTGCACCGGCCCTGTCTGGCGGGGAGCGCAGGCGCGTTGAAATTGCGCGGGCTTTGGCCAGTAACCCGCAGTTCATTTTATTGGACGAACCTTTTGCAGGCATCGACCCGATTGCCGTGATCGAGATTCAGCGCATTATTAGTTTTCTTAAAACACGCGACATTGGCGTGCTGATTACTGACCACAATGTGCGCGAAACACTGGGTATTTGTGACCGCGCTTACATCATCAGCGAGGGCGCGGTGTTGGCCAAAGGCAGCCCCAGCGAGATTGTTGACAACCCCGATGTACGGCGTGTGTACTTGGGCGAAAACTTCCGTATGTGATGGTGTTGCCCCCACGCTTGCCACTGCGTGTGCTGCGCTGCCCCCCGAGGGGGTGCCCGCTTGCTAGGGGCTGCCCGTCGCGGCGCTTGTTACCCCCACGCTTGCCACTGCGTGTGCTGCGCTGTTTGCTATGAAGCAAGGTCTGAGCCTGCGCCATTCTCAGCATTTGGCGCTTACCCCTGCATTGCAGCAGTCGATTCGGCTTTTGCAGCTGTCTACGCTGGAGCTGGCGCAAGAGGTGGAGCAAATGCTCTTGGACAACCCTTTTTTGGAGGCTGATGGCGATGAAGTCCCTGCGCTTGAGTTGCCTGCGGATGCCCCAGCAGAGCGCGACGACTACGCGCAAGACGAGTTTTCACGCACTGAATTTGACCCCAACGAATACCCAACCGCTACACAATCAGAAGCAAACTATGACGATAGCACCGTGACATTGGGCGAAAAAACCTCTGAAACTGGTGAAATCAGCGACTGGGAAGGCGAGGGAAGCGCAGAGGTCAATGCGGACAGCACCGAATGGGGCAATGAAGCGAGTATCACGGCCAGCGAAGGCGCGGCCAACAAAAACTCTGAAGCCTCCACCACCGAAGCATCCGATTACACGGCAGAACACACCAGCTTGGCCGACCATTTGCACAGCCAAGCACGTTGCCTGCGCTTGAGCGACGGCGACCGCGCTGCCCTCATGTTTTTGATTGAATCGCTCAACGAAGATGGTTACCTGACGGACAGCATAGAAGAGTTAGCCCAAAGCCTCGCGCCAGACGATCTAGAAGAGCGTGAAGAAGTACAGCAAGCACTAGGTCTAGCGCTGCGCTTATTGCAGCACATGGAGCCCGCTGGGGTGGGGGCGCGCGATTTAGCGGAGTGTTTGCAGATTCAAATGCGGCTTGTAAAGGGCGTAGACCCAGAATTGCTCCAAACGGCACAAGCGATTTGCGCACTGCCGCTGGATTTTTTAGCCAAACGTGACGTGAAACGCTTGGTGGTGATGCTGCGCACCGATGCCGAGCAAATCAAGGCCGCGATGGCGTTAGTTGCCAAGCTAGACCCTAAGCCTGGCCGCCAGTTTGCCGACGTGGAGCGCAATATCGTGATTCCCGATGTGATTGTGCGCAGCAGCGGCACGGGGCAGCGCAAAACGTTTACTGCAGAGCTCAACCCAGCGGTGATGCCGCGCCTGCGCGTGCACGACATGTATGCGGGCGTGATGAAAGCGCCTAAGGCCGCCACTAAAGTGCAAAAAGCCGCGCCAGACTTTGTGGCGGAGCAGGGCAAAATTGACCACAAATCCGAGGCGATGGAGGGTTTGCAACAGCGCCTGACCGAGGCACGCTGGTTCATAAAAAATGTGCAGCAGCGGTTTGACACCATTTTGCGGGTTAGCCGCGCCATCATTGAGCACCAGCAAAACTTCTTTGCGCATGGCGCACTGGCTATGCGCCCACTGGTGCTACGCGAAATTGCCGACGAGCTGGGCCTGCACGAAAGCACCATCTCGCGCGTGACCACGGCCAAATACATGGCTACGCCCTTTGGCACTTTTGAGTTGAAATACTTTTTTGGCTCGGCCTTGGGCACAGAAACCGGCGGTAATGCCTCCAGCACGGCGGTGCGCGCCCTGATTGTGCAGTTTGTGGCCGCTGAAAACCCCGCCAAACCATTGTCGGACAACCAATTGGCCGATATGCTCAAAGAGCAGGGCATCGAATGCGCACGGCGCACGGTGGCCAAATACCGTGAGGCGCTGCGCATTGCGCCCACCAACCTTCGAAAAACACTCTGAGAGCCTCCCTGTGAACCAACTCAATTTATTCCTCCCCTGCGCCGCTGGCGTGGAGGAAATGCTCTGCGCCGAGGTGCTGCGCGTCACAGCGATTGCACACGACGATGCCAACCCCAGTGTTTTCATCCAGCGCGGCGGCGTATCGGTTAAAGGCAGTTGGCGCGATGCCTTGCTGCTCAACCTGTGGAGCCGCCTCGCCCAGCGCGTGCTGGTGGAGCTCAGCCACACGCCCTACCGCGAAGAGCGCGACTTGTACGATGCCACCAGTGCCGTGGCTTGGGAGATTTGGTTCACCCCCAAAGAAACCTTCAAAATCGACATCACGGCCCAGCACTGCCCGCTGAAAAGCCTCAATTTTGCCGCGCTGACCATCAAAGACGCAGTGGCCGACCGTTTTCGCCACAAAAAAGGTGAGCGCCCCAGCGTCGACACCCACTGGCCACATGCCCGCATCCACGCCCACCTGAGCGAAACTGACCTAACGATTTACATCGACACTTCCGGCGAGCCACTCTTCAAACGCGGCTGGCGCGAAGACAAAGGCGAAGCGCCGCTGAAAGAAACGCTGGCCGCCGCCATGATTGCTGCCAGTGGCTGGGATCCCGCTGCCAACCCAGCTGTGCCCCTGTATGACCCCTGCTGCGGCAGCGGCACCATAGCCATTGAGGCGGCGCAAATGGCCATGCGCATCGCGCCGGGCATTGGCCGAAGGTTTGGATTTGAAAAGTTATTGCCGTTTCAGCCCCATGTCTGGGATGCTATTAAAAATGTAGCTATAAATGACCAATTGACAGTGACATCGGGTCAAAAAGTTCAAATATTTGGCTCTGATGTGTCGCATCGTATGGCGGACTTTGCGCAGCGCAATGCCCAGCGAGCAGGCGTGGCCGATTGCATAGAGTTTCGTGGTGGCGACGCGCTGCAGCGCCTGCCGCCTACCGATGTTTGCGGTGTCATGCTGGTTAACCCGCCTTATGGCGACCGCATTGAGGTGGCCGGCATCGCAGGTGCCCAACGGAACGTGGCGGGCGTGCAGCGCCTAGCTGGCAACGCCAACGGCGAGCCTGTAGGCCATGGCGAGTTAGAAGAAGACTTTTTTGTGCAGCTGGCACGGCACTGGAAACAGCATTTCAACGGCTGGCAAGCCTGGGTGCTAGCGCCCGACATGAAGCTACCCGGTCGCATGCGCCTCAAAGAGTCCCGCCGCGTGCCCATGTGGAACGGGCCCATTGAATGCCGACTGTTCAAATTCGACATCGCCAAACCCGCGCCCCGCGTGCAAAAGAATTAGGGTCAGAACCTAATTCTTTTTCTTGCTTGCATGGTTGGCGTGCGCAGGGCGGAATCGGATTTCCGGACGCAGAAGACGCGAAGCTTACGCAAAAGAGGCAAAAGGGATACCGAAAAAAGTCGAGAGGAAACCGTGAACATGGCCTGCGAAACTGTTGCTGCGCTTGTAGTGCTGGACACCAACATTGTGTTGGATTTGTTTATTTTTTCTGATTCAGCCACGCCTGCGCTGCGGGCTGCGTTGGAGTGTGGCGCTGTGCGTTGGATTGCCACACCCGTCATGCGCGACGAGCTGGAACGGGTGCTCGATTACACGCAATTGCAGCCACGCATGGCGTTTTATGGGGTGGCCAAGCTGGCGGTGTTGGCGCAGTTTGACCGTTTGGCCACGCTAGCTGCCGTGGCGGCGCGCTGCATCTATGTGTGTAAAGATGCAGATGACCAAAAATTCATCGATTTGGCGGCGGCACACGCCTGCGCCTTGGTGTCTAAAGACAACGCCGTGCTGAGCATGAAAAAACGGCTTGCCAGCCTTGGCGTGGCCGTGTCTAAGCAGTGGAGCGCGGCCTAGCGCCTTGCAGCAGCACCACTAAAGCACCCGCGCCGCCTTGCGATGGCGTGGCCTGCACAAAAGCGAGCACTTGGTTTTTTTGAATCAACCAACTGTGCACTTTGTTTTTGAGCACAGGCACTTTGCCGGGGCTGCCCAGCCCCTTGCCATGCACCACGCGCACGCAGCGCAAACCGTTTTTAAACGATTCACGCACAAAGCTGCCCAGTGCTTCGCGTGCGTCGTCGGTGCGCAAATTGTGCAGATCCACCTGCGCCTGCACCGTCCAGTCGCCTCGGCGCAGTTTGCGCACCACATCAGGACCAATGCCGGGGCGCGTAAAGCTCAGTGCTTCGTCAGTGTCCAGCAGGCT
Organism: Polaromonas sp.; assembly: GCA_031428975.1. Classification (GTDB taxonomy): domain Bacteria; phylum Pseudomonadota; class Gammaproteobacteria; order Burkholderiales; family Burkholderiaceae_C; genus JAAFIP01. The sequence goes on along the minus strand of JANOYR010000210.1, from coordinate 861 downwards.
GCTGGTGTCCCATTCGTCGCTCAAAGCTTCGCGCAATACGGCGATATCGTCAAGCCGCTGCTGCGCCGCAATAGGTGGCGGCAGCACGGGCGCTAGCTTGGCCCTGCCTTTGTCGGCCAGCGGTTTGACGCGGCCAACCGCTGTGGCAAACACTTCGCGCTCTTCTTTTTGGCGTTTTTCAAGGGCAATACGCGCAGCTTCTTGCGCCACGCGCTGTGCAGCACGCGCGTCGATTTCTTTTTTAACGCTTTTGAGGTCAGCCAAACTGTTCAAGCTTTTCATACCAAACCCCGCTCTGACAGCGACAGCGCGGCGCTGCTGCTCACAATGATATGGTCTAGCACCTGCACGTCAATCAAGTGCAGGGCCGCTTTGAGGCGTTGGGTGAGGTGGATGTCGGCTTGGCTGGGTTCCACGCCGCCGCTGGGGTGGTTATGCGCCAAAATGACATTGGCAGCGCCGTGGTGCAGCACGCGCAACACCACCTCGCGTGGGTAAACGCTGGTACTGGTCAGTGAGCCACGAAACAGCTCTTCAGAGCTGATCAGGTGGTTTTTGGCATCTAAAAACAAGGCCACAAACACTTCATGGGGTTTTGCGCCGATCATCAATCGCACATAGTCTTGCATTTCCAGGGGCGTTTCAAACACCGGCCGCTCTTGCAGGCGCTGGGCCAGCGCACGGCGCGAGAGCTCCAACACAGCAATTAACTCGGACTGTTTGGCGGGACCGAGCCCTTTGATGCGGGTGAGCGCGTTGGCAGGCGCGTGCAGCAAGCCCGCCACTGAGCCAAAGGTGTCAATGATCTCTTGCGCCAACAGCAGCACGTTTTTGCCCTGAATCCCGGTGCGCAGCAGCAAG
>JANOYR010000209.1:0-4959 GCA_031428975.1 Polaromonas sp. | reverse complement strand
GGGGTTGCGGTGTCTTTGGTCAGGCCTGCCATAAAGTGTCTCTTATAAAAAATGAATGAATTTTTCAGCGATTTCGGTTTTATTTTCGCGCTTTTTGCGTTGCCTCAAGTCCCACTGAGCCAACCATCAAACCAACACCCGCTCAATACCGCCGTTGTTAGCCCGCGCCACATAGTCAGGCATCCAGTCTTTGCCCAAAATTTGGTTGGCCATCTCCACCACGATGTAGTCGGCTTCTAACAGGCCCGTTTTCAGGTCAGCGCCAAAGCGGTTCAGCCCAGTCAGGCAGGCGGGGCAAGATGTGAGAATTTTGACATTGTCCTTCTCACCCACCAAGCCTTGCGCACGCAGCGTGGCTTCGCCTTTGAGAATTTCTTCTTCTTTGCGAAACCGCACCTGTGTAGAAATATCGGGCCGTGACACGGCCAGCGTGCCTGATTCGCCGCAGCAGCGTTCAGACTTGACCACCGCGTCGCCCAGCAGGGCTTTCACGGTTTTCATGGGCTCTTGCAGCTTCATGGGGCTGTGGCAAGGGTCGTGGTAGAGGTAAGCGCCTGCGCCTTGGCCGCCTGTGTTGAGCGTGATGCCTTTTTCTAGCAAATACTCGTGGATGTCGATGATGCGGCTGCCAGGGAATATTTTGTCAAACTGGTAGCCTTGCAACTGGTCATAACAGGTGCCACACGACACCACCACGGTTTTGATGTCCAAGTAATTGAGCGTATTGGCCACGCGGTGGAACAACACGCGGTTGTCGGTGATCATTTTGTCGGCTTTGTCAAACTGCCCCGCGCCGCGCTGCGGATAGCCGCAGCACAAATAGCCCGGCGGCAACACCGTTTGCACGCCCGCGTGCCAGAGCATAGCCTGCGTGGCCAAGCCCACTTGGCTGAAAAGCTTTTCAGACCCGCAACCAGGGAAATAAAACACCGCTTCGGTGTCCGCCGCCTGCGCGGGGTTGCGGATGATGGGCACGTAGTCTGGGTTTTCAATATCCAGCAAGGCGCGGGCGGTTTTCTTAGGCAGGCCGCCGGGCATTTTCTTGTTGATGAAGTGGATAACCTGCTCTTTGATGGGCGCTTTGCCCACGGTAGCCGCTGGTTTGGCGGTTTGCTTTTTGGCCAAACCGCGCAGCAAGGTGTTGCCCAAGTGTTGGGCTTTCACGCCCCAGTCAAAAATGAGCGTGCGTACCGCGCTTACCGCCATGGGGTTGGTTAGGCTCATGAACTGCATGGCCACTGCGGTGCCGGGGTTAAAGCTCTTTTTGCCCATTTTGCGCAGCAGGTTGCGCATATTCATGGACACTTCGCCAAAGTCAATGTCCACAGGGCAGGGCGTGAGGCACTTGTGGCACAGGGTGCAGTGGTCGGCCACGTCTTCAAACTCTTCCCAGTGTTTGATGGAGATGCCGCGCCGCGTTTGCTCTTCGTATAAAAAAGCTTCCACCAAGAGCGAGGTGGCCAAAATTTTGTTGCGCGGCGAATAGAGCAAGTTAGCCCGTGGCACGTGGGTGGCGCAGACGGGCTTGCATTTGCCGCAGCGCAGGCAGTCTTTCACGCTGGCGGTAATCGCGCCAATGTCGCTTTGCTGCATGATCAGCGATTCATGCCCCATCAAGCCAAAGCTGGGGGTGTAGGCATTGGTCAGGTCGGCGTGGATGCGTGCATTGCCCGCATCGCGCAGCAGTTTGCCTTTGTTAAAGCGGCCTTCGGGGTCGATTCTGGCTTTGTAGTCGGCAAAGGGCTGCAACTCTGCGTCGCTTAAAAACTGCATTTTGGTGATGCCAATGCCGTGCTCGCCCGAGATCACACCGTCTAAACTGCGTGCCAAATCCATGATGCGGGCCACGGCGGCGTGCGCCGACTGCAGCATGTCGTAATCGTCGCTGTTGACCGGCAAATTGGTATGCACATTGCCGTCGCCCGCATGCATGTGCAAGGCAGCCCACACACGGCCTTTGAGCACGCGCTTGTGCACAGCGATGCATTCGGCCAAAATACCCGTGAACGCGCCGCCCGTGAAAATGCTGGCCAGCGGCGCTTTGAGCTGGGTTTTCCAGCTGGCGCGCAGGCTGTGGTCTTGCAACTGGGGGAACAGCGCATCGACATCGTGCAGCCAGCCCAGCCACTGCGTGCGCACGCTGCGCACCAGCTCTAGGGCTTGTGCCACGCGGTCGCCCAGCAGCTCGGCGGACGGAATGTCCATCGCGTCGTCACCCTTGCCCAGCGGCAAATCGCCTTTGTCAAAGAATGTTTCGAGCGCGTCGCAGAGCTTGATTTTGTTTTGCAGGCTCAGCTCGATGTTGATGCGCTCAATGCCGTCGGTGTATTCGGCCATGCGCGGCAGCGGAATCACCACGTCTTCGTTGATCTTGAAGGCATTGGTGTGCTTGCTAATCGCTGCCGTGCGTTTGCGGTCTAGCCAAAACTTCTTGCGTGCTTCGGGGCTGATTGCAATAAAGGCCTCACCGCTGCGGGTGTTGGCAATGCGGGCCACCTCGCTGGTGGTGCGGGCTACCACGTCAGCATCGTCGCCTGCAATGTCACCAATCAGCACCATCTTGGGCAAGCCGCCGCGTTTGCTCTTGGTGGCATAGCCCACAGCCCGCAGGTAGCGGTCGTCCAAATGCTCTAGCCCCGCCAGCAGCACGCCCGTGCGCTTTTGCTCGGCAAACATGTAGTCTTTGATTTCCACAATGCTGGGCACCGCATCTTTGGCATTGCCAAAAAACTCTAGACACACCGTGCGGGTGTGCTGCGGGCTTTTGTGCACGATCCAGCGGGCGCTGGTAATCAGCCCATCGCAGCCTTCTTTTTGAATGCCGGGTAGGCCGCTCAAAAACTTGTCGGTCACGTCTTTGCCCAAGCCTTCTTTGCGGAAGGTTTTGCCGGGGATGTCTAAGCGCTCGGTTTTGAGCAGTTTTTTGCCGCCCGCATCATAGGTTTTGAGCTCAAAGCTGGCGGTTTCCACGTCGTGGATTTTGCCTAAATTGTGGTTGATGCGGGTGACTTCGAGCCACAGCGCATCGGGCGTTACCATGCGCCAGCTGGCCAAATTGTCCAGCGCCGTGCCCCAGAGCACCGCTTTCTTGCCGCCCGCATTCATGGCAATATTACCGCCAATGCAGCTGGCCTCGGCACTGGTGGGGTCCACCGCAAACACATAGCCCGCACGCTCGGCCGCATCGGCCACGCGCTGCGTCACCACGCCAGCCTCTGACCACACCGTGGCCACTTTGGCGTCTAGCCCGGGCAGGTTGACAAACTCCACCTCGGTCATGGTTTCTAGTTTTTCGGTGTTGATCACCGCCGACTTCCATGTGAGCGGAATCGCCCCTCCGGTGTAGCCTGTGCCGCCGCCGCGTGGCACGATAGTGAGCCCTAACTCAATACAAGCCTTAACAAGGCCTGCCATCTCGGCCTCGGTGTCGGGCACCAGCACCACAAAGGGGTATTCCACGCGCCAATCGGTTGCATCCGTCACATGGCTCACGCGCGAGAGGCCGTCAAATTTGATGTTGTCTTTGGCGGTGACGCGGCCAAGGGTTTTTTGCACCTTGCTGCGCAGCGCCGTGGCTTTGGCAAACAGCTCGTCAAAAGCTTTCACCGCTTGGGTGGCTTGGCTGACCAGTTCGCCCACCAGCGCGTCGCGTGCGGCATCTGCCTGTGGCGTGCGGCGTTTGCTCACCTCAGCCAAGCGGTGGTGCAGCGCGTCCACCAAGGCTTTGCGCCGCTTGGGGTTGTCTAGCAAATCGTCTTGCAAATAGGGGTTACGCCGCACCACCCAAATGTCGCCCAGCACTTCATAGAGCATGCGTGCCGAGCGGCCTGTGGTGCGCTCGGTGCGCAGTTGGCTGAGCAGTTCCCAAGCGCGTGCGCCCAGCAGACGAATGACGATTTCGCGGTCAGAAAACGAGGTGTAGTTGTACGGAATTTCGCGCAGGCGCGGGACTTCGTGGCCTGTGGCCATGAGCTGGGTGAGCGTGGTGGGAGCGTTCATGTGGAAGCGGTCGTGCGGGGGCGGTCAGCAGGGCAAACGGTTTCTGAGGTGATCCAAGCCTTGTTTGGCTGGGAGCTTAAGGGTTACTACTAGCTTAACACTGGATATTAACCTACTGCTCTTCTTAGAGTTGTTTGCGCATAAAGACACTGAATGGGTCAGGTGTATAGCTGGCAAAGGGTTCGCAGCGGATAAAACCAAAGTTTTCGTACATAGCCAATGCAGGCGCAAAAGCGGGGGCTGAGCCCGTTTCTAGGCTCAAAAGCTGGTATTTGCGGCTTTTTGCCTCGGCAATAATCACCTCCAGCAGTTGCCTTGCTGCGCCTTTGCGCAAATGCCCAGCGGCTGTGCGCATGGATTTGACCTCGCCGTGTTGGGCATCGAGTGCTTTGAGCGCACCGCAGGCAAGCAGTTGCCCAGCTTCCCATGCCGTCCAAAAAGTGATGTCGGGCAGGCGCAGTTTTTCAATGTCCAGCGCGTGGCAGCTGCCCGGTGGCGAATGTTCTGCCATGCCGCGCAGGTGTTCTTCTAGCAGGGCGTAAATTTCTGAGCCTTGGAGATCGTCGATTCGGATGTGCATAAGCGGTGGTTGGTTTGCTGCAAAAAAGCCTAAATTTGCTACAAATATAGTAGCAAAGTATGACCATATTTCCGTGACATAAGGTGTTTTTGTTGAAAAATACTCACCCAGTTCGCTGCATGGTGGCACGCAGTGCCTCGGTGAGCATCCCTAGGCTGTCGGCAAGGTGCGCACGCGTTTCTACGCTTTGCTGGCCAGCTTTGGCCACTGCTGCGCCCAGCTGGCGTTGCAGGGCTTGCGCGTTGTAGCGCATGAGGCTCAGGGCATCTGCTGGCAGATTGCTGGGGCGGGTGAGGGCGGCGGTGACGCGCTTGAGGTGTTCGCGCTGCAAGTTGCGGCGCATCGGGCTGATGTCTGCGCCTTTGTCCAGCTCGGCCCAG
>JANOYR010000208.1:0-6395 GCA_031428975.1 Polaromonas sp. | reverse complement strand
TTAAAAAACACCAAAATTCCCATTTTGACCCAAGTAAAGCCTTGGCGTGGTTTAACAATATTCAATTTCATAACGTGGATGGTGTGAGTAATGGCTACGCGCTAAGTTCGCAGTTTGGATGCACGCGCCCTGCCAATTGCGAGGCAGGCCGTTTAGAAAAAATGCTTAGTGTGATTTTATGCACAGAAACAGATGCTGGTGCTTTTTATAACAGCCAGCCCGCTGTGGACGGCCGGTGCGCCCGCTGGCGCAAGATGCGCTCAAAATGCGCAGGGTCGTGGGCTTTGAGCAGGGAGGCCTCGCGCGGCAGGTGGTAATCCCACAGCCTAGAAATCCAAAAACGCAGCGCCCCCGCCCGCAGCATGGCGGGCAGCAGGCTGCGCTCTGCCGCTTGCAAGGGGCGCACCGATTGGTAGCCCTGCACAAAGGCGGCAGCACGCGCAGCGTCTTGCACGCCCGTGGGCAAATCCACACACCAGTCGTTCAGGCAAACGGCAATGTCAAACAGCCAAGCGTCGTTGCCCGCAAAATAAAAGTCAAAAAAGCCGGTGAGCGCCTCCCCTTCAAACATCACGTTGTCACGGAACAAATCGGCATGAATGGGCCCGCGCGGCAGAGCGGCATAGGCACTGCCCGCTGCTATGTGCTGCTGGTAGGCCAGCTCGCTGCTGATCAGCGCGGCTTGCGCGGCATCTAAATACGGCAACACCACAGGCACCGTGTCGCTCCACCACGGCAGGCCGCGCAAATTGGGCTGCTGGCGGCCATACCCCGCGCCCGCCAAGTGCATACGCGCCAGCATTGCGCCCACGGCGGCGCAGTGCGGCGCATTGGGCGCTAAGGCGCTGCTGCCCACCAGCTTGTTGACCACGCAGGCAGGTTTGGCCAAGACAGTGTGCAAAATTGCGCCTTGTGCATCCGCCGCTGGCTTGGGCACTGGCACGCCGCCTGCGGCCAAATAGTCCATCAGGTGCAAATAGTAAGGCAGCTGCACATGTGTGAGCCGCTCAAACAGCGTCAGGACATAGTCGCCCCGCTCCGAGCTGGCAAAATAATTGGTGTTTTCAATGCCGCCAGAGCAGGCTTTGAGGCTACTGAGCGTGCCCAAATCTAAGCGGGTAAACAGCGCTTGGGCTTCTGATAAAGAGACTTCGGTGTAAACGGCCACGGTGCTAGTAGGGGAGGAGTGAGGAGTGAAGTGCGTAAATACTATAAATTAAATAGCATACTATGACCATATGACGATGACATCCTACAAATTTTCTGTAAATAAGAGTTTTTTGCGTGGTTTGGCAGCGCCAAGTGGCGTGAATGGGGCATTGTACGGGGCTGGGTGGGGCAGGTGCAGGGGAAGTGTCGAGGCATTAGAAAAGCCGTTTTTGAAAGAATCAACGATGTTGTGCGACTATCAGTCATACAACTAGCCCTCGCAAACCAGCCATGCAACACCCACTAGCCCCCCCCACGACCACCCCAAGCCCCCGCATCGCCCGCCGCAGTCTGATGCTGGCCAGCGCCGCCTCGGTGGCGATGCCTTTTGGCACCGTTGGCGCGCAAACGTCTAGCGCCCCGCTCGCACCACTGGTCGCCCCGCCCATCACCAGCGCTTTTGACGGCATCCATTACTTGCGCGGCTTGGTGCGCGTCAACGGCGAGCGCATTACCAGCGAAAAGGCGGTTATTCGCCCGGGCGACACGCTAACGACGGGGTCGGACGGGCAGATTTGGCTGGCTATTGGTGCGGATGCCATCTTTTTGCGCCAACGCACCGAGCTGGTCATTCAGCCCAACGCGGTGCGCAGCAGCGTGATTGGTGCGCTGCGCTTGGTCACGGGCGCGGTGGGCGCGGTGTTTGGCAAGCGCAGCTCCGAGCAAGTGCGCATCCTCACGGCCACCGCCACCATCGGCATTCGCGGCACCGGCACCTATATGGAAACGCGCGGCGAAGGCCTGTATTTTTGCACCTGCCACGGCCAAGTGGAGCTCACCAGCGTGCGCACAGGCGCGTCAGCCATAGTGGCCGCCACCCAGCACGCGCCCCGCCTGTGTCCCAACGAGCCAGTTGACGGCCAATGGATCATGGATGCGCCGTTTGAGACGCATACCGACGACGAGATGGACGGGCTAGAAAAATGCGTGGGGCGGCGCGCGCCTTGGGTGCGGCGCTGAGGGGTAGGCCAAGGCATGGCACGGCCTTTAGTGGGCGTGGCCGTGGTGCAAATCAGGGGTATGGGGGTGTGCGTGCTGCTGCGGGCTGTGTTGGTGCAAATGGTTGTGCGAGCCTAGCACTGTCTCTGCGTGACTATGCCCATGGTGTCCATCGTCGTGGCTATGCGCGTGCTCGTGCGTCATCGCATCGTGGACATGCGCGTGTGCATGTGACTCCAGCAGATGCAAGGCCACGCCAGCGAGCATCAGCACACCGCCTAAAACAAGCAAAGCGCTGCCAGCACGCTCACCCAGCGCGTACGCTACCACCGCGCCTATAAAAGGTGCAAAAGCAAAGACAGAGCCTGTGCGCGCAGCGCCAAAAGAGCGCTGCGCTAGCAGGTAAAAGCGCAAGCTCAGGCCGTAACCTGCTGCGCCAATAGCCAGCAGCGCCCCCGCAGCCCACGCGCTGGGCAGGGGCTCGTTCAGGCCAAAAGCCAAAGCCAAGGTCACTGCGCTGCCCAATACCGATTTGGCCAATACCACTTGGCTGGGGTCGCGGTCGGCCACGGCGCGGGAGAGCGTGTTGTCAATGCCCCAAGCCAGCGTGGCCACCAGCACGGCCAGCAAACCAGCGAACTCCGCCTGCCCCGCACGGCTTTGGTCTAGCACCAGCGCCGCGCCACCCAGCAGCAAGAGCAGCATGGCGCTGCACACACGCCGGTCCATCGTCTCGTGGTAAAGCCGCCAAGCCAGCACAGCGGTGAACAAAGCCTCTAACGTCAACATCAGCGAGGCACTGGTGCCGCTGGTGTGCTGCAAACCCCAAACCAAGGCTACAGGGCCAATCACCGCGCCAAAGCAGGCCATGGCCACGATGCGCGGCCAATCGCCCCGCGCCAGCCCTGCCTCTGCCTGCACAGGCTCGCGCAGCACAAAGCCCAGCGCCCCTGCGCCTGCATAAAGCAGCGCCGCCGTGCTAAAAGCCCCCAAGCCCAGCCCCGCAAGCTGCACCAAGGGTGTGCTGATACCAAACAGCGCAGCAGCCAGCAAAGCCAAGGCGCCGCCGCGCAGGGCGGGGGCGTGGGGTTTGGTTGGGGTGGTGGGCATGGATTGGCTTTAGTGGGGTCAATTGGCTATTTTAATTTGGCGCTTTTAGTTCAGACCATACCAAACCCCGCGCCCTGCACCGTGCTGCACCAGCTGCCCGGCATGCGTCAACTTCACCAAATGCTTTTTAACCGTGTTGCGGTTCGCGCCACTGGACAAAACAATATCTGCCATGGTGATGCGCCCTTGCCTTTGGGCCAGCTCAATAATGTGCAAGGACAGTTCGGGTAATGCGGCTAAAACGAGTTGCTCATGGCTGACTTTTTGCTCAAGATGCAGCACTTGCGAGCGCAGCGAGCGTATAAAAAATAAAATCCAAGCTTGCCAGTTTGGCGCTGCACTTCTGATCGTGCCTTGCGTTTGGCGCAGCGCAAGGTAATAGCCCTGCTTATTTTGCTCGACGATAGACTCCAGCGAGCTGTAAGGCACATAGGCATACCCCGCCCGCAGGAGCAGCAGCGTTGTCAAAACGCGCGACAAGCGGCCATTACCGTCTTTGAAGGGATGAATTTCTAAAAAAACAACAATAAAAACAGCGATCGCCAGCAAAGGGTGCAGGCTTTGTTCGGTGGTTTCACCGTTGTACCAAGCGACAAGCTCTTGCATCAGGGTCGGGGTGTCAAATGGGCTTGCAGTTTCAAATACAACGGCTATTTGCTCGCCTGCTTCATTGAACGCGCCCACATGGTTGGGCGTGGTTTTATAGCCGCCACGGTGCCGCGCATCTTTGCTGCTGTGTTGCAGCAAATCGCGGTGCAATTGTTGGATGTGGTTTTCAGTGGGTGAGATGTGTTGCCAAGAGCCAAACACTGTCTCCATCACAGCGGCATAGCCCGCCACCTCCTGCTCGTCACGGGTATCAAATTGCTTCATTTCCAGCCGCGCCAGCAAGGCTTCTACCGCTTGGTTAGACAGCTTGCTGCCCTCTATGCGGGTAGACGAGCCGATGCTTTCAATGGTGGCCACCCGCCGCAGCGAAAAGAGCCGCTCAGGCGCCAGCGTGCCCAGCGCCCGCCATGCCCCTTTGAACTCATCAATTTTTGCAATGAGCGCCAAGATTTCGGCGGTAATGGTGATGCTGTGTACGTTGAACATACCCATTAATGTACCCAATTTGACCCAATTGAAGCGCTAAAAAGGTGAAATATCCATTGATTGACCCGATTTGACCTGTTCGATAGGCGCATAGAAGAAAAGTGAAGAAGGCAAACCCAGCACGCCAGTGTGAGCAGAATCATCAAAGCGTTAGCAACTGCTTAATATATTTTTCATAGCAGACTATGACCATATGACGCCGACATCCGTTGAGGGACGGGCTCGAAGCACGGAGCTTTTGGGGATCAGGATATTCATCTGTTTGAGCCCGCAGGGCGAGTTATGAATATCCCCCAAAAAGCGAGTACTGGAGATGCTTCCCGCTCAGCGGGCTGGCACTTTGGATGCCAAGCGGGCAGCGCACTGGAGCGGTTGCGGGCGGCTACTAGATACAAAGTCAGCATGAACCCTTCGACAAGCTCAGGGCGAACGGCGCCACATTCGATGCACAATAGCTGCCTATGACATCCCCACTCACCCCCGAAAACACCCTCTTGCTAGTAGACGGCTCCAGCTACCTCTACCGCGCTTTCCACGCCATGCCCGACCTGCGGGCGGTGCCGGGCGATGCCAGTAGCCCGCCCACGGGGGCGATTCGCGGGATTATTAACATGATGGCGTCGCTCAAAAAAGAGTTTCCTGCCAAATACGCCGTGTGTGTGTTTGATGCGCCGGGCGGCACGTTTCGGGACGATTTATACCCCGACTACAAGGCCACGCGCTCGCCCATGCCGCCCGATTTGCGGGCGCAGATTGCGCCGATTCATGAGGTGATTGGGCTGCTGGGCTGGCCCGTGATCACCATGCCCGGCGTGGAGGCCGACGACGTGCTGGGCACGCTGGCGCGGCTGGGCGCTGAACGCGGCATGGACGTGGTGATATCCAGCGGCGACAAAGACCTGAGCCAGCTGGTCAACGAGCGCATCACCATCATCGACACCATGAACGGCAAACGCCGCGATGTGGCGGGCGTAACGGCAGAATTTGGCGTGCCACCCAGCCTGATGCTGGACTACCAAAACTTGGTGGGCGACACGGTGGACAACGTGCCCGGTGTGGAAAAAGTGGGCCCCAAAACAGCGGCCAAGTGGCTAGCCGAATACGGCAATTTAGACAATTTGGTGGCCAGAGCCGACGAGATCAAAGGCGTGGCGGGCGAGAATTTGCGCAAGGCGCTGGACTGGCTGCCCAAAGCGCGGGCGCTGCTCACCATTAAAACCGACTGCGATTTGACCGCCTATGTGCCCAGCCTACCCACTATGGATTCGATAGTGCTACATGACGGGGCGACGGCGACATTGGTTGATTTTTATCAAAAATACGGGTTTAAAGGCTTGGTGGCCAGCTTGGGCGGCAAATCTAGCAACCCCGCTGCTGCCGTTCGCACTGAGCCTGCCCTAGGGCAGCCCAATACCAACCCCGGCCTGTTTGACGAACCCGCCGAGCCCACAGCCCCAGCCATTTCGCAAGTTACCCATAAATCCTACGAAACCATTCTCACATGGCCAGCCTTTGACGCTTGGCTAGTCAAAATCAGCCAAGCCGAGCTCACCGCCATCGACACCGAAACTACCTCGCTGGTAGAAATGCGCGCCCAAATTGTGGGCATTAGCCTGAGCGTGACTCCGGGCGAAGCGGCCTATATTCCGCTGGCCCACACAGGGCCCGATGCGCCAGAGCAGCTGCCCATTGACGAGGTATTGGCCAAACTCAAGCCTTGGCTAGAAAACCCAGCCCACAAAAAGCTGGGCCAGCACATCAAATACGACCGCCATGTGTTGGCCAACCACGGCATTGAAGTGCAGGGCTATGCGCACGACACCATGCTGCAAAGCTATGTGCTAGAGGTGCATAAACCGCATGGCCTGAGTAGCCTAGCCGAGCGCCATGTGGGGCGCAGGGGCATCAGCTACGAAGACCTCTGCGGCAAAGGCGCGCACCAAATTGGCTTTGACCAAGTGGACGTGGCCAAGGCCGCCGAATACTCCTGCGAGGATTCTGACCAAACGCTGGACGTGCATTTGGCGCTGTGGCCACAGCTG
>JANOYR010000207.1:0-3781 GCA_031428975.1 Polaromonas sp. | reverse complement strand
GGAGAAAAATTTCATGGATATCTTCCTGCAACAGATCATCAACGGTCTGGTCTTAGGCAGCATGTATGCCTTGGTGGCCCTTGGCTACACCATGGTCTACGGCATTATCAATTTGATTAACTTCGCCCACGGCGAGGTGCTCATGGTGGGTGCTATCACCAGTTGGAGCGTGATTGGCTACATGAAAGACGCCACGCCCGACGCGCCCGGCTGGCTGATTTTGCTGCTGGCGCTCATCATCGCCTGCGTGGTCTGCGCCGCGCTGAACTTCAGCATTGAGAAAATTGCCTACCGCCCACTGCGTGGCTCGAACAAGCTCGCTCCCTTGATTACTGCGATTGGCATGAGTATCTTGCTGCAAACCTTGGCCATGATCATTTGGAAGCCCAATTTCAAGCCCTACCCAACCCTGTTGCCCCGCGTGCCTTACGAGATTGGTGGCGCGGTGATCACCGTCACGCAAATCATCATCTTGGCCACCACGGCGATCTCGCTGTCTATTCTGATGTATCTGGTCAACCACACCCGCCTAGGCCGCGCCATGCGTGCCACCGCCGAGAACCCGCGCGTGGCAGGCCTCATGGGCGTGAAACCCGACATGGTAATTTCTGCCACCTTTATCATCGGCGCTATTTTGGCCGCTATTGCAGGGGTGATGTGGGCATCGAATTACGGCACTGTGAATCACACCATGGGCTTCTTGCCAGGGCTCAAGGCCTTTACGGCGGCGGTGTTTGGCGGCATTGGCAACCTTGCTGGCGCAGTGGTGGGCGGTATTTTGCTGGGCTTAATCGAATCCTTGGGCGCTGGCTACCTCGGCCCGTTGACTGGCGGCGTTTTAGGCAGCCATTACGTTGATATTTTGGCTTTTGTGGTGCTCATCATCATGCTCACGCTGCGGCCTTCTGGCCTGCTGGGTGAACGTGTGGCAGACCGCGCATAACCACCAGGAGACACACATGACACATTGGTTTGACTCCCTCAACTCCAAGCAGCGCTTGGCTGTTTATATCGCTGGCGCTCTGGCTGCCATCATTTTGCCCATGATTTTGCAGCAGGCAGGCAACGCTTGGGTGCGCATTATCGACATGGCATTACTCTACGTATTGCTATCACTGGGCCTGAATATCGTGGTGGGCTATGCGGGGCTGCTTGATTTGGGTTATGTGGCGTTTTACGCGCTGGGGGCGTATATGTTTGCGCTCTTGGCCTCGCCGCATTTGTTTGAAACCTTCCCCGCTTTTGCCAAAATTTTCCCCAATGGTACGCATGCGCCGCTGTACATTGTGATTCCAGCGGCAGCCTTGCTGGCGGGGGTGTTGGGCGTGCTGCTGGGGGCTCCCACACTCAAGCTGCGGGGTGACTATTTGGCCATTGTTACGCTAGGCTTTGGTGAAATTATTCGGGTGTTTATCAACAACATGGACCACCCGGTCAATATTACCAACGGGCCCAAAGGCATCAGCCAAATTGATTCGATCAAGCTCTTTGGCGTGGATTTGGGTAAAAAACTGGAAGTGTTTGGCTTTGAATTTGCCTCAGTGAGTTTGTATTACTACCTGTTTCTCACGCTGGTGGTGGTGTCGGTTTTTATCTGCTTCAGGCTAGAAAAATCCCGCATTGGCCGCGCTTGGATGGCCATCCGAGAGGACGAAATCGCCGCCAAAGCCATGGGCATCAACACCCGCAATTTGAAGCTATTGGCTTTTGGCATGGGCGCAACTTTCGGCGGCGTGTCGGGGGCTATGTTTGCCTCCTTCCAAGGCTTTGTATCGCCAGAATCCTTTTCGCTCATGGAATCGGCCATGATTATTGCCATGATCGTGTTGGGTGGATTGGGGCATATTCCTGGAGTCATTGTGGGGGCGCTGCTGCTGGCTGCCTTACCCGAAGTGCTGCGCTACGTGGCAGGCCCCTTGCAAAACATGACTGGCGGGCGCTTAGATGCCGCTATTTTGCGCCAGTTGCTCATTGCGGTGGCCATGATTGCCATTGTGCTCATCAAGCCCAAAGGGCTGTGGCCTTCGCCTGAGCATGGCAAGTCCCTCAACCCATCCACCAAATAAGGAGAACGCACCATGAGCGACACAGTTCTCAATGTATCGGGCATCTCCAAACGCTTTGGCGGCCTGCAAGCCCTCAGCGACGTAGGCATCACCATCAAGCGCGGCCAAGTCTATGGCCTGATCGGCCCCAATGGCGCTGGTAAAACCACGTTTTTTAACGTCATCACTGGGCTGTACACACCCGACAGCGGCACGTTTGAGTTGGCAGGTAAGCCCTACCAGCCCACGGCGGTGCACGAGGTAGCCAAGGCAGGCATCGCCCGCACTTTCCAAAATATTCGCCTGTTTGCGGAGATGACCGCACTAGAAAACGTCATGGTGGGTCGCCATATTCGCACCAAGGCGGGGGTGTTGGGCGCGATTTTTCGCACGCCAGCGGCCAAGCGCGAAGAGCTAGAAATTGCGGCTCGTGCCCAAGAGCTCTTGGATTACGTGGGCATTGGCAAGTTTGCCGACTACAAAGCCCGTACTTTAAGCTATGGCGACCAACGCCGCCTAGAAATTGCCCGTGCATTGGCCACCGACCCGCAACTGATTGCGCTGGACGAGCCCGCTGCAGGCATGAATGCCACCGAAAAAGTCATGCTGCGCGAGCTGATTGACCGCATCCGCAAAGACAACCGCACCATTTTGCTGATTGAGCATGATGTCAAGCTGGTGATGGGCCTGTGTGACCGCGTGACGGTGCTCGACTATGGCAAGCAAATTGCCGAAGGCACGCCTGCGGATGTGCAAAAAAATGAAAAAGTAATTGAAGCCTATTTGGGCGCAGACCACGCCTAAAGGACAAGCCATGACCACCAAACCGATTCTTCTCAAAGTATCTGGCCTCAAAGTGTCGTACGGCGGCATTCAGGCCGTCAAGGGCGCAGATTTTGAAGTGCGCGAGGGCGAGCTCGTCACTTTGATAGGCTCAAACGGCGCTGGCAAAACCACCACCATGAAAGCCATCACCGGCACACTGCCCGCAGCCGCAGGCAGCATTGAGTACCTTGGCAAAAACATAGCAGGCAAAGGCAGCTGGGATCTGGTCAAAGAAGGCCTTGCCATGGTGCCCGAAGGCCGAGGCGTGTTTGCCCGCATGACCATTACCGAAAATTTGCTCATGGGCGCATACATTCGCAACGACAAAGCCGAAATTGCGTTGGATATTGACAAAGTGTTTGGTATTTTCCCCCGCCTCAAAGAGCGCAAAGACCAACTCGCTGGCACTATGAGCGGCGGCGAGCAACAAATGCTGGCGATGGGCAGGGCGCTCATGAGCCGCCCCAAGGTGCTGCTGCTCGATGAGCCGTCTATGGGCTTGTCTCCCATCATGGTGGCTAAAATTTTTGAGGTAGTGCGCGACGTGTCAGCCCAAGGCGTAACAGTGCTGCTGGTGGAGCAAAATGCCAAACTCGCCCTGCAAGCGGCCGACCGTGGTTACGTGATGGACAGCGGCATCATCACCATGAGTGGCGATGCCAAAGAAATGCTCAACGACCCCAAGGTGCGCGCCGCTTACTTGGGGGAGTGATCGGTTTCTGCGCGCAGGCGAAGGCCTTTTTTGCATTGTGCATTCCTCTCGCATTGGAGGTGTAAAAGCAAACGCATTGTGACAAAACGCACATTTAATGGGGTTTAAATGGTATTTGTTGGCAGGTTCTAAAACCTGCGCCGCGCTCTGGTGTACCTTACGTACACAAGCATCGTTGGAGCATTGCATTGCGTGCATT
>JANOYR010000206.1:0-4516 GCA_031428975.1 Polaromonas sp. | reverse complement strand
CGCGCCCGAGTAAGCCAACGCTTAGGTAGTCGCTAAGCCGCGCTCCTGTGCCCAAACTCGCTTTGGTTCGTGCCATGTCGCTCTCCTGTGATGGGGGTGACGTAGTATGGCATAATTTTACTTAAATGAACAGTATTGGGTATGCCCGCCATGAGGGAGCGGCGGGAGCGCCAAAACGCTGATCGGGCGCTTCAAAACAAGCAGTTTAAAAAAGTCAAGCAAAACCCCTAAGAAAACGGTATCTGCGTAGCGGCTGTCCCCCACACTAAATTTCTAACAAACGCATCATTTGCATATTTCAACTATAATTGAATTATGAAAGCATCAACACCCCCTATCAGCGAAACCCTAGCCATCAAAGCGCTGGCCGCTTTGGCGCAAACCCAGCGTCTGCGCGCTTTTCGTGCGCTGGTGGTGGCGGGCGCTGAAGGTCTCACGCCGGGTGCGCTGGGCGCTGTGCTCGACATTGCACCCAGCGCCCTGTCGTTTCATCTCAAAGAGCTCAGCCACAGCGGCTTAGCCAGCGCACAGCAGCGTGGCCGCAACCTGATTTACAGCGCCGATTTTGCGCAAATGAATGCTCTGCTGGCCTACCTGACCGAGCACTGCTGTGCGGGAGTTTTGCCTCCATTGGGCTCAGATGCCAGCGCGGTAGCCGATGCGGCATGCTGCGAATTGCTTTCGCCTTCCGTCAAGTGTTAAATCGCCCCCTTTAAACCCTAGGAAACCCCCATGCGCAAACCACTGAACGTGCTGTTTTTATGCACCCACAATTCCGCCCGCAGCATTTTGGCCGAGGCCGTGCTTAACCACATAGGCGGCGCACGCTTCAAAGGCTTCTCCGCTGGCAGCAGCCCACGCGAAAACCAGCAACCCAATCCGCTTGGCTTGCAGGTGCTGCGCGAGGCGGGCATCGCCACCGAGGGCTTGTCTAGCAAAAGCTGGGATGATTTTACCCTGCCCACCGCCCCCCACATGGACTTGATCATCACCGTATGCGACAACGCGGCAGGCGAAGTCTGCCCCTACTGGCCGGGCAAACCCGCCAGCGCCCACTGGAGTTATGCCGACCCCTCCGCAGGCGATGCGCCCGATGCCGAGAAACTGGCCGCTTTCAAGCAAACCCTGCACGCCATCCGCCGTCGTCTGGACTTATTGGTGAACCTGCCAGAAGACAAGCTAGTAGCCATTGCAATTGCCCAAAGCGCTAAGAGCCTTGCCAACGTATGATGCCCCACCCGTATTCAATTCGCCAAATTCTGTTTGCCGAGTTGGTAGGCACGGCCATGCTGCTGGCTACCGTCATAGGCTCGGGCATCATGGCGCAGCGCCTGTGCGGTGGCAACGACGGGCTGGCGCTTTTGGCCAACACACTGGCAACGGTGTTTGCGCTGTTTGTTTTGATTGAAATACTAGGCCCTATCAGCGGCGCACACTTCAACCCGTTGGTTACACTAGTTTTTAAAGAAAATTTGCCTAATGTCACTGTAAAATCGTCAAGGCTTGCTATTTTTTATATAGCGGCTCAATTGACTGGGGCAGTGGCAGGCGCAGCACTGGCGCATGCCATGTTTGACCTGGCCCTGTGGCAAACCAGCAGCTATGTGCGCGGCAGCTTAGACGCTACGCTGGTTGCCAAGGGCGCTGGCGGCGCGGGCCAGTGGCTGGCCGAAGCTGTGGCCACCGCAGGCTTGGTGGTGGTCATAGGCCGTAGTGGCGCTTCAGGCGTGCATGCCAAAGCCAGCGCACTGGTGGCCAGCACCATTGGCGCGGCCTACTGGTTCACCGCCAGCACCTCGTTTGCCAACCCCGCTGCTGTGCTGGGGCGTATGCTTACAAGCAGCTTTGCGGGCATTGCCCCACAAAGTGCGCTGGGCTTTGTGGCAGCGCAGGGCGTGGGGGCGGTTTTGGGCTGGATCTGCTTACGCATGCTGGGTGAGCGCAAAGCCATCTAGGCCACATTTTTGACGCTTAATTTCGAGATTTTTTAAACATGCAGCGCATCCGTCCCCTTCCAAACCCCACCCATCTTCCCGCATTTCAAAGCGAGTTTGCCCAATATGGCGAAGGCCAGACGCTTGCGCAGTCGCTCGATTCCAGCATCGGAGCCAGCAGCCACGCTCCGCGCATTCTGCTGCTCTATGGCTCGCTGCGCCCGCGCGCGTTCTCGCGTCTAGTGGTGGAGGAAGCGGCGCGTTTGCTGCAGTTTTTTGGCGCTGACACCCAAATTTTTGACCCCTCGGACCTGCCCCTGCCCGACGCGCCAGGCTGCGACGAACACCCCGCTGTGCAAGAGCTACGCGCGCTCAGCCTGTGGTCTGAAGGCCAGGTGTGGTGCAGCCCTGAGCGACATGGCGCGATTACGGGGGTGATGAAGCTGCAAATTGACCACCTCCCCTTAAGCCTAGGCGCACTGCGCCCCACCCAAGGCCGCACACTGGCGGTGATGCAGGTCAGCGGCGGCTCGCAGTCGTTCAACGCGGTGAACACCCTGCGCCTGCTTGGCCGCTGGATGCGCATGGTGACCATTCCCAACCAAAGCAGCGTAGCCATGGCCTACAAAGAGTTTGGCGACGACGACAGAATGCGTGCCAGCAGCTACTACGAACGCATAGCCGACACCATGGAAGAGCTGGTGCGCTTTACCGTGTTGCTGCGCGGCCAGAGCAGTATGCTGACCAACCGCTACTCAGAGCGCATGGAAGCGGCGCTCAAGACGCGGCGGGCTGCTGCGGTACAAGCGGCAGCGGTGGCTAGCGGGGCGGTGAAGGTTTGATTTTTCGTTTCTGTGGATAGCCTCAAGGGCATTTCTACAAATACCCGCAATCGGAAAATCCCTCACAACCAACAGACAAGCCTGAACATAATGCAGGCAAAAGTAAAAGTGAGGCACATTCAGATGAATACGCACAACAGACTTGGCGGGATGCGCACGTGCAGTGTCGGCCAGCACAGAGCCAAACTCAA
Organism: Polaromonas sp.; assembly: GCA_031428975.1. GTDB lineage: Bacteria > Pseudomonadota > Gammaproteobacteria > Burkholderiales > Burkholderiaceae_C > JAAFIP01. Next base: position 1,549 of record JANOYR010000206.1, on the reverse strand, counting down.
TATTGGGTTGATGAATTAGACATATAAAAAGAAGCATTCACCGTTTTAAACCTTGTAACTTAGAAAACGCATCCCCCATAGCCGTGCCCTGCGGCGCAGCATTGGCCGCATGGCGCGGGGTATTAAAACCACGCCCAGCGCCCTGACCCCTAGCCGACTCAAAGCGGTTCTCGCGGGGCGCGTCTTTGCGAGCGGGTGGGGCATCTAGCTTCATGGTCAGCGCGATGCGTTTGCGGGGGATGTCTACCTCGGTGACGCGCACTTTCACGATTTGTCCGGCTTTGACTACCTCGCGGGCATCGGTGGTGAATTTGTGGCTTAGCTGGCTCACATGCACCAAGCCGTCTTGGTGCACGCCTATGTCAACAAACGCGCCAAATGCGGCTACGTTGCTTACTGTGCCTTCTAGCACCATGCCCTCGCGCAGGTCTTTCATGTCTTCCACGCCGTCGTTAAACCGCGCCACCACGAAGCTGGGGCGTGGGTCGCGGCCGGGTTTTTCTAGCTCCACGACGATGTCTTGCACGGTCGGCAGGCCAAAGCGCTCGTCCACATACTGGGCAGGGTTCACGGCTTTGAGCGCGGCTGATTTACCCATGACTTCACTGGCGGGCTGCTTTAAAAATGCGAGCATTTTCTCTACCACAGGGTAGGCTTCTGGGTGCACACCTGTGAAGTCAAGCGGATTATTTCCCCCGCGTATGCGCAAAAATCCTGCGCTTTGTTCGAAGGTTTTGGGGCCAAGGCCTGTCACTTTGAGCAGCTGCTGGCGGTTGGCAAACGCGCCATGCGCTTCGCGCCAGCGCACCATCGACTGGGCAATGGTATTGCTCAAGCCCGACACCCGCGCCAAGAGCGGTGCGCTGGCGGTGTTCAAGTCCACACCCACAGCGTTGACGCAGTCTTCTACCACGGCATCTAGGGCACTGGCCAGTTCGGTCTGAGACACGTCGTGCTGGTATTGACCCACACCGATGGATTTGGGCTCGATTTTGACTAATTCGGCCAGCGGGTCTTGCAGGCGGCGGGCAATGCTGGCCGCGCCGCGCAGGCTCACGTCCACGTCGGGCAGCTCTTTGCTGGCGAATTCGCTGGCACTGTAGATGGACGCGCCGGCCTCGCTGACGACTACTTTTTGGATAAGGATTTGGCTCGTTTTCTCTACCATTTTAATCACATCCCCCGCCAGTTTGTCCGTCTCGCGGCTGGCTGTGCCGTTGCCAATGGCGATTAGCTCTACGCCGTGTTTGGCGCACAGCAGGCTCAGGGTGTGCAGCGCACCGTCCCAGTCTTTACGTGGCTCATGGGGGTAGACGGTGGCTGTCTCTAGCAGCTTGCCGGTGCGGTCTACCACCGCCACTTTCACGCCAGTGCGAATGCCCGGGTCTAGGCCCATCACGGCTTTGGCGCCTGCGGGCGCGGCCAGCAGCACATCGCGCAGGTTGTCGGCAAACACCTTGATGGCGACTTTTTCAGCATCTTCGCGCAGGCGCGCAAGCAAATCGCGCTCAATGCTCAGGGATAGCTTGACGCGCCATGTCCACATGAT
>JANOYR010000205.1:0-4841 GCA_031428975.1 Polaromonas sp. | reverse complement strand
CGCCAAACGCTGGGGCTTAATAAATCGACCATTGAGCAATTTTTCATTTGGATTGGCAATGTGCTGCGCGGGGATTTGGGGTATTCTTTTTACTTGAATAAGTCGGTGACTGAGCTGGTGCTGCAACGCATTGAGCCTACGCTGTCGTTGGCGGTGGGCACCATTGGCTTGGCCATCATCGTGGCCGTGCCGCTGGGCACACTGGCGGCTTGGCGCATGGGGGGCTGGTTGGACCGGTTTTTAAGCGCGTTTTCGGTGGCGGGGTTTTCAGTGCCGGTGTTTGTCACGGGCTATGCGCTGATTTGGTTGTTCGCCATTCATTGGGATATTTTCCCTGTGCAGGGCTATCGGCGCATAGGTAACGGCGTGTGGCCGTGGCTGCAACAACTGGTGTTGCCTTGGTGCACCTTAGCTACTATTTATGTAGCGCTGATTGCCCGTGTGACACGCGCTAGCGTGTCAGAAGCTTTAACAGAAGACTATATTCGTACGGCCCGCTCCAAAGGTATCAGCGAATCTGCCGTGCTCTTGCGCCATGCGCTGGCCAATGCCGCAGTGCCGATTGCTACGGTGATCGGCATTGGCGTGGCGCTCTTGATTGGCGGTGTGGTGATCACCGAGACGGTGTACGCCATCCCCGGCTTAGGCTCGCTGACGGTAGATGCCGTGCTCAACCGTGATTTTCCTGTGATTCAAGGCGTGGTGCTGCTGTTTAGCGTGGCCTATGTGCTGGTGAATTTGCTGGTGGATGTGTCGTATTTGTTCCTTGATCCACGGATCCGGTATTGAAAATTGGCAATTAAACCCATGACCAATTTGCAACGCTTAGCCAATAACACGACAGTGCGCGTGGGCGCGGGCGTACTGCTTGCTTTGGTCTTGGTGGCGCTTTTTGCCCCGTGGCTGGGCACGCTCGACCCTTCGGCCATGGATTCTGGCAATATCAACACGCTGCCCGCAGTGCGCGGCGTTTTCGCGCTGTCGGCGGATGCCAGCGTGGCCCACACTTTTTGGTTTGGAGCCGACAGCTTTGGCCGCGACATTTACAGCCGTGTGATTTATGGCACACGGGTCACCTTGACCATTGCCTTAGCCACGGCCATAGTCGCCATTGGTATTGGGGCCACACTGGGCATGCTGGCAGGTTATTTTCGGCTGCTGGATGCTATTTTGATGCGCTTTATGGACGGCTTGATGGCCATCCCGTCTATCTTGCTGGCTATTGCCTTGGTAGCGGCGCTGGGCGCGCAGCTGTGGACGGTGGTGGTGGCCATTGCTATTCCAGAGATTCCGCGTGTGACGCGCTTGGTGCGGTCTTTGGTGCTGACGCTGCGCGAAGAGCCTTTTGTGGAAGCAGCCAAGGCACTGGCTACGCCCACGCATGTGATTTTGCTGCGCCATATTTTGCCCAATGCCATTGCCCCGCTGATTGTGCAGGGTACATTTGTGGCCGCCAGCGCCGTGCTCACCGAGGCGGCGCTGAGCTTTTTGGGCCTTGGCCTGCCGGCCGACATTCCCACATGGGGCAATATCATGGCCGAAGGGCGGGTGCAATTTAGCCAGTTTCCAGGCAATGTGCTGTTTCCGGCGATGTTCCTCGTGCCTACTGTGCTGGCCATTAATTTGCTGGGCGATGGCCTGCGCGATGTGCTCGACCCTAAATTTGCAAAGCGTTAGGCCATGGACGTTTTAAGCATCACCAACCTGCATGTGGCATTGCCCACAGGCGCAGACCGCGCCCATGCGGTGCAAGACGTGTCGCTGTCCATAGCCGCAGGCAAAACGCTCTGTGTGGTGGGTGAATCGGGCTCAGGCAAATCGGTGATGGCCACGGCGGTGATGGGCTTGCTGGACAAAGCGCTCAAGGCCAGCAGCGGCGCCATCACGCTCAATGGTTTTAATCTGCTCACCGCCAGCTCCGCCCAGCTGCGTGCCCTGCGTGGCAAATCCATGGGCATGGTTTTTCAAGAGCCTATGACGGCGCTGAACCCCGTGATGCGCTGTGGCGACCAAATTGATGAACTGCTGCGCACCCACACCGACTGGAATGCCGCCAAGCGCAGCGCGGAGGTGCTAGCGATTATGCAGCGCGTGAAGCTGCCAGAGCCTGCGCGTATGGCCAGCAGCTTTCCGCACCAGCTCAGTGGCGGGCAGCGCCAGCGCATCGTGATAGCCATGGCCTGCATCTTAAAACCAGCGCTTTTGATTTGCGACGAGCCCACCACGGCGCTGGACGTGACCACACAAAAAGAAATTCTGCGTCTGATAGACGACCTGCAGCGCGAACAAGGCTGCGCGGTGCTCTTTATCACCCACGACATGGGCGTGGTGGCCGAGATTGCCGACGACGTGCTGGTGATGCACCAAGGCGTGGCGGTGGAGCAGGGCGCGGCCGATCAGGTGCTGCGCCGCCCGCAGGCCGATTACACCCGCATGCTGCTAGCTGCCGTGCCCAGCATGACACCGCCGCCCGCGCGGGCCGAGCCTACTGGCGAGCCACTGGTGCGGGCCGAGCGCGTAGGCAAAATCTACAGCAGCCGCGACTGGCTAGGCCGCGCCCGCCATACCCACGCCCTGCAAAACGCCGCTTTTGCGCTGCGTGCAGGCCAAGCTATCGGCATCGTGGGCGAATCAGGCAGCGGAAAATCCACCTTGGCCCGCTGTATCATGCGCCTGATTGACCCCACCAGCGGCATGATCCATTGGGGTGAACACAAAATTTGCACCCTGCCAGAAAGCGGCCTGCGCCCCCTGCGCTCGCACATCCAAGTCGTCTTCCAAGACCCCAACCGCTCGCTCAACCCAAGGCGCAGGGTGGGTGACAGCATCATCGAAGGCGCTATGAATTTTGGTGCAAGCTATGAGGCTGCTATTGCCACATCGGCAGAATTGATGGAAAAGGTGCGACTGCCCAGAGAAAGCCTGAGTCGTTACCCCAGCCAGTTCTCCGGCGGCCAGCGCCAGCGCTTGGCCATTGCCCGCGCCCTGGCCTGCAAACCCAAAGTGCTGGTGGCCGACGAAGCCGTGAGCGCACTGGATGTGAGTGTGCAAGCCCAAATCGTGAGCCTCTTAAAAGACGTGCAAGCCGAGTTCGGCCTAGGCCTGTTGTTCATCACCCACGACCTGCGCGTGGCCGCCCAGCTGTGCGACCGCGTCATGGTGATGCACCAAGGCGCTATTGTGGAAGAGGGCGCAACCGCTGCGCTGTATGCCAACCCTCAGCACGCTTACACCCGCACCCTGTTTGCCGCCGCGCCGCAGGCGATTTAGCGCGGCGTGTCGGCCAACAAAAAGAAACACCCCATGAATATATTAATTGCAGGCTTCCAACACGAAACCAATACCTTCGCCCCTTCGCTGGCTGATTGGGCGGCTTTTACGGCTGGCCACACTTTTCCGGCTTACAAGCGCGGGCAGGCGATGCGGGAGGTGTTTGTGGGTAAAAATATTCCGATTACGGGGTTCATGGACGCGGCTGATAAGCATGGCTGGACTTGCATACCCTCGCTGTGGGCGGGCGCTGCGCCTTCTAGCTATGTGACCGAGCAAGCTTTTGAGCGCATTGCATCTGAGATGTGCGAAGACGTGGCCGCTGCGATGCAAACGGGGCTAGACGCGGTGTACATCGACCTGCACGGCGCGGCGGTGGCCGAGCATGTGGACGATTGCGAAGGGGAGCTGCTGGCGCGGGTACGTGCGGTGGTGGGCGAGGGTGTGCCCATTGTGGCCAGCTTGGATTTGCACGCCAACGTGACCACGCGCATGCTCACCGTGGCCGATGCACTCGTGTCTTACCGCACCTACCCACACATTGACATGGCAGCTACGGGCGCGCTTGCTGCGCAATTGCTAGCGCGGCGCGTAGCGCTGGGGCAGCGCGAGGCACTGCATATGCAGCGCTTTGACTATTTGATACCACTCAACGCGCAAAGCACATGGATGCAACCTGCCAAGCGGATTTACGACGAACTGCTGGCGCTGGATGCGCAGCACGACACGGTGATGAGCTTTTGTATGGGCTTTCCTGCCGCCGATTTTGACGAATGCGCACCCATGGTGTGGGGCTATGGCGCAGGCGGTGCTGCGGCGGTGCAGGCTCTGTACAAAAGCGCCAAGCCCGCAGCCCAGTGGGATCCGGGTGTGCTGCCCGTGGAGGCTGCTGTCAAGCTGGCAGTACAAAGGGCTGAGCAGTCGGCTAAGCCCATTGTGATTGCCGACACCCAAGACAACCCCGGCGCTGGCGGCGACAGCAACACCACGGGTGTGTTGCACGAGCTGCTGCGCCAAGGTGTGGGCAAGCGCTTTCCGGGCCAAGTGGCTGTTGGCATGCTGTTTGACGAAGCGGCGGCGCTTCAAATCCACGAATTTATAAAAAAACAGATCAATGTCATCGTGATACCGTCATACCTTGCTATTAATAATGTAACAATGGATATGTGCATTGGCAAAGCCGTGCCCACCTATACAGGGCAGCTGAGTGACCCGCCATTAACTGCGAACATGCGGATTCGCGCATTGAGCGACGGCGTGTGCACTTTCACGGGCCCCATGATGACGGGTGTGACCACGCAGCTCGGTTTGAGCGCCTGCGTGGAAATTGACGGCATTTTGGTAGCCATTGTGAGCGGCAAAGCCCAGCTGCTTGACCGCGCGATGCTGCGCATGGTGGGCATCGTGCCCGAGGACATGAAGATCATTGTGGTGAAAAGCTCAAACCATTTCCGCGCCGATTTCACGCCTTTGGTGGCCAACCCCGCGCTTGACGTGATCGTGGCCAAGGCCGCTGGGCCGATGGCGGCTGATCCGGCGGACTTGCCTTGGAAGAAGCTGTCCGCGTCGGT
>JANOYR010000204.1:0-2918 GCA_031428975.1 Polaromonas sp. | reverse complement strand
CAGCGCCACGTCGTTGCGTACACCCGTGAGTTCTCCATGGGTATTTACCAGTTTCTTGGGCACGATAAACAGCGATATTCCCCGCACGCCCGCTACCAGCTTACCGTCTGCATCGGGTATTTTGGCCAATACGAGGTGGATGATGTTTTCCGTCAGTTCATGCTCGCCACTCGAAATCCACATTTTGTTGCCGCGCAAGCGGTAGCGCGGGCCCAGCGGGTCTGCCTCAAATCCATCGCCGTCGGGCAAGGCCTTGGTCGCCACATCGGAGAGTGACGAGCCCGCTTGCGGTTCGCTCAAGCACATCGTGCCGGCCCAGCGCCCGCTGAATTCATTGGCCGCGAACACGTCTTTTTGCTTGTGTGTGCCGCAGGCCATGATGCAGTTGGCATTGCCCGAGGTGAGCAAATTTGAGCCAATAGAGGCCGACGCTACCGCAAAAAAACTGTTGGCTGCAGCGCTTACAGTAAACGGCAGTTGCATCCCACCCAATGCGTAGTCCTGCGCCGCCGCCATCATGCCCGATTCCACATACGCCGCATGCGCATCATGGGTGGCCTGCGGCAAAATTACTTTCTCGCCATCAAACTGCGGCTCTTGCGTGTCCACCAGCCGATTAAACGGCGCATACTTTTCACGCGCAATCCGCTCGCAGGTGTCGAGCACCGCATCAAAAGTCTCGCGCGAATGGTCTGCAAAGCGCGACCGCTGATTGAGTGACTCGGCATGCAGCCAGTCGTAGAGGAGAAAATCAAGGGTGGTGCGTAAAGTCATGTGTGATTACAGTGCAATGTGATGTACGCGTACACCAAAGGTACGGCTTTACGAATTTTCGATGATGTGACGCCTTTATTGACCGCCATTCTCACTGGATTTAAACAAAATTTGCACTCTGCGCCACCCCAATCTATATGGATACATTGGTCATCCCGCCATTATTTTTTGAATTTAATTTGCCCGTACTTGCGTTCACGATTCGGCTCTAAATCTGTCGGAGCCAAATAGAGCGCGTCTTCAAATTTCCACAAAGTACGACACCAATTTTCTAGTTGTGGCCCTGCGCGGGGTCGCCATTCAATTTGAACACAATACTGACCATTTTCAGTCAGCTTCCATTCACCCTCACCCGTCACAGCTGCACCGCCACCTGACGCAGCTACGCGGGAAGCAATAAATTTTCCGTTTGGGTTATTTCTCCATCGCCTGATTCCTGCGGTGCTGCCATTGATTTGTTCAACCTCAACATCGTTGACGATGATAGTTTTAATCTCGTCCGCAGTCAGTTTTTTAGCTTTATCAAATAGCTCGCCCCCAGATATAGTTGATTCTGCGGCCAATAGAACCACGGGACTAAACAAGAAAAGGAGGGCGAATTTTTTCATAAATTTACCTTTTGAAAATTATAAAACCTCAAAAACCCCAGCCGCACCCATACCCCCACCAATGCACATCGTCACGCACACCAGCTTAGCACCACGGCGCTTGCCTTCAATCAGGGCGTGGCCGGTGAGGCGCTGACCGCTTACGCCATAGGGGTGACCCACAGCAATCGCGCCACCGTTCACATTCAGGCGATCCATCGGAATGCCTAAAGTTTGGGCGCTGTAGAGCACTTGCACTGCGAATGCTTCGTTCAATTCCCACAGGTCAATGTCTTGCACCGTCAGACCCAAGCGCTTCAATACTTTGGGCACGGCAAATACCGGCCCAATGCCCATTTCGTCAGGCTCGCAACCCGCCACGGCAAAGCCCAAGAAGCGGCCCAGTGGCTTCAAATTGCGCTTGGAGGCCAGCTCTTCGCTCATAAGCACACATGCGCCAGCGCCATCCGAAAATTGGCTTGCGTTGCCCGCCGACACCACACCGCCGGGCATGGCGGGCTTGATGCTGCTGATACCTTCAGCGGTAGTACCTTCGCGCAGGCCTTCGTCCACGCTCACAGTGACTTCTTTGGTCATCAGGCCCATGACCTTGTCGGCTACGCCAGCTTTGACGGTGATGGGTGCGATTTCATCTAAGAACTTGCCAGCGGCTTGCGCTGCGCAGGCTTTTTGTTGGCTAGCCGCGCCATATGCATCCATCACGTCGCGTTGCATGTTGTAGCGCTTGGCTACTTGCTCAGCGGTTTGCAACATGTTCCAGTAAATTTCGGGCTTCTTTTTGGCCAATGCAGGGTCGGCCAGCATGTGGGTGTTCATCTCTTGCTGCACGCAGCTGATGCTCTCCACACCGCCAGCCACATACACATCGCCCTCGCCCGCAATGATGCGCTGCGCGGCCAAAGCAATGGTTTGCAGGCCTGACGAGCAAAAGCGGTTCACCGTCATGCCCGACACGGTGATGGGGCAGTCGGCCATTAGGGCGATTTGACGGGCAATGTTTGCGCCCGTTGCGCCTTCGGGGTTGGCGCAGCCCATGATCACATCTTCTACTTCGGCGGCATCAATGCCAGCGCGTTGGATGGCGTGGCGCACAGCATGGCCACCCAAGGTAGCACCATGTGTCATGTTAAAAGCGCCCTTCCAGCTCTTGGCTAAGGGGGTGCGGGCGGTGGAAACAATTACTGCGGATGTCATAAAAATTACTCCAAAAATTAAGATTTATTTGGCTGCTGTGAGCCATACCAAAACCAATGCCAGAGCGGCAGGCATGGCTTGAATGTACAAAATACGCTTGCTAACGGTTGCCGCGCCATACGCGCCAGCGACCACAACACAAAGCAAAAAGTAGGCCTTAAAACTAAGGCCTGCGTCCCCCAACCACAAGCCCAGCAAGAGGCCCACCGCTAAAAACCCGTTGTACAAGCCCTGATTGGCTGCCAAGACTTTGGTGATAGCTGCTTTTTCGGGTGTGTTGCCAAAGGTTTTGAGTCCTTTGGGCTTGTCCCACAAAAACATCTCAAGAACCAAAAAATACAC
>JANOYR010000203.1:0-3967 GCA_031428975.1 Polaromonas sp. | reverse complement strand
GCGCCAAGTTTGCTGCCGTCACGCCCGTTCTGGAAGCCGTCATGGATGTCAAGCTGCCCGACGCGGCTTTCTATCTCTGGGCAGGCGTACCCAGCAACGTATGCGGCGGCTCGGACGAGCGTTTCGCAGCCGAGTTGCTCGCCAAATACAATGTGACCGTGCTGCCAGGCAGTTATCTCGCAAGAGAAGATGCGAATGGCGTGAACCCAGGCAAGGGGCGCGTCCGTATGGCCTTGGTGGCGGAACAAGCCGAGTGCTTGGAAGCCGCGCACCGTATCGCAGATTTCATTTCGACCTATCCCACCACTTATTCCACCATCTAAACGATTTTTCACTTATGGCACAAAGCTGGGACACGATCAAAACTCGCGCAAGCGCCTTTGCGCAGGAGTTCAAAAGCACAAAGAACGAAAAATCGTTTGCTCAAACGTTTTGGATTAAATTTTTTGATGTATTTGGTGTCGATAGCCACCGCGTAGGCATCTTTGAAAGCCGCGTGAAAAAAATCAATAAGAACACAGGCTTTGCCGATTATTTTTGGCCTGGACTATTACTGATTGAACACAAAAGCGCGGGCGAGGATTTAAGTATCGCGCAGGATCAAGCTGAAAACTATTGCATCAACCTATCCGAAGAAGAACATCCTCGTTATTTGTTGGTGTGCGACTTTCAGCACTTTTGGCTTAAAGATTTAGCCGAGGGCACAGAGACCCGTTTCGCACTGCACGAGCTACCGCAAAAAGTATCGCTTTTCGGTTTTATTTTTGGACGCAAAAGCGCACGAGTCGAAGCTAGTGACCCGATTAACGACCGCGCCGTTAAAAAATTAGCCAAGCTGCACACTGCTCTCAGACGCGATGGCTACAAGCGCCATCCGCTGCAATTACTGCTCGTTCGGCTGCTGTTTTGTATGTTTGCTGATAAGACGGGGTTGTTTGAACCCGCAGGGCGATTTACTGACCTGATAGAACGCGGAACCAGCGAGGATGGTAGCAATCTCGGGCAAGTTCTTACTCAATTATTTGACGAACTAGATACCGAAATCGCACAGCGGCAAAGCAAATCGCCCGCATGGTTTAAAGACTTCCCCTATGTCAACGGCAAGCTGTTTGAAGAAAAAATCCGAACAGCTAGCTTTGATGCGCACATGCGCGGTTTATTGCTCGACTGCTGCTACTTAGATTGGTCGCGTATTTCGCCCGCCGTGTTTGGCTCGATGTTCCAGCACGTGATGGACGAAGAAGGCTTAGACACCAAACATGACCTCCGCCGCGAATTAGGTGCGCATTACACCAGTGAAGAAAACATTTTTAAATTGATTAGCCCACTGTTTTTAGACGAACTCAAAGCAGAGTTTGAAAAAGTCAAAACCAGTATCAATGCCTTATTTGAATTTCAAAAAAAGCTGCGTCGCCTCAGTTTTTTAGACCCTGCATGCGGCTGCGGCAACTTCCTCGTTATCACTTATCGCGAACTACGTTTGCTAGAAGTTGAAGTTTTTAAAGCAGTCAAAACCATCGCCACGCGAGGTAATAAATCAAACGTAGGCTTGCACCACCTAGACCCTTTCAAGCACGAGATGGTCAATGTCGATCAGTTCAATGGCATCGAGATTGAGGAGTTCCCCTCCCGCGTGGCGCAAGTTGCGATGTGGCTGGTCGATCACCAAATGAACGTACTGGCGGGCGAGACGCTAGAGGCATGGATGCCGCGTCTGCCACTCAAACAATCCGCCAACATCCGTATTGGCAATGCACTCGCGCTCGATTGGGCTGAACTGTGCCCACCCCAGCATCTCAACTACATCCTTGGCAACCCGCCGTTTGTGGGTAAGCAGATGCAAACGGATGCGCAAAAAGAAAGCATGGAGCGTTTGCTGGCAGGTGCAGGCATACAAGGCGGTGGCGTACTCGATTTGGTCGCGGGCTGGTATATCAAAGCGGCGCAATATTTGACGGACTCGGGCGCTGCCAAAGCAGACGACCGTAAAAAAGAATTTAAAGATGCTGCGTTTGCCAAGGCCACGCAAAGTAGTCTGATGGACGAGCCACTAACGCCCGAGCAAGCGGCAAAAGCCGCCGCCAAAAAGACCCTGGACGACATCTTTGCGCTAGCCGAGGCGCAAAGCTTGGCGGCACGGGAAAAAATCAAAGTCGCTTTTGTCTCTACCAACAGCATCGTGCAGGGCGAACAAGTCGGCCTGCTGTGGAGCTGGATGCAGCAGCAAGGCATGGCGATTGAGTTTGCGCACCGCACCTTTAGATGGAGCAACGAAGCAGCCAGCAATGCAGCAGTTCACTGCGTCATCGTAGGTTTTGGACTGCAAAGCCGCGTGGACAACATCAAGTCCAAGCGCCTTTTTGATTATGTGGACGCGTCAGGACAAGCGGATGCTGGCGCAGATTTTCTGGAAGAAGCAGCAAGCCAAATCAATCCGTATTTGGTCGATGCGCCAATGGTGGCGCTTGAGAGTCGCAGGCAACCCATTTGCGAAGTGAGTCCTATCGTGTTTGGCTCTATGCCCAATGATGGCGGGCACTTGCTCATGGACGATGATGAAAAAACAGACTTACTCAATCGTGAGCCCAATGCCGCGCCTTACGTTCGCCGTTTTTTAGGCGCTGACGAATTCATCAATGACGTGCCGCGCTGGTGTTTGTGGCTCAAAGACATTGCCCCGCAAGCCTTGGCGGCGTTACCCGCTGTGCGCAAACGAATTGCAGCAGTCAAAAAACATCGACTCGAATCGACCCGTGAAGCCACAAAGCGCTTGGCCTCCGATCCGCATTTATTTGGGGAAATTAGGCAACCTGAGTCGGGGGAATATCTTTTGATTCCCAGCGTCTCGTCTGAGCGCCGCACTTACTTGCCTATTGGATTCTTAACCGCAGATATAGTTGCCAGTAATCTGGTTCTCATCATCCCCAACGCCACCCTCTACCACTTCGGCATTCTGACCAGCGCCATGCACATGGCTTGGGTGCGCTATACGTGCGGACGATTGAAAAGCGACTACCGTTATTCCAATACCATCGTTTACAACAACTTCCCTTGGCCTGAGGCCATATCGGATAGGGCTCGCCAAGGCATCGAGGCTGCAGCCCAAGCTGTGCTTGACTCGCGGGCTGTGCATCAATCGGGGGCAACCCCCGCAAGCCTTGCCACGCTGTACGACCCCGATTTAATGCCCGCCGATTTGCGTAAAGCGCATACAGCCTTAGATGCACTGGTTGATAAGCTATACGCAGAAAAATCTAAAACCAAAATCAAACCCACTGATCAAAGCCGCGTGGCGCTGCTGTTTGAGCGCTATCAGGCGCTGGTCACGCGGGTTGAGCAGGCAACGGAGACGAAAAAATGAAATCCGAAAAAGCAATGCATTTGCTGCCAAATATATGTAGAGAGCCAGATGGAACGTTTCGTCAATTTGACTGGGCACCATCCACAAAGGTTTACACCGACATAGAGATTTTTGATGATTTTTTTGAGCATGTCATTAAAGTTAGCTTTGTTCATATCACTGACAGATCAACGCTATCGGATTTCTTAGGTTCGATGATGGACGAAAAAGAAATCCAAACAATTGAAACCAAAATCAAAAAATATTTCGGCGTGAATGTAGAGATTAAGAGTGATTACATAGTCAATATTCTTGGTGCAATTGAACATGCACTTAAGAACATAAAAGGCGGCAGCCATGAACCAACAAAACAATGAATCTATTTTCGAATCTGTGGCCGATATTTTTGTTGGCGCATGGATTTTCACTATTGCCTTACAAGTCTTGCTAGGGCTTGTGGTTCTTGCCTTTATCGTCACTCGTGGTGCCCTCTGGGGTTTATGGCAATTTGTAAACGCGTTTTATGAAGCTCTCATTGCGTTGATGCCAGCTAACAAGCCATCTAGTCAGTTAGTTCAACAACGCGCTCAAAAAATCATCCACCCGTAAAATCATTCTTCTTATTCA
>JANOYR010000202.1:0-18225 GCA_031428975.1 Polaromonas sp. | reverse complement strand
AGGGGACCCTTGGGCAACATGCCTTTGACCGCTTTTTCCAGTGCGCGGCCGGGGAACTTGGCCTGCATGTCACGGAAATTGGTTTCGCTGATGCCACCGGGGAAACCGGAATGGCGGTAGTATTTCTTGTCGAGCGATTTTACACCCGTGACGCGCAGCTGGGCTGCGTTGATCACGACGATGTAGTCACCGGTGTCGATGTGTGGCGTATAAATGGCCTTGTGTTTGCCGCGTAGACGGAGGGCAGCTTCGCTGGCAACCCGTCCGAGCACCTTGTCGGTGGCGTCAATCACAAACCACTCATGCGTCACGTCTGCGGGTTTAGCGCTGTACGTTTTCATGGGTTTTCTCTTTTATCATCAAGATGGTTTGGCTTGCCTTTTCCACGGTCGGTACGCCTCTGTTGGGCGCCTCTTAGGTGGGGTTTAACGCTGTTGCGCTATCTTCGCCGCGGGCTTGCATGGCGCTGCGAAGCCTTTGATTATAAACAATTTTCATGGCTGCCGTCAATGCGTCTTCTTGGCTTCAGTGTTAAAGCCCGTTACCATAGGGCATGCTTTCATACCGCCACGCCTTCCATGCCGGAAACCACGCCGATGTGCTCAAACACGTCACCCTGGTTGCCACCCTTCAATACATGCTGCAAAAAGACAGCGCCTTGCAGGTGATTGACACCCATGCAGGCGCTGGCCTGTACCGCTTAGACGGCGATTATTCGGTGAAAGCGGGCGAGGCGGCTGACGGTGTGCTCAAATGGATTGAGACGATGAATTTTTCGGAAAAAATGAAGGATGTCACTGTCAATTGGTCATATACAGCTGCTAAAAATGTAGCAAAAGAATTGACTGGCGATGTTGCACCCGCTTTGCAAGCCTACCTCGATGTGTTGCTGGCTTTTAACAAAAAGAATGGCCTCAAGGTCTACCCTGGCTCGCCGCTGATTACCCAATACCTCCTGCGTAACGAGGCACGCGACAAGCTCAAGCTGTTTGAAATGCACCCCACGGACTACCGCGCCCTGATTGGCCATGTGGAGCAGCTGCAGGCTGGGCGCATGGTGGCTATTTCGGACGCCGATGGTTTTGCATCGCTCAAAACGCTTTTGCCACCACCGGCCACTGGCACAGCAGCGCGGCGCAGCTTGGTGATTATGGATCCAAGCTACGAGATTAAAAGCGATTACGCGCTAGTGAGCGCCCACATAGCCGACTGCATGAAGCGCTTTTCAACGGGCACGTACATGGTGTGGTACCCCATTATTCCCCGTGCTGAATCCCACGATTTGCCCCGCAAACTCAAATCACTGGCCATGGCGGCCAAAAAGTCTTGGCTACATGCCACGCTGAATGTGGGCCAAGAAGACGAGCCCGTCGACAAGGTGGCTGTCACCGTCAAATTCGACCAAAACGGCCTGCCCCTGCCCGCCCACCGCCAAAAAGAGCGGCCTGGGCTGCGCGAATCGGGCATGTTTTTGATCAATCCGCCGCATACTTTGAAAGCTGCGCTGCAATTGGCTTTGCCACAAGTGCTAGCGGTGCTGGGGCGCGGGCGGGGTAAGGGGTTTGTGGTGGAGGGTGGGGGGTGAGCGGGTTGGTTTAGAACTGCTGAATGCGGACTTCCGGACGCAGAGGGCGCAAAAGTTACGCAGAAGACGCGAAAGAATACCAAAACGATATTCAGTACAGTATTTTTAATAAATTAGGTCAATGTCAACGTAATACGGTCATATATTGCTATTGATTTATGACTTTTATTTGATTTAAATCAGAAAAGTCAAGCCCCAGTTACAGCAAGCCAGCCCAACCACGACCATCTGCCCGTCTTTTTTCGGCTGTTCTTTTGCGTCTTCTGCGTAACCTTTGCGTCCTCTGCGTCCGGCAGTTCGGCAGTTCGGCAGTTCGGCAGTTCGGCAGTTCGGCAGTTCGGCAGTTCGGTATTTAAGAAATTAACCGTCCAAGCGGTCGGTTAATTCGATATACTACGTTCTGCAGCCTCTATTCCGAGGCGTGGAGCAGATCATGTATACCCAAGCGCTTGATATTCCAGACACCGCCCAGCCCATTCTCAAGGCGGTGCAAAAACCCTTGAGTGAGGCGCAAATGGCCCATCAAACCCGGTTTGACGAAAAAATTGATGCGGACGGCAAGATTGAGCCGCAAGATTGGATGCCGGATGCGTACCGCAAAACGCTGGTGCGCCAGATCAGCCAGCATGCGCACAGCGAGATTATTGGGATGCAGCCGGAGGGCAATTGGATCAGCCGAGCGCCATCGCTCAAGCGCAAGGCCATTTTGCTGGCCAAGGTGCAAGACGAGGCGGGGCATGGGCTTTACCTTTATAGCGCCGCCGAAACGCTGGGCACGAGCCGCGACCAGATGCTGGATGCGCTGCACACTGGCCGTGCCAAATACAGCAGCATTTTTAACTACCCCACCCTCACCTGGGCCGACACGGGCGTGATTGGCTGGCTGGTAGACGGCGCGGCGATTATGAACCAAGTGCCGATTTGCCGCTGCACCTATGGGCCCTATGCGCGGGCGATGATCCGCATATGTAAGGAAGAGAGCTTTCACCAGCGCCAAGGCTTTGAATCGCTGATGGCCATGATGGGCGGCACAGCAGAGCAGCGCACTATGGTGCAAGAAGCAGTCAACCGCTGGTGGTGGCCAGTGTTGGCCATGTTTGGCCCGCCGGACTCAGATTCACCCAACACCGGGCAAAGCATGCGCTGGGGCATTAAACGCATCAGCAATGACGATTTGCGGCAAAAGTTTGTGGATGCTACCGTGCCGCAGGCAGCGGTGTTGGGGGTGAGCTTGCCCGATCCCGATTTGGTATGGAACGAGTCCAAGAGCTGCCACGACTACGGCGCAATTGACTGGAACGAGTTTTGGGCCACGGTGAACGGCAATGGGCCTTGCAACAAAGAACGGCTGGCCACGCGGGTGAAAGCGCACGAGGATGGGGCTTGGGTGCGGGAAGCGGCTATGGCTTATGCGGCTAAGCGCTCTGTTGCGTTGGCGCAGGCGGCTTGATTTTTTTTGATTCCTAGCTTCAGGCCGCGAAGGGCGCGAAAGTTACGCTAAGAACGCGAAAGAAGAGAAAAAATACCAACTTTTAATATTTATGTTCAATGTCACCGTCAAATGGCCATAGTTCACTATTTATTTAAGAGCAATTTAATTTATTTATTTATATTCGTATTTTTCAATTTTTTTGTATTCCTTTCGCGTTCTTCGCGCAACTTTAGCGCCCTTCGCGGCCGGAAACTCTGTATTCAAACTGAGATAAATTATGACAACCAACGAACTCCCGCTTTTTGAAGTTTTCATCCGCAGCAAGCAAGGCTTAGAGCACAAGCATTGCGGCAGTTTGCATGCGTCTGACGCGCAGCATGCTTTGCAAAATGCCCGCGATGTCTACACCCGCCGCATGGAGGGGGTGAGTATTTGGGTGGTGCCGTCTACCGCGATTACGGCCAGCCAGCCGGAAGACAAAGACGAGTTGTTTACCCCTGCGCATGACAAAATTTACCGCCATCCTACTTTTTATAGCATTCCTGATGCAGTGGGGCATATGTGATGCCAGTTGCAATGCCCGACACTCCCAGCGCCGACGCGCAGATGCATATTGCATATCTGCTGCACCTGGCCGACAACGCACTGGTGCATGGCCAGCGCATTGCGCAGTGGTGCAGCCACGGCCCAGCGCTGGAAGAAGACATTGCCATGGCCAACATTGGCCTAGACCATATTGGGCAAGCACGTCTGCTGTACCAGCACACCGCTAGCCTGATGGGCAATACCACCGAAGACAAACTGGCCTACTTTCGCAACCCAGAGCAGTTTCGCAACTACGTGCTGCTAGAGCTGCCGCAGCGCACGGCTTTTGCCCCTTCAGTGGCCGCGCCTATGGACTACGCGGTAACGATTGCCCGCAATTACCTGTACGCATCGCTCATGCATTTGGTGTGGCAGGCTTTGCAGCAGTCAAGTGACGCGCAGCTAGCCGCCATAGCCGCCAAGAGCAGCAAAGAAGTGCGCTACCACCTGCGCCACAGCGGTGACTGGCTGCTGCGTTTGGGCGATGGCACTGCCGTGTCACACACCAAAATGCAAGCGGCGCTGGACTATTTGATGCCTTTCACCCAAGAGTTTTGGACTACCAATGCCGTAGAAACGGGCGTTTTTGACTCAGGGCTGGGCATCAAGACCGCTGATCTCAAGGCACAGTGGCACGCCGCTGTGGGGGCGCAAGTAGCGCTGGCTACATTAAATCTGCCCAGTGACGCAGGCCACCTGACAAAAGGCAAAGACGGGCAACATTCTGAGCATTTGAGCTACCTGTTGGCCGAGATGCAAAGTTTGGCGCGCGCACACCCGGAGGCGGTGTGGTAGCCGTGGATTTGCAAACGGTTTGGGCACTGCTAGAGCAAGTGCCCGACCCTGAAATTCCCGTAGTAAGCATTCGCGAGCTGGGTATTTTGCGCGATGTGCGCCTGAATGCTTCTAGCGAACTAGAAATCGTCATTACACCCACCTACAGCGGCTGCCCCGCTATGGGGCAAATAGCAGATGACGTGGCCATTGCCCTAAAAACCGCAGGATTAACCGGCAAAATTGTCACCCAACTAGCCCCCGCATGGACCACAGACTGGATCACCCCCGAGGCCAAAGACAAACTACGTACCTACGGCATCGCCCCACCCCAACACTTGGCGAACGAGTCAAAAGAATTAGGGTCAGAACCTAATTATTCTGCTGACCTACATTGCCCAAACAAGCCTATTCAGTTTACGCCGCGTAAAAATACTACGCAATCCATAGCAAACAATGACCATATGGCGGTGACATATGCCTCAAAAGCCTTAAAAACGGTGCCCTGCCCGCGCTGCAATAGCCCAGACACCACCGAAACCTCCCATTTCGCATCTACCGCGTGCAAAGCACTCTACAAATGCTTGGCGTGTTGGGAGCCGTTTGATTATTTCAAGCCCTATTAGAAATTTTGTAGTCCACCACACACCCGACCATGTCAACGCCCCGTTTTCACCCGCTTTTCGTCCAATCAGCCACGCCACTCACGGCAGATGCGCTGCAAATCAGCTTTGCTATTCCGCCTGATTTGCGCGATGCGTTTGCCTTCAAACCCGGGCAGTTTGTGACGCTGCGTGCCGTTGTGAATGGGGAATCGGTACGGCGCAGCTACTCCATTTGTAGCACGCCAGATGCGCTGGATAAGTCGCAGGAACTGTCTATTGGCATCAAACGGGTGGAAGGCGGAGTGTTTAGCAACTGGGCCGCCACTGAGCTGCAAGTGGGTGACACCATAGACGTGATGCCGCCGGACGGGCGCTTTACACCACGCAGCAATGCTGCGCTTGTGGGCGATCCCCGCCCCAGCATACACCGTGTAGGTTTTGCCGCAGGCTCTGGCATCACGCCTATTCTGTCGATCATGGCGCACACGTTGGCCAGCGAGCCTGCCTCGCGCTTTACCTTGGTGTATGGTAACCAACGTGCCAGCTCCATTATGTTCAGCGAGGAGCTGCAAAACCTCAAGGACCGCTACCCTGCGCGGGTGAACCTGCTGCACATTCTGTCGCGCCAATCGCAAGAAATTGCGCTATTTAACGGGCGGATTGACGAGGCTAAAGTAGCCGAACTGATGCGCACCACGCTTGCTGCAAGCAGCATAGATGAAGCTTTTATTTGCGGGCCAGAGGCCATGATAGAAGCCACGGAGCGCGCCCTGCTAGCCGGTGGCGTAGCGCGTGAGCGTGTGCACGCCGAGCGCTTTGCCAGCAACCACACCAGTCCTAAAAAAATAGCAGCATATGACCAAATGACGGGGACATCTGGCTCAAAAACCTCAAAATATGCCCTAGAAGTGGTGCTAGACGGCAAATCCCATTCCATGGGCATGAACGATGCCGACAACGTGCTTGACACCGCCTTGGACGCAGGCCTAGACCTGCCCTATGCCTGCAAAGGCGGCGTGTGCTGCACCTGCCGCGCCAAGGTAATTGAGGGCAAAGTCAGCATGGACAAAAACTTCACACTCGAACAATGGGAAATTGACAAAGGCTTTGTGCTGACCTGCCAAGCGCGCTGCGTGAGCGCGCGGGTGGTCGTTAGTTATGACGAGCGTTAATCGAGTTAACGCGGACGAGCTTAAATCAAGCCAAAGCGGACTAGCGCTGACCGAGTCAGCGCAGCCGCACGCTAATCACTCCATACAAGCTCGCTGAAATTGGCGTTACACCGCTGCCAACGCTTGATCCAAATCGGCAATCAAATCGTCGATATGCTCAATGCCTACCGATAGTCGCACCATGCCTTCGCTCACGCCCGCTTTGGCCAGCTCGCTAGGGTTGAGCTGGCGGTGCGTGGTGGATGCGGGGTGGCAGGCCAATGATTTGGCATCGCCAATATTCACCAAGCGTGTGAATAAATTGAGCGCATCTTGAAAACGCGCGCCTGCCTCGCGGCCCTCGCTGGCTTTGAGGGTGAAGCTGATGATGCCTGAGGCGCGGCCGCCCATATACTTTTGCACCAAGGCGTGGTCTGCATGGTCTGGCAAGCCAGCGTAATTGATGGCGGCTACTTTAGGGTGTTTTTGCAAATACTGGGCCACTTTGAGTGCGTTGTCGCAAATACGGTCCATGCGCAAGGCCAGTGTTTCAATGCCTTGCAAAATTTGGAATGCATTCATCGGGCTAAGCGCTGCGCCGAGGTTGCGCAGGGGCACAACGCGGCAGCGGCCAATGTAAGCAGCTGCGCCTAATGCCTCGGTGTAGACCACGCCGTGGTAGCTCACATCGGGTTCGTTGAGACGCTTGAAACGTGCTTTGTGCTCTGCCCATGGAAATTTGCCCGAATCAACCACCGCTCCGCCAATGGTGGTGCCGTGGCCGCCCAAGTATTTGGTCAAGGAATGCACCACAATGTCTGCGCCATGCTCGAAAGGACGGCACAAATAGGGGCTTGGCACGGTGTTGTCCACAATGAGTGGCAGGCCATGGTCATGCGCCACCTTGGCCAACGCGCCAATATCGGTGATATTGCCCAGCGGATTGCCCACTGATTCGCAATAAATGGCCTTGGTACGCGCGTCAATCAGCTTTGCAAAGGAGGCGGGGTCGCGGTAATCGGCAAAACGCACCTCGATGCCCATTTGCGGAAAAGTGTGGGCAAACAAGTTGTAAGTGCCGCCATACAAAGTAGAGGCCGAGATGATGTTGTCGCCGGATTCGGTGATGGTTTGAATCGCGTAGGCAATGGCCGACATGCCAGATGCCACCGCCAGCGCACCAATGCCACCCTCAAGCGCCGCCACACGGGCTTCGAGTACGCCATTGGTGGGGTTCATGATACGGCTGTAAATATTGCCAGGCACTTTCAAATCGAACAAATCAGCGCCATGCTGGGTGTTGTCAAAAGCAAAGGCCACTGTTTGGTAAATGGGCACAGCTACCGCTTTGGTAGTTGGATCTGGGCTGTAGCCGCCGTGAACGGCAATGGTTTCGATTTTCATAAAAATACCTTTTTCAAATAATACCTAGTTTAAAAATAGCGCTTTGTAAACCTCAAAGCAGCTCTGTCAATGCACAGCTAAGGCTATCACAGGTCAAGCCGCTTGCAAATCTCCAGCGTAGCCGCGCTTTGGTTCATGCTGTAAAAATGGATGCCGGGAACGCCCGCGTTGCGCAGTTGGTCACACAAATCGGTGGTGACGTCTAGGCCAAAGGCTTTGATGGAGGCGCTGTCGTCGCCAAAGGATTGCAGGCGCAGGCGAATCCAGCGGGGGATTTCTGCGCCGCAGGCATCGCTAAAGCGCATCAACTGCGAGCTGCTGATAATGGGCATGATGCCCGCCACCACTGGAATCGTTGCTCCTAATTTATGGGCATCGTCGACAAATCTAAAATAGGCGTCGCTGTTGAAAAAGTATTGGGTAATCGCAGAGCTGGCACCCGCTTTAACCTTCAGGGCATAGGCCAACAGGTCAGAATCTGGCGATTTGGCCTGTGGATGCACTTCGGGGTAGGCGCCCACCTCAATGTGAAAGTCGTTGCCTGTTTCGTGGCGAATGAATTCGACCAGTTCGCTGGCGTATTTGAACGCACCAAAGCTGCCGTATCCGCTGGGCAAATCGCCGCGCAACGCCACCATGCGGGTGATTCCCGCCGCTTTAAACGCAGCAAGCTGTGCCCGCACGCTGTCTTTGGTAGCGCCAATGCATGAAAAATGCGGCGCTGCTTGGTGGCCATCTGCCATGATGGCTTGCACGGTTTGCATCGTGCCGTCTTGCGTGGACCCGCCCGCGCCATAGGTGACGCTGAAAAAATCCGGCTTGATGGCGTAGAGCTTTTGCCGCACGGCCGCAAGCTTTTCTACCCCTTCTGGCGTTTTAGGGGGAAAAAACTCTAGGCTAATCGGTAGTTTTTGATTGGATTGGTTCATAGGGAAACTCCAGTTTTAACGGCATGGATGAAGAACTCTCGGTTGCCGTCGCCGCCCGTGATCGGGCTTTGTATGTAATGCCTAACCTCTAGGCTTAAATCTTGCGCCGCGCTGCGCATACGTTGCTCGACTAGCGGGTAAAACGCCGCGTCGCGCACAATACCACCTTTGCCAATGTGCTCGGGCTGCAATTCAAACTGCGGCTTGACCAGCATCAGCATGGAGCCGCCTGCACAAAGCAGAGGCAGCAAAGCAGGCCACACCAAAGTTTGTGAAATAAACGACAAATCACCCACTATCAAGTCAAAACCGTGCGTTTGGCTTTCCATATGGGCAGAATTCGCTATTAATTCAGGAGTAAATACCTGCGCATACTGCACCGCTCTGGCATTGACTTTTTCCATGCACCACACACGTGGGTCAGCCCGCAGGCGTGCATGCAACTGACCGTGTCCCACATCAATGCCCACTACATGCGCGGCATTGCGCTGCAACAAACAATCAGTGAAGCCGCCCGTCGACTGCCCCACATCAAGACAAAGCAGTCCGGCCACATCTATGCCACAAGTGCGCAATGCGCCTTCGAGCTTCAAGCCGCCGCGCGAAACATATTTGGACTCGGCTGCGTCCTGAATCTCGATGACCACATCGTCGTCTAAATCATCGCTTTTGCGCAGGACGCGCCAAGCCTCGCTTGACTCGCCAGCCCCACCTGTCCTGCGCCAACGAGCGCCCGACGCTATCAGGCGCTCGGCTTGGCTGCGGGAGCTAGCCAAGCCGCGAGCGACCAAAAGCTGGTCGGCACGCATAGCAGCGGCTTAGTAGCGGTAAGAGTTGGCCTTGTACGGGCCTTCTTTTGACACGCCAATGTAAGCTGCTTGCTCGGTGGTGAGCTCGGTGAGCTGTGCGCCCACCTTTTTCAGGTGCAAACGCGCCACTTTTTCGTCCAAATGCTTAGGCAACACATACACCTGACCGACTTTGTAGTCTTTGGTCTTGGTGAACAATTCAATTTGCGCAATTGTTTGGTTGGCAAAGCTAGAGCTCATCACAAAGCTGGGGTGGCCTGTGCCGCAGCCCAAGTTCACCAAACGTCCTTTGGCCAGCAAGATGATGCGCTTGGAGGGCTTTTTGTCTTTGCCTTTTTTCACTTCTGGAAAAATCACATGGTCAACCTGTGGCTTGATCTCTTCCCACTTGCATTTTTCCAGCGATGCCACGTCAATTTCGTTGTCAAAGTGGCCAATGTTGCAGACAATGGCTTGGTCTTTCATGGCCGCCATGTGCTCATAGGTGATGACGTTTTTGTTGCCCGTAGCTGACACAAAAATGTCCGCTTTGTCAGCCGCGTATTCCATGGTCACCACTTTGTATCCTTCCATGGCTGCTTGCAGGGCATTGATCGGGTCGATCTCGGTCACCCACACTTGCGCCGACAGAGCCCTCAGCGCTTGCGCGGATCCTTTGCCCACATCGCCGTAGCCTGTGACAAGCGCCACTTTGCCTGCAATCATCACGTCGGTAGCGCGCTTGATCGCGTCAACCAAACTCTCGCGGCAGCCATACAGGTTGTCAAATTTAGACTTGGTCACGCTGTCGTTCACATTGATAGCGCGCAGAGCCAGCGTGCCCTTGGCCGACATTTCGTTGAGGCGCAGCACGCCCGTGGTGGTTTCCTCGGTTACGCCAATGATGTTTTTCAGACGGCGTGAATACCAAGTGGGGTCTATGCGCAGCTTGGCTTTGATGGCGGCAAAGAGTTCAATCTCTTCTTCGCTGCCGGGCTTGCTGATGACTTTGAGGTCTTTCTCGGCTTTTGTGCCCAAATGCATCAGTAAAGTAGCATCGCCGCCGTCGTCCAAAATCATGTTTGGGCCTTCGGTCGCTTTGGAAGCGGCACTTGTGCCGCCTTTCCCATCACCACCAAACTCAAAAATACGGTGGGTGTAATCCCAATAGTCTTTGAGCGACTCGCCTTTGTAGGCAAACACAGGCGTGCCCTGTGCCACCAAAGCGGCTGCCGCGTGGTCTTGGGTAGAGAAAATGTTGCACGATGCCCAGCGCACCTCAGCGCCCAGGGCTTGCAGGGTTTCAACCAACACCGCAGTTTGAATCGTCATGTGCAGCGAGCCCGTGATGCGCGCGCCCTTGAGCGGCTGCGCCTTGGCAAACTCCTCGCGAATCGCCATCAGGCCGGGCATTTCGGTCTCGGCAATGTTCAACTCTTTGCGGCCCCATGCGGCCAGCGATATATCGGCAATCGCGAAATCTTGTTGCTTTTTCAGTTGCTTTACTACAGCGTTCATGTCTTTAGCTCCGTTAAATATAAAACGAGCCACCGAACGTGTGGAAACCTGCCTAGGGATAAACCGAAGCACTCACCGCACAGTTTTCAGTGGGTGAGCGCAGTTGGAAACTTGAACTGCTTGCAACCATATGCAAGCAGCGTTTGCCGAGCCTCGACCACTTTGCGTGGCTTGCAGCGCTCCTCGGGTGGTTGGATTTTAACCTATTTGAAATGCCCCAAGCGCTCGTAGCGGCGCATTAGACTTGCCAATCTTCCACCAGCAAACCCTCCACACGTCCGAATTCGCGGGTGTTGTGGGTAACCACTATCAGGCCGTGCGCCATGGCGGTAGCGGCTATCAGCGCGTCGTACGAGCCAATAGGACGGCCGATGCGCTGCAAATGGGCGCGTATTTTGGCGGCTTGCAATGCGCTCGCAGAGTCAAAATCAACAACTGGCAACTCACGCAATAAAGACTGCAAAGCTTGCAGATATGAAAACTGCGGCTTGAGTTCAATGCCAAAAAGCGCCTCCACTTCCACGATGCTGCTGATGCACAAATCTTTGGGCGAGACGTTGAGCAAATGCGATAAAAAGGTGTTGGAGCTGCGTTTAGCCCACACGCTCACTGCGTTGCTGTCCAGCAGGTATTTCATGCGTCAAAGTCTTTGAGGTTGCGTGCTGTATTGATTTCCCAGCTTTCGTTGGCTTCGCGCCTTATGGCGTCAAAGTCTGGGCCATCGTCAATATCTGGCTTGAATCCTGGCTGTAAGCCTTCTTGCATCCAAGCGAGCATTTCAGGCGACCATTCGCTTTTGGTTTTTTGCGCCAAATAGCTCTCCACTGCCTCACGCACCACGCCGCTGCGGCTGAGTTTGTTGGTTTTGACGTAATGGTCGAGGTTAATCAACAGGGGCTGGGGCAGGTGGATGCTGAAGTTCATAGATCTGTCCATTTTTTATAACATGTTAGATTATATTATTTTTAGTACATTGGCGAGGATTTGGCAATCTTTGCCAATGCGCTAAAATACATGCCATGACTACTGTAACCATGAACATTTCCCTCACTGAAGACCTTAAGTCTTTTGTGGATGCACGCATCAAGGCGCGCAGCTACAGCTCGACCAGTGAATACGTGCGTGAGCTCGTGCGCAAGGATGAAAATTTAGCCAAGGAAGAGCGCTTTAAGTGGCTGATACAAGAAGGGCTAGATTCTGGCCCGGGCAGACCATGGGATGAGCACAAGGCCCACTTACTTGCACGCATTGAAGCGCATCGGGCGACGACCCGTAAGGCAGCGTGAAGCCTTGTGTACCGTCTGCCAGCGCCACAACAGACATTGATGGGGCAACGGATTATTATTTAAACGAGGCATCGCCCGAGGTAGCGCTTCAATTCATCGAGGCCTATGACCAAGCGCTGGCGCATATCAGCCGCTTTCCTGGGACTGGCTCACCCAAGTACGCGCAAGAAGGCGCTGCATTGACCTTGCGTTTTTGGGGTTTGTCGCGCTTTCCCTATGCGGTTTTTTACTTAGAGTGGCCTGAGCGCATTGAGCTTGTGCGGGTGCTGCACCAAGCCCGCGATATTCCAGAACACATTAGCACCGATTAACTCCCCACCAGTCAACACTGAATTCGAAGTGTGAATTTTGAATTTTGTCTTTTATCCGAACACTTTTAGCGAAAACCACCGTGACCTACGCCAACGAGACCCGCCGCCGCCGCACCTTTGCCATCATCTCCCACCCCGATGCGGGCAAAACCACGCTCACTGAAAAACTGTTGTTGTTCTCGGGCGCGATTCAAATTGCGGGCTCGGTGAAGGCGCGCAAAGCCACGCGCCATGCCACCAGCGACTGGATGGAGATTGAAAAGCAGCGTGGAATTTCGGTGGCCAGCTCGGTGATGCAGATGCTGTATCGCGAGCATGTGATTAACCTGCTGGACACGCCCGGCCACAAAGACTTTAGCGAGGACACTTACCGCGTGCTCACTGCGGTGGACAGCGCCCTGATGGTGATTGACGCGGCCAACGGCGTGGAGGCGCAAACGCGCAGGCTGATTGAAGTGTGCCGCCAGCGCGATACGCCGATCATCACCTTCATCAACAAAATGGACCGCGAGGTGCGCGACCCACTGGACATATTGGACGAGGTGGAGCGCGAGTTGGGCATGCCCTGTGTGCCCATGACATGGCCTGTGGGCCAAGGCAAAGGCTTTGCAGGCATTGTGAATTTAACGACGCAGGCCATGACGGTGTTTGAAAGTGGCTCAGACCGCCGCCCGCAAGACTTTACCACCGTGCCACTGACTGAAATTGACTCCCTGCGCACCCGTTTTGGCCACGACTTCACGTTAGCCGAGCAAAACATCGAGCTCGTAGCTGGCGCAGCCCCCGCTTTTGACCGCGACCTGTTTTTAGCAGGCAAGCAAACCCCCGTGTTCTTTGGCTCGGGTGTGAACAATTTTGGCGTAATGGAAGTGCTGGACGCACTGGTAGACCTAGCACCCTCACCGCGTTCACGCACCAGTTCGCTCATGGTGAATAAGCAGCCCGTGGTGAAAGAGATTCAGCCCGAAGACAGCGCCTTTGCGGGCGTGGTGTTCAAGGTGCAAGCCAATATGGACCCGGCCCACCGCGACCGCATTGCCTTTGTGCGCATGTGCTCGGGCAAATACACCCCCGGCATGAAGCTCAAGGTGCAGCGCACCGCTAAAGAGATGCGCCCCACCTCGGTGGTGACCTTCATGAGCCAGCGGCGCGAGGCGGTGGAAGAGGCTTACGCGGGCGACATTATCGGTTTTACCACCCACAGCGGTGTGCAACTGGGCGACACGATTACGGACGGTGCGGCCTTGCAGTTCACTGGCCTGCCGTTTTTTGCGCCTGAATTGTTCATGACCGTGTGGCTAAAGAACCCGCTGCGCACCAAGCAGTTGCAGCAAGGCTTGGCGCAATTAGGCGAAGAGGGGGCGATTCAAGTCTTTAAGCCCAGCATGGGCGGGGCGATGCTCTTGGGCGCTATTGGCCAGTTGCAGTTTGAAGTGGTGCAGCACCGCCTTAAATCCGAATACGATGCTGATGTGCGCCTAGAAGGCTGCACCTATGTGGGCGCACGCTGGATCACTGCCGATTCGCGCGAGGAACTGCGCGCCTTCATGGATGCTTACCCTGCCCGCATGGCCACCGATGCGGCAGAAACACTGGCGTATCTGACCACCTCGCCCTATGACGTGCGGCTGGCGCAAGAGCGGTTTCCTAAAATTCACTTTCACCCGCTACGCGAGCATGCGGGGCTGGCTTTACAGGCTAGCTGAGTGTGGTAAAAACATGCCACTGATGACTGAGCACCCACGCCACTGAGAAAACAACTATGCCTGCACCGATGATTTCTATGCGCGCTGTCGCGGCGATGCAAAAACCCTATGCACGGCTGCTGCTAATTGCTTCCAGCATCGCCCTATTGGCAAGCTGCGGAGGTGGTGGCGGGAATCCAGGGACTTGTATTGGAGGCCCTGCAACTTGCGCGGTGGCAAGCAGCAGCTCCAGCTACAGCAGTGTTGATTTTTCTCCCTTGGCATCGGCAGAGTCAGCGGCCAACGTGTGCACGCTGGAGGGCCAAAAGCGCTTTAGCCGCTATTTGCTCAACGACGACTACCTGTGGTACGACGAAGTGCGCAGTGTGGATGCACGCAATTACACATCGGTATCGGCCTACTTTTATAGCCTGCTGACCGAGACGCTCGATGCTAACAAGCTGCCCAAAGACCGCTTCAGCTTCGTGGTGAGCAAAGCCGATGCCAGCAGTTTGGTCACGGGAGTGAACGTGGGCTATGGCATCACCTGGAAAGAAGACTTGGCAAAAAAAATCCGCGTGGCCTACATAGAGCCCAATAGCCCAGCGGCTGCTGCGGGCATGGCCAGAGGCGGCCAGCTAGAGGCCATTACCTCAGGCGAAGTCGCACGGGTGTGGTATCCCAATGCGGCCAACGCTTCGGTAACTTTCACCTACCGCGACACACCAGCAGCTGCCCTGCGCAGCATCACGCTCAACGCAGTGACCGTAGCCGAAGATGCCGTGCCAATAGTCAAAACCGTCACCAGCCCGCTAGGGCGCAAGGTGGGCTACATCGACTTTCACGGCTTCACCGCAGGCTCGCAAGACAAACTCATCGACGCGGTGAACACCCTCAAAGCCGCAGCCATACAGGATGTGGTTTTGGATTTGCGCTACAACAGTGGGGGCTATGTGTTCATTGCCCAAAGCTTGGCCTCCATGCTTGCAAGCGCCAGCTCTGACGGCAAAACCCTAGAGCAACTGCGTTTTAATAACAAACGCAGCGCCGAAACCGCCGCCAATGTGTACAAATTTGTCAGCACCGTGCAGTTTGCTGACCAAGTAGCAGCCCCCAAGTTTGCCCAAGGCACGGCGCTGCCGCGACTGAATTTATCCAAGGTCTACATCCTCAGCTCGGGCGACAGCTGCTCAGCCAGCGAAGCCGTCATCAATGGCCTGCGCGGGATCGACGTGGATGTAGTGCTAGTGGGTTCATCGACCTGTGGCAAACCCTATGGCTTTTCGGCCCACGACAATTGTGGCCTGAGCTACTTCGCCATAGAGTTTGACGGTGTCAACGCAAAAGGTTTCGGCGGCTACACCGCAGGCTTTGCAGCAAGTTGCCCTGCAAGCGACGATTTTGAACACAAATTAGGCGATATAGCTGAGAAAAAACTCTCTATTGCGCTGCAACACGCAGACTCCGGGAGTTGCGCTGTGGCATCCACCCGCGACAGTATCGCCAGCTATAAGGCTTTGGTGTCCCCATGGAATCCATCCACATTTGCCAAACCCCTGTCGCCGGGTCGCGTGCTGCTGCCGCGCTGACCGATTTGCCCGCCATAGCCCTACACAACACGCGCCGTGCAAGCCCTCACCGCATCGAGTTTTGAGGGCTACGCGCCATTTGTAGGCGTTTTTACGGACATTGACGACACACTGACCACGGACGGCGCGATCACGCCCGATGCATTGGCGGCTTTGCATGACTTGAAAGCGGCGGGGCTAGCGGTGATTGCCATCACGGGCCGCCCGATTGGCTGGAGTGCGCCCTTTGCCTACGGCGATGCAGCGCAAGGACTTGCACCTTGGCCTGTGGATGCCATTGTGGCTGAAAATGGTTCTTCGGCGCTTTTTTTACAGACAAAACAGGCAATGTCACCGTCGAATGGTCATAGTGTGCTATTAAAAATATACCAACAAGATGCTACTATGCGCGCCCAGAACTACGCCAAAATGCAAATCGTGGTGCAGCGCGTATTGCGCGAAGTACCCGGCGCTCAAATAGCGCAAGACAGCGCAGGCCGCGAAACCGATGTCGCCATTGACCACAGCGAGTTCTCACATTTAGCGCCTGCGCATATCGCCCAAGTGCTGCGCATCATGCAAGAGGGTGGCATGCAAGCCACGGTGAGCAGCATCCACATCAATGGCTGGTTTGGAGCACACAACAAGCTGGCGGGTGCGCACTGGATCGTGCGCCAGCTGTATGGCCGTGATTTAAGTGCCGAGATGCAGCGCTGGGTGTTCATTGGCGACTCAACCAATGACGCGCTGATGTTTGAAGCCTTCCCCCACAGCGTGGGGGTGGCCAATATTGCGCGGTTTTTACCGCAATTGGTGCACAAGCCCCGCTACGTGACGCAAGGGGCACGCGGCGAGGGCTTTGCACAAATGGCGCATGCACTGCTTGCAAATAGTGCATATCAAAATTAAATACTCACTAATTCATAGCACACTATGACCATACTACAGTGACATCGTGCTAAACCCCTCAAAATTTAAGGTTTAGCCCAATCTAGCAGCGCTTCGGTGCAATACGCGCTTTAAAGCTTCCCCAGTATGGCTTTTGAGCGTCACCAATTGCTCAGGCGTAGCCTGCGCCACAATCTGCCCACCCTCTTTGCCGCCCTCCGGCCCCAAGTCAATCACCCAATCGGCCTCGGCAATCACATCTAAGTCGTGCTCGATCACCACCACGCTGTGACCGCCTGAGACGAGGCGTTGCAGCACGTGGATGAGTTTTTCTACATCGGCCATGTGCAGGCCTACTGTGGGTTCATCCAGCACATAGAGTGTGTGGGGTGCTTTTTGGCCACGGCGGGCAATGTCGTCGCGCACCTTGCTCAGCTCGGTGACCAGCTTGATGCGCTGCGCCTCGCCGCCGCTCAGTGTGGGCGAGGGTTGCCCAAGCGTGAGGTAGCCCAAGCCCACGTCTTTGAGCAATTGCAGGGGGTGGCTGATATTGGGCATGGCGGCAAAAAATTCCACCGCCTCGTCCACCTCCATTTGCAGCACATCGCCAATGCTTTTGCCGCGCCAGCTCACGGCCAGCGTCTCGGGGCTAAAGCGTGCGCCCGCGCACACCTCGCACAGCACTTTCACGTCGGGCAAAAAGCTCATCTCAATGGTGCGCATGCCTTGGCCTTCGCAGCCTGGGCAGCGGCCTTCGCCCGTATTGAAGCTAAAGCGGCCAGGCCCATAGCCGCGTGCCTTGGCCTCTAAGGTTTCGGCAAACAGCTTGCGAATCACATCCCAAAAACCAATGTAGGTAGCGGGGCATGAGCGCGGAGTTTTGCCAATGGGGGTTTGGTCTACTTCCAGCACGCGGTCAATTTGCTGCCAGCCGTCGATGCGCTCGCAGCCCGTCCATGCCGCAAATGCGGCTGCGCGGTTACCCGCCTCGCGGCCTATGCCTTTGGCGGTCACAGCGGCGTATACGTTCGATAGCAACACATCACGCGCCAGCGTGGATTTGCCAGAGCCACTCACGCCTGTGATGGCGACCAAGCGGTGCAGCGGCACATCTACGCTTACATTTTGCAGGTTGTGCAAATTGGCGTGGCGCACGTGCAGGTGCTGCTGCTCAGGCAGGGCGTCTGCCGATGTTGGCGTGGTGTTTTGCTGCGTTTTAGACTTGGATTTGGACGGTTTTTCGGGCTTGGGGACAAAACCCGATTTGTATTCTGGAATGACAGACAAGGCACTGTCCACCGCTCTGCGCGGATGCAATGGATGCTTGATGGCATGCAGCAAATAGCGCCCCGTAGCAGAGTCCTCCACAGCCGACACATCGGCCACACTGCCCTGCGCCACCAAGCGCCCACCGCGTTTGCCAGCGCTGGGCCCTATGTCAATGATGTGGTCAGCGCGGCGAATGGTGTCTTCGTCGTGCTCCACCACGACCAGTGTGTTGCCTTTGTCGCCCAACTTGTGCAAGGCGTTGAGCAATATTTGGTTGTCCCGCGCATGCAGGCCAATCGTCGGCTCGTCGAGCACATAGCACACGCCTTGCAAATTGCTGCCCAGCTGGGCAGCCAGCCGAATGCGCTGCGCCTCGCCACCCGACAAGGTGGGCGCACCGCGATCTAGCGTGAGGTAGCCTAGCCCCACTTCTTCTAAAAACTCCAA
>JANOYR010000201.1:0-21376 GCA_031428975.1 Polaromonas sp. | reverse complement strand
GGAGTTTGCCATGGCTTTTAACGATTTTTCGATGGACAATTTTTGGTTGCCCTACACGCCTAACCGCCATTTTCGTGTGGATCCCAGGGTTTTCGTGGCGGCCAAGGACATGCATTTCACCACCCACGATGGCCGCCAGGTGGTGGACGGCATCTCCAGCCTGTGGTGCGTGGGCGCGGGCCATGGCCGCAGACAAATCAACGAAGCTATAAAAAAGCAGCTCGACACGCTAGATTACGCTACCGCTTTTAACGCCGCCAACGACCAAGCCTTTAAAGCCGCTGAAATGATTGCGGGCATGGCACCGGGCGACTTGAACAAGGTGATTTTTTGCAATTCGGGTTCAGAAGCCGCTGACACGTCGATGAAGCTGGCGCTGGCTTACCACCGCGCGCGTGGCGAAGGCCACCGCAATGTCTTCATTGGCCGCGAGCGCGGCTACCACGGCGTGGGTTTTGGGGGCATGAGCGTGGGCGGCATTCCGGCCAACCGCAAAGTCTATGGCTCGGCTATGCTGCCGCGCGTAGACCATATGCGCTTTATCCACGACCCTGTCAACCACGCCTATATTCATGGCCAAGAGCCGGTCTGGCAAGAAGACATTTTGACCGAGCTGGAAAACCGCATTTTGCCGCTGCACGACGCGAGCAATGTGGCGGCCGTCATTGTGGAGCCGGTGTCGGGCAGCGCGGGCTGGTATTTGCCGCCCCAAGGTTATTTGAAGCGTTTGCGCGAGATTTGCGACAAACACGGCATTTTGCTGATATTTGACGAGGTGATCACCGGCTTTGGCCGCATGGGGGTGAATTTTGCTGCCGACTTTTATAGCGTGGTGCCCGACATGCTCAATTTTGCCAAATGCGTCACCAATGGCGTGTTCCCGCTGGGCGGGGTGATTTGCCGCGAGCATATTTACCAAGCGTTTTTGGATGCCAACGCCAAGTCGCCCGACCACGCCACCGAGTTTTTCCACGGCTACACCTACAGCGGCCACCCCGTGGCTTGCGCTGCGGCCATTGCCACGCTTAATTTGTTCAAAGAAGAAAACCTCTTTGAACGCGCAGGCCAGATGGGCGTAGTGTTGGGCGACGCCATGCACCAAGCCTTCAAAGGCCTGCCCAATGTGATCGGCATCCGCGCGCTGGGCTTGGCCGGCGCGGTGGAGCTGGCCAGCATAGCGGGCGCGCCGGGCAAGCGGGCGTATGACATTTTTCTAGACTGCTACCACCAAGGGGTGCTTGTTCGCCCGGCGGGAGACAATTTGGTGATTTGCCCGCCCTATATTGTGGAGAAATCGCACATCGACCAAATTGTGGGCACAGTGGCTGCAAGTATCCAAAAGCATGCATAAGCTCAGGCTATTTGTGGCAATTTAAGCAAAATATAAGCCTTTGTAGCTAGAAAATACCATTTCTTAGCGCACTAAGCATAAAATGTTAGGGTGTTGACGTACGCTCCATCCTGACCGTAGACGCCGACGCAGCGACTCGCAGGAAGCACCCTACATGTTCAACTTGGCGGATTTGAGGCAGCGCGTGCGCGGCGCAATGCGCCCCGATGACCACGAAAAAACCAAGCCCATTGGCTTAGATTCTGTGGCATCAAGCCAACCGGTCTCGATGCCGGGCAGCGATTTTCGTTGGCAGCCTTCCTCGATGCGGGTGGGGCAATACAGCCAATTTCCGCAAGCCACAAAGTGGCAAGCCGCCGCCCAAGAACGCCTCAATAATTTCAATGTGAGCCTTGAAAAAGAGCCGCTGGCAGTGCGCGTAGCGGCGCTGGTGGGCCGCGAAATTTGGGCTGCCAGACAGATTGCTTCAGGAAAATCATTGCAAATCGTCGCGGGCGCTAAGTTGGTCGCTGTAATGTCTAAGTCTTCTCCCGTGGTGGGCATTCGTGAAGATTTGCAGGCCGAAGATTTAAACTTTATGACGGCATTGACGCGCCCCGCAGGCGCTGGCGCAACGCCGAGCAGCTTTGTGGAGCACGACTTATGGGATTTGCTGTGGCAGTACGGGCAATACGATGCCACGTCGTTGCTGGAGCTGCCCCCAGAGGTGGGATCGCGTCCTTTGCAGTTGCGGCGCATGCCGCAGGTCTCGTCACATTTGTTGTTGCCGCGTCACGCGGTACTGATACGCCATTTGATCGAACAAAACTACTGCTTTGACGATCTTTTAAACTTGACAAAAGTCAATGCAGAGCTGTTGTGCCAAGACATCAGCGCCTTGATGCTAACGCGCGCTCTGAAAGTGGTGTAACAGCCTGTGGGGGGGTGGGCTCAGTGCAAAAGCACGGGATTTTGTGCCAAAGCCGCGTAGCGCTCTAGTTGCTCTTCGACTTCTTCTTGGGTGGGTGTGTTGGCATGCCAAGCGTTGATTTGCTCTTGAAACAGCTCCGCCCATGAGCCGTCCAAATACACTTCTTTGCCCGAACGTTTGTCCACAATTTCAAAGCCGTGGCGTGCTAGCCGTGGGCCATCTGGGCTGCTCAACGCATCGGTGGGTCGCGGCGCGTCCAGCGCCGAAGGGATTTCGGCGCGTTCGCCTTTGGCCAGCATAAAAGCCGAGGCGGCAAATTCGGCCTGCATGTGAACCACTACAAAGGATTCGGAGTCATAAAGCATGTGCATACGGTGATTGTCCTCGAAATACCCGCTTTATGTGGCCACGGCGCATGAAACTTCAAGGGCTGCTGGCATTGCGCAGCTGCAAATCGGTCACATCGCCCTTGGCTTGCGTCTGGCGAATGCGCACCGGCAGGTAGCCCAAACTGGGAGCAAACCAAATTTCTAGGAGGTCGTCGTAGGCGTTGCGCGGCATGCGCTGCAGTTTGGTCGCTAGCTGATTGCCTGCGGGCAAACTCAGCATTTCGTCGCCCTCCACCGTAAAAAGCCATTGGTCAGCCTCGGTGGCACTGGCAGTTTGGATGGTGTAGGTGATGGCACGCGCTGCGTTGGGCGCTTGGCCAGCGAGCAAAGCGCCCAATTGCAGCAAAATGCTCAGGCGGTCTTGTGCCCCGTTTAGCAATGGGGCGGGGCTTTTTTGGTTGCTAAAGCTGATACGGCCTGCGTCGCGCTCAAAATGTGCCGCTTGTTCACTGCGTGTTTTGTGCAAAAAGCGTACAGGCATCAGGCCTAATGGGCCAATTGCGCCAACGCTGGTTTGCGTGAGTGCTGTAAAAAACAGAGCGCCTGCCTCTAATTTGGCCTCGTACTGTGTGCCGTCATGGCGCCATTGCAACAAGCCGCTGGCTTGCAGGGGCTGGCTGCCCGAAGATCCTGTGCCTACAAAGCGCAGCGTAGCCGAGGCCGGGATTTTGTAGGCTGCTGAAGCCCCAATGCCGGCGCCGCCAGAGGCCTCCCGCAGTGTGCGGGGCACAGAGGCCGCCGCCATGGTGTCGTGCGCCGCAACCGTGGGCGTGTTAAATGCTATGCTTTTTGAATTGACAGATGACGTATCTATTGCTGTAACGGTGGTTTTCTCTATCGCCGCAGAATGCACTGGGGCATGGGCACTGGCCAGCGCTGCGGATTCCGCTGGGGCAATGCTTTCCTGCGCTTGCGGCGGGGCAGATTGCGCGGGCGGGACAGATTGTGGGTCAGCTAGTGGGCGCGGTGTGAGGGCGGGTTGGCGGGGTTGGCTGCTGTTTTGCAAGTGGGCGCTGGCTTGCGGCGCAGCAACTTGCTGCAGATTGCGTGTATTCCAAGCTGTTGCAGAGCTTGGGGAGTTTAAAGAAAAATTGGCAAATGTCGCATTCAATACGGCATAGTGCGCTATTAATACTATAGCTAATAGCGGTAAAAATAATTTAAACCGCATAGCCCAGATCGCGCGAGAGTGACTGCGCGGCTGCTGCCAAGGTGCAGGCTTGCGCGCCTAGCGGGTTGGCCTCCATGTGCGATGCGGGGCCCATGCCTACCAAGCCCAGAACCAGCCGGCCACTAGAGTCGAAGACGGGTGCGCAATAGCCAATAATTCCGGGGATCAGGCTACCGTCAGCCATAGCGATGCCCGCTTTGCGCACTTGCGACAGCATCAGTTTGAGTTCGGCAGCATTGCTCGGCACGCCCGCGCGGGGCAGTCGGGCGGCCTGTGCAAGCTCTGTTTGCAGCAAAGGACGCACCAGTTCGGGCGGTTCAAAGGCCGCAAAACAGCGCCCTGTGGCAGACGTGAGCAGGGGCATGACATCGCCTAGCCGCAGGTTCACCGTGACGGAACGTGCAGCTTCAGCCCAATGCACAATCACCGGCCCGCGGTTGCCCCAGACCGCCACAGCAGTGACTTGCCCAGCAAGCCCCAAAAGCGCCGTACAGCGCTCGCGTGCTAATCCAACAGCATCAATGCGCGATAGAGAAGCAAGCCCTAACATCAAAGCCTCGGGCCCGAGGTCGTAACGGGTGGACTGCGTGTCTTGCACCACCAATCCCAAGCGCTGGTAGCTGACCAAATAGCGGTGCGCCTTTGCCGCATTCATGCCCGCAGATTGCGCCAAATCGCGCAGCATCAGGGGTGCATTGGCATGGGCCAGCGCCTGCACCAGTGCAAAACCGACCTCGACTGACTGAATTCCAGTGCGCTCTTTCATGCCAAGCGCTCAGCAGCCGTAGAACAGCATGCAACGTAAAGTTTTACAGAAAATAAGGGCAATGTCATGGTCATATGGTCAAAGTACGCTATGAATAATATAGTATTTTACGTTGTAGAAATTACGATTAGAGAAATGCGTTTCACCAGCCGTAATAAAACGGATGCTGGAGTATCATAGGCCACCCACTTATGAGAAGGTAAAAACCATGAAACTCGCCACTTACAAAGACGGCACACGAGACGGTGCGCTCGTTGTTGTCTCACGCGATTTAAACACCGCCCATTATGCGACGGGCATTGCCACCAAACTACAGCAGGTGCTCGACGATTGGAATTTTCTAAGCCCGCAGTTGCAGGATTTGTACGAAACGCTCAACAACGGCAAGGCTCGCCATGCCTTTGCTTTTGACAGCAAACAGTGCATGGCACCGTTGCCCCGCGCCTACCAATGGGCAGACGGCTCAGCCTATATCAACCATGTAGAGCTAGTGCGGCTGGCGCGGCACAGCGAAGTACCTGCTAACTACTACACAGAGCCCTTGATGTACCAAGGCGGCAGCGACGATTTCTTGGGGCCACGCGACGACGTTCCAGTGCCCAGCGAATCATTCGGTATCGACTTTGAAGCCGAGGTGGCCGTGGTGACCGCTGATGTCGCCATGGGCTGCACACCCGAGCAGGCGCTAGACGGCATACGCCTGGTGATGCTTGCCAACGACGTGAGCTTGCGCCACCTCATTCCCGATGAGCTGGCTAAAAGCTTTGGTTTCCTACAAAGCAAACCCGCCACAGCATTCAGCCCAGTGTGTGTCACTTTGGACGAATTAGGCACGGCCTGGAAAGCGGGGCGCTTGCACATGACCATCACCAGCGCATGGAATGGCCGCACAGTGGGCATGTGTGATGCCGGACCGGAGATGACTTTTCACTTCGGACAGCTGATTGCCCACCTGTGTAAAACACGCAATGTGCGGGCTGGTTCGATCATAGGCAGTGGCACAGTTAGCAACAAAGGCGTTGAGGCGGATGGTAAGAAGCAGTGGCCCAAAGGCTACAGCTGCATCGCTGAAAAACGCGCAATTGAGACAATACTAGACGGCAAGCCCAGCACCGACTACATGAAATTTGGTGACACCATACGCATAGAGGCGAACCCCTTAAACGGACAGTCTGTATTTGGAGTCATAGAACAAAAAATGGTCGATATGTTCGCTCAAGCATGAGAACTCGGAACAACTGTTGTAAATGCGCCCAGACTGCACGAAGTACACAGCAAAAATGTTGTTAGTTGGCGCAGATTGACAAAAGCTTAGAAACTGTGGCATAATTTAAGGCTCTGCACAAAAATAGTGTAGGGCAATCCTAAGCGAAGCCAATGGCGGAATGTTTGCACAAGCAAATGCCCATCAAAGGTGCCGACAGGGCCAAGACTGAATCAGCAAAGCGTATCAATAGTGATGCGCAGCTGCATCAAGTTGGAATTAAACGACATGATCCAAACTGAATCTCGACTAGAAGTCGCCGATAACACCGGCGCCAAGTCTGTTTTATGCATCAAGGTGCTGGGCGGCTCTAAGCGCCGCTATGCAAGCGTCGGTGATGTTATTAAAGTCAGCATTAAAGAATGTGCGCCACGTGGCCGCGTCAAAAAAGGCGAAGTCTATAGCGCTGTAGTCGTTCGCACGGCAAAAGGCATTCGCCGTGGCGATGGCTCTTTGGTGAAATTTGACAGCAACGCAGCTGTGTTGCTCAACAACAAACTCGAGCCAATTGGCACCCGTATTTTTGGACCAGTGACCCGCGAATTGCGTGGCGAGAAGTTCATGAAGATCGTGTCCTTGGCACCTGAAGTTCTCTAAGGACTAGGCGACTATGAACAAAATCAAAACAGGTGACGAGATCATCGTCATTGCAGGACGCGACAAAGGTAAGCGCGGCAAAGTTTCGCAGCGTACCGGTGACAGCCATGTCATGGTCGAGGGAATTAATTTGGTGAAAAAACACACCAAGCCAAATCCTTTGAAAAATACGACAGGCGGCATTGTTGAAAAATCAATGCCTTTGCACCAGTCCAACATCGCGATATTCAACACGGCATCTGGCAAAGCTGACCGTGTGGGCATCAAGGTTTCGGCTGATGGCAAGCGCATTCGTGTGTTCAAGTCCAGCGGCTTGGAAATCAAGGCAGCCTAATAGGAAACAACATGGCACGTCTCAAACAAATTTTCATCGATAAAATTGCACCCGAACTGATGACCAAGTTCGGCTACACCTGCAAGATGCAGGTGCCGCGCATCACCAAGATAACGCTCAATATGGGTGTATCTGAGGCGGTGGCTGATAAAAAAGTCATGGACAACGCGGTAAGCGACCTGACCAAAATCGCAGGCCAAAAACCTGTGGTTACCAAGGCTAAAAAGCCAATCGCAGGCTTCAAGATCCGTGAAGGTTTGCCAATCGGTTGCATGGTGACGCTGCGTGGCGAGCACATGTATGAGTTCTTAGACCGCTTTGTTACCGTGGCCTTGCCTCGGGTGCGAGATTTCCGTGGCATCTCCGGCCGTGCATTTGATGGCCGTGGCAACTACAACATCGGTGTCAAAGAGCAAATTATTTTCCCTGAAATTGAATACGACAAAGTAGATGCTTTGCGCGGTCTCAATATCAGCATTACCACCACAGCGAAGACAGACGAAGAGTGCAAAGCGCTTCTCACTGGTTTCCGTTTCCCATTCAAGAACTGAGGTGACGCATGGCTAAAATGGCACTCATCCAACGTGAACTCAAGCGCGACAAGCTCGCAGCTAAGTTTGCTAAAAAATACGCTGAACTCAAGCTTATTGCAGGCAGCGCTTCTAAAACTGACGACGAGCGTGCAACCGCGCGTCTGGGTTTGAATAAGCTTCCGCGCAATGCCAACCCTAATCGCCAGCGTAACCGCTGTGCAATCACGGGTCGTCCGCGTGGTACATTCCGCCAATTCGGCTTGGCTCGCGCCAAAATCCGTGAAATGGCGTTTGCTGGTGAGATTCCCGGCATCACCAAAGCTAGCTGGTAATCGGCAGGAGTAACACAAATGAGCATGAGTGATCCCATCGCCGACTTGTTGACCCGCATTCGTAATGCGCAAATGGTCGCCAAAGTTTCGGTATCTGTGCCTTCTTCTAAAGTCAAGGTTGCTATTGCCCAAGTCCTCAAGGACGAGGGTTATATTGACGGCTTTAAAGTTGTGCAAGACGCAGGCAAAGCTGAACTTCAGATTGCTTTGAAATACTACGCTGGTCGTCCGGTGATTGAGCGTATTGAGCGTGTTAGCCGCCCTGGTCTGCGTGTTTACAAAGGCTGCGGTGCCATTCCTCAAGTTCAAAACGGCATGGGCGTGGCAATTGTTACTACGCCTCAGGGCGTGATGACCGATCGTAAAGCGCGCGCAACCGGTGTCGGTGGCGAAGTACTTTGCTACGTCGCGTAATCGGCACATAGAAGGAGAAACTAATATGTCCCGAATTGGAAAAATGCCCGTAACCGTGCCAGCTGGCGTGGAAGTGGCTCTGGGCGCTGATAATATCAGTGTCAAAGGTGCAGGTGGTACCCTGCTGTTGGCTAATAATGCGTTAGTTAGTGTTAAAAATGATGCTGGAAAGCTTAGTTTTTCGCCTGCTAACGATAGCCGAGAAGCCAATGCCATGACTGGCACGCTTCGCCAGTTGGTCAACAACATGGTAGTTGGTGTGACCAAAGGATTTGAGAAAAAACTCAATTTAGTTGGCGTGGGTTACAAAGCCCAAGCAACAGGCACAAAACTCAACTTAGTGGTGGGTTATTCGCATCCGGTCAATTTTGATATGCCAGTCGGTATCAAAGTTGAAACACCGTTGCCAACAGAAATCATCATCAAAGGTGCTGATCGCCAGCGCGTAGGTCAAATTGCGGCTGAAATCCGCGCTACGCGCCCACCCGAGCCCTACAAGGGCAAGGGCATCCGTTATTCGGATGAGAAGATCACCATCAAAGAGACTAAGAAGAAATAAGGAGCAGATCTATGTTGACGAAAAAAGAACAGCGTCTGCGCCGTGCACGCCAAACCCGCATTCGTATTGCGATTCAAGGGGTGGCACGTTTAGCGGTTACACGTACCAATTTGCATATTTATGCATCAGTCATCTCTGGCGATGGACACAAAGTGCTGGCCAGTGCGTCGACGGCAGAGGCCGAAATGCGTGCGTCTTTAGGTGGTTCTGGCAAAGGTGGTAACGCCGCTGCTGCAACTGCAATTGGCAAGCGGATCGCAGAGCGTGCGAAAGCCGCTGGTGTTGAAAAAGTGGCGTTTGACCGTTCAGGTTTCGCGTACCACGGTCGGGTGAAGGCGTTGGCAGAAGCTGCGCGTGAAGCTGGATTGCAGTTTTAAGCATACTGGATACAAACATGGCTAAAGTACAAGCAAAAATGCAGGGCAAGGGCGCAGAAGGCCCGGAAGACGGCCTGCGTGAAAAAATGATCGCGGTTAACCGCGTTACCAAAGTGGTAAAGGGCGGCCGTATCCTCGGATTCGCGGCCTTAACTGTAGTTGGTGATGGCGACGGCCGAGTTGGCATGGGCAAGGGCAAATCAAAAGAAGTGCCTGCCGCAGTGCAAAAAGCGATGGAAGAAGCACGTCGTAACTTGAAAAAAGTACAGCTCAAAAATGGCACAATTCACCATAAAGTGATGGGCCACCATGGTGCTGCTAATGTGATGATGGCACCTGCCCCTAAGGGTACTGGCATCATTGCAGGCGGTCCAATGCGCGCTGTTTTTGAGGTAGTGGGCATCACAGATATCGTGGCGAAAAGCCATGGCTCTACCAATCCATACAACATGGTTCGCGCCACGTTGGATGCGCTAACTCATGCCACCACTCCATCCGAAGTTGCCGCTAAGCGTGGCAAAACTATCGAAGAAATCTTCGCTTAAGCCGGAGTACAAATATGACAGCCCAAGCTACCGTTAAAGTACAACTCGTACGCAGTCCTATTGGCTGCAAAGAGTCCCACCGCGCGACTGTGCGCGGTTTGGGTCTTCGTAAAATGGGATCTACTTCCCAGTTAGAAGACACTCCCGCAGTGCGTGGCATGATCAACAAGATCAGCTACCTTGTTAAAGTATTGTGAGATTGAAAGTCATGGAACTCAACACAATTTCTCCAGCTGAAGGCTCTAAAAAAGCACGGCGTAGAGTAGGCCGAGGCATTGGTTCTGGCCTTGGTAAGACTGCTGGTCGTGGTCACAAGGGTCAAAAATCACGCTCTGGCGGCTACCATAAAGTTGGTTTCGAGGGCGGTCAAATGCCCTTGCAACGTCGTTTGCCTAAGCGCGGTTTTAAATCAACCACATTAAAATACAACGCAGAAGTCACTTTGGCCTCGCTAGAGCTGCTTGGCCATGCTGATGTAGACATGCTTACACTCAAGCAAGCTGGTCTTGTGGCGCACATGGCAAAAGTGGTAAAAGTTATCAATACTGGGAAAATCACTGTTGCAGTGAAGCTCAATGGTATTGGTGCAACTGCAGGCGCTAAAGCAGCAATCGAAGCGGCTGGCGGCTCCGTCGCTTAAGCTCAGATATTGAACATTTGGAATCAGGTCTAGTGGCTACAACCCCTTCATCTCTGGCAAAAACTGGTAAGTTTGGCGACCTTCGTCGCAGGCTTATCTTTTTATTGCTCGCCTTAGTTGTGTACCGTTTGGGCGCACACATTCCAGTTCCCGGAATTGACCCTACGCAACTTCAAGCGTTGTTCAACGGCCAGCAAGGTGGTATTTTAAGTTTATTCAATATGTTCTCTGGCGGGGCATTGTCCCGTTTCACTGTTTTTGCGCTAGGTATCATGCCGTACATTTCGGCATCGATCATTATGCAATTGTTGTCGTATGTGGTGCCAACTTTTGAGCAAATGAAAAAAGAAGGCGAAAGTGGACGCCGCAAAATCACACAGTACACCCGTTACGGCACACTAGGATTAGCTGTATTTCAGTCGCTTGGTATTGCGTTGGCATTGGAAGCTTCCGCCGGTCTAGTTTTGTCTCCGGGCGTTGGCTTTCGTATGTCTACTGTTGTCAGTTTGACTGCCGGTACCATGTTTTTAATGTGGCTAGGCGAGCAAATCACTGAGCGCGGTTTGGGTAACGGAATATCCATACTAATTTTTGGTGGTATTGCAGCGGGTCTTCCTGGTGCGGTTGGCGGATTATTGGAGCTAGTGCGTACTGGCGCTATGAGTATCATTGTTGCGGTATTGATTGTTGCTTTGGTTGTGGGTGTTACATATTTCGTCGTTTTTGTAGAACGCGGACAGCGCAAGATACTTGTGAATTACGCACGTCGCCAAGTGGGCAACAAAGTGTACGGTGGGCAGTCCTCACACCTGCCACTGAAATTGAACATGGCGGGTGTCATACCACCCATTTTCGCATCATCTATTATTTTGTTGCCAGCAACCGTGGTAAGCTGGTTTAGTTCTGGCGAGTCGATGCGGTGGTTGAAAGACATAGCGTCCACCCTCACGCCAGGGCAACCTATTTATGTGATTTTGTATGCTGCCGCTATTGTATTTTTCTGCTTCTTTTACACCGCTTTGGTATTTAATAGCCGTGAAACTGCTGACAACTTAAAGAAAAGCGGTGCATTCATCCCTGGTATACGTCCAGGAGATCAAACAGCACGCTACATTGACAAAATATTAGTGCGCTTAACTTTAATTGGAGCTGCGTACATTACATTCGTATGCTTGTTGCCAGAATTCTTGATTTTAAAATACAACGTGCCGTTTTACTTCGGTGGTACCTCACTTTTGATCATAGTAGTTGTCACCATGGACTTCATGTCGCAAGTACAAAACTACATGATGAGCCAGCAATATGAATCGCTGCTCAAAAAAGCAAATTTCAAAAATTAGACCTTTAATAGTTAGGACCTTGAAATGAAAGTTTCAGCATCAGTAAAGAAAATTTGCCGTAATTGCAAAATCATTCGCCGTAAAGGCGTAGTACGTGTGATCTGTACTGATCCACGCCACAAACAGCGCCAAGGCTAACCTTGACGCTCACCAAAGTTTAGACGAACACGTTGAAGGATCACTATGGCACGTATCGCAGGTATTAATATTCCGCCACACCAGCACTCTGAAATTGGCTTGACTGCCATTTTTGGTATTGGGCGCACACGCGCTCGCAAAATTTGCGAGACCACAGGAATTGCCTACTCTAAAAAGGTCAAAGATTTGACCGATGCTGATTTGGAAAAAATCCGTGATGCTATTGCAGCCTTCACGATTGAGGGTGACCTGCGACGCGAAACGACGATGAACATCAAACGTTTGATGGATATCGGTTGCTACCGTGGCTTCCGCCATCGCCGTGGTCTGCCTATGCGTGGTCAGCGTACACGTACAAATGCCCGTACCCGTAAAGGCCCGCGTAAGGGTGCAGCGGCTCTTAAGAAATAAATCGGAAAAGTAAAACGATATGGCAAAAGCTCAAGCTAGCAGTGCATCACAGCGCGTGCGTAAAAAAGTTCGTAAAAATGTGGCCGATGGCGTTGCACACGTGCATGCCTCGTTCAATAATACGATTATCACTATCACTGATCGCCAAGGAAACGCTTTGTCTTGGGCGTCATCAGGCGGTCAAGGCTTTAAAGGTTCGCGCAAATCCACTCCTTTTGCTGCTCAGGTAGCCTCAGAAGTGGCGGGTCGGGCTGCAATAGAGCAGGGGATCAAGAATCTCGATGTTGAAATCAAAGGTCCGGGTCCGGGTCGTGAGTCTTCAGTGCGCGCGTTAGGTGCTCTGGGTATTCGTATCACCTCTATCAACGACGTTACACCCGTCCCTCACAACGGTTGCCGCCCACAAAAGCGCCGCCGTATCTAATTTTAATTGACAGTTTTACTGTCAATTAATGAAGGTTTATACCTTCAACAAGTAGAGGCGGATTAGTTCGCCTTGTTTCCGTTGTAAGCCCACTGCTCGGTTGCGATACAGTAACCAAGCTCCCGTTGGAAGACGGCAGATGAAAGAAAAGGAAATCACGTGGCACGTTTGCTAGGCCCTAAGGCTAAATTATCCCGCCGTGAAGGCACAGACTTATTTCTTAAGAGTGCACGCCGCTCGATCAGTGACAAGGCTAAATTCGACTCAAAACCAGGCCAACATGGACGTACGTCTGGTCAGCGCACTTCAGACTTCGGTTTGCAACTGCGTGAAAAGCAGAAGGTTAAGCGGATGTACGGAATTATGGAGCGTCAGTTCCGCCGTTATTTTGAAGAAGCTGACCGTAAAAAAGGCAATACAGGCGCTAACTTATTGTTTTTGCTTGAGTCGCGCTTAGACAACGTTGTCTACAGGATGGGCTTTGCGTCTACCCGTGCAGAGGCACGTCAACTTGTGTCACACAAAGCCATGATGGTT
Source organism: Polaromonas sp. (assembly GCA_031428975.1). Lineage (GTDB taxonomy): Bacteria > Pseudomonadota > Gammaproteobacteria > Burkholderiales > Burkholderiaceae_C > JAAFIP01. The sequence goes on along the minus strand of JANOYR010000201.1, from coordinate 8,344 downwards.
GGAACGCAGTCTGTCAATATACCTTCGTACTCTGTGAAGGTTGGCGACTTGATTTCTGTACGCGAAAAATCTAAGAAACAAGTGCGTATTGCTGAAGCTTTGCAACTCGCCACACAAGTCGGAATGCCTTCTTGGGTTGAGGTGAATATCGAAAAAGCAGAAGGAACGTTCAAAAAAGTGCCTGACCGCGATGAGTTCGGTGCTGACATCAATGAGTCTTTGATTGTCGAGTTGTATTCACGTTAATCTGTAGGCTTTAATACGCCTTCCTACACAGATTACGGGTCATTTTCGTCCCCCACACCGCCGAGGCATCGGCACGTGGGGTGCTCCACCAGCCTTACCGACGTAACGAGTCGGGGGTATTGAGAGGAAAGTTTGCATGCAAACCAATCTGCTAAAACCCAAAACTATCAATGTTGAGCAACTTGGCGCAAATCGTGCCAAAGTGACTCTAGAGCCTTTTGAAAGAGGCTATGGCCACACATTGGGCAACGCACTACGTCGCGTACTGCTGTCTTCGATGGTTGGGTACTCCGCCACAGAAGTCACTATAGCTGGCGTACTGCACGAATTCTCGTCAATAGACGGCGTGCAAGAGGATGTTGTCAATATCTTGCTGAACTTGAAGGGTGTAGTTTTTAAATTGCATAACCGTGATGAAGTGACACTGTCATTGCGCAAAGACGGTGCGGGTGTTGTTACCGCATCCGATATTCAAACGCCACACGATGTTGAAATTGTCAACCCAGAGCATCTGATTGCCACCTTATCGCAGGGCGGTAAATTGGATATGCAGATCAAGGTTGAAAAAGGCCGTGGTTATGTACCAGGTTCGATGCGCCGTTATGGTGATGAGCCAACCAAGTCTATTGGACGGATCGTACTGGATGCATCTTTTTCACCCGTCAAACGCGTAAGCTACACAGTTGAAAGTGCGCGCGTTGAGCAGCGCACGGATTTAGATAAATTAGTGATAGAAATTGAAACGAATGGAGCTGTCACGGCGGAAGATGCCGTACGCTCATCGGCAAAAATTTTGGTTGAACAACTTGCTGTGTTTGCGCAACTCGAAGGCAGCGAATTAGCCGCTTTTGATGCCCCTGCACAACGTAGCAGCCAACAATTTGACCCCATATTGTTACGCCCGGTTGATGAGCTCGAATTGACAGTGCGTTCAGCGAACTGTCTGAAGGCTGAGAACATTTACTACATTGGTGATTTGATCCAACGCACTGAAAATGAGTTGCTCAAAACGCCAAATCTGGGTCGTAAATCTCTGAATGAGATCAAGGAAGTGCTCGCTTCACGCGGTTTGACCTTGGGTATGAAACTAGAAAGCTGGCCTCCTGCAGGCCTCGATCGTAAGTAAGCATTTTGACCGCATGCGGCAAATGCAAAATTGTGCACCCAGCAGTACCTGATCCGGCTGTTGGTATTTAAACTGAAAGGAAAAGCACCATGCGCCATGGACAAGGACTGCGGAAACTAAACCGCACAAGCGAGCACCGCCTCGCCATGCTTCGTAATATGATGAATTCCATCATTGAGCACGAGGCTATTAAAACCACACTGCCCAAAGCCAAAGAACTGCGCCGTGTGATAGAGCCGATGATTACATTGGCCAAAGTGGCTACAGTGGCTAATCGCCGTTTAGCATTTAACCGTCTACGTGACCGCGATAGCGTGACCAAGCTCTTTAATGTGCTCGGTCCTCGCTACAACGCGCGTCCAGGTGGCTACACCCGTATTTTGAAGATGGGCTTTCGCGTGGGTGACAACGCGCCAATGGCTTTTGTCGAGCTCGTTGACCGCCCAGATGGCGCGGTTGCTGAAGCGGCTAAACCAGAATAAGTTATTTCTCTGTTGAATGCTGCAATGCAGCGTGATTCAGGGTAAAATACATATATGACGCGGAGTGGAGCAGCCTGGTAGCTCGTTGGGCTCATAACCCAAAGGTCGTTGGTTCAAATCCAGCCTCCGCAACCAATTAAAAAGCCGATTTAGGAATGCCTAAGTCGGCTTTTTTCATGGGCTCATCAGTGTTAGGATTATCACATGCGTAACAAAGCCAAACTCCAAGCCGCTATAGTGGGCGGCAGCGCCGACGATACCGAGGCCGCTTTTTATGCCGCCTTGTTACAGGGTGATATCGACAAGCTGATGGACTGCTGGGCGGACGAGGACGAAGTCGTATGCGTGCATCCCGACGGTCCGCGGTTGGTGGGTGCGTTGGCCATTCGCGGTGCTTTCGAGGCAATATTCAACCACGGCAGCATTCGCGCCACTCCCGAGCGTGTGCGCAAGATTGAGTCCTTAGCAAGCTGCGTGCACAATGTGGTGGTGAAAATCGAGGTAATGACCCACGACGGCCCGCGTGAGGCATATGTGATTGCCACCAATGTCTACCATAAAACAGCGCAAGGCTGGAAAATGGTGGCACACCATGCCAGCTCGGGTACTGGGCATGAATTACTAGATGCCTCCGATGCACCGTTGGTTTTGCATTAAATGTAGAAGTTTATGAAATATATTGCCGATGTCGCAGTCAGGCCGTCATCTAATGCTACAAAATAATGAGCGTATGAAATACCAAGCACCGTGGTGGCTGCCGGGAGGGCAGGCCCAAACCATTTGGCCGGCATTGTTTTCTAAGCGAGTACACGGCGTTGTGCCGCAGTATATGCGCGAGCGTTGGAATACCCCTGATGGTGATTTTATAGATGTGGACTTCAGTAGTGCCGCCATACCAAGTCAAGCGCCGCTCCTAGTACTTTTCCATGGATTAGAGGGTTCGTCGGCTAGCCATTATGCGCAAGCGTTTGCCAGCTGGTGTGGCGACAAAGCGTATGCGTTTGCCGTGCCGCATTTTCGCGGCTGTAGCGGCGAGATTAACCGTGCGCCGCGTGCCTACCACTCAGGGGATTATGAAGAAATTGGATGGATTTTGAGCCGTATGCGTGCGCAGTATCCACTCAGACGCATCGTAGCGGTAGGCGTTTCTTTGGGGGGAAATGCGCTGCTGCGCTGGGCACAAGAGGCGGGCTACAGTGCAGCACAGGAGGTGAGCGCAGTGGCCTCGGTATGTTCGCCTATTGATTTGACAGCGAGCGGACACGCCATTGGGCAGGGATTTAACAGGCTGGTGTACACGCGCATGTTTTTGCGCAGCATGAAACCCAAAGCGCTAGAGCGTTTGGCGCTGCATCCGGGATTGTTTAACCGTGCGGCATTGCTGGCTTCGGAGGACTTGTACGCGTTTGACAATGTTTTTACAGCACCTTTGCATGGTTTCAAAGACACCAACGACTATTGGAACCGTGCGTCAGCCAAGCAACATTTGGGACTTATCAAAATCCCTGCATTGGTGCTGAATGCGCAAAATGACCGTTTTGTGCCATTTGCGAGTCTGCCTCAGCATTGCGAGAATACCAGCGTTACCCTGTGGCAGCCGCACAATGGTGGACACGTGGGATTCCCAGAAGGGGCGATGCCAGCGGGTAATGTGTTTGCACTGCCGCGCGAGGTCGGGGTATGGCTGATGCGGGCTTAAAAAACAGGACAATGTGGCATGGATGAAATGGTAATCAGAGCCTTGGCTAAGTGGCCCAATGTGCCCGCCTGCTACGGCTGGTTAGGATTGGATGCGCGCGGGCAGTGGTGGATGCGCGATGACGCAGCACAGGCGCTCGGCAGTTTTACCAGTGGCATACAGGGCGCAAAAGGCTCGCGACTTCAGCACGACAAGCTGATAGCCTTTATTGGCCGCAACTACACATCCACAGAAGAGGGTGCATGGTATTTTCAAAATGGTCCGCAACAGGTATTTGTGGAGCTAGAAGCCACGCCGCATGTCTGGCGCATCAGTGCAGAAACTCGCGCTGACAAGACTGTAGCGCTCAGCGTCCATAACCATGTGGAGCAAGAAGCCCGTGTACAGCGCTGTATCACCGACGAGTTTGGTCGCGTGTATCTAGAGTGCGACATTGGCTTTGGCTTGGTACACAGCCTTGATGTACAGCTTGCAGCACAAGCCATAGAAAGCGGGCTGTGGGTGCTGACGCAAATACCTGTGGCGCAGCTACCAGAGCGTTTTGGCTATGTAAGAAGCCCGTTAAAGCAGAAAAATACGAATGAAATGCATCAAAGTACTATAGTTTAAATAGCATAGTATGACGGCAGGCCAGTGACACATAACAAATTTCTTGTAAACACAAAATAACCAATCAATAGAGCCACCTTTGCGTAATATTCGCGTGCTTTGCGCGCGAAACAATCTATTTCGCCATCGGGCAAGCAACTGCACACAACCAGCGAGCAAACCATGTCCCATAGCATAAGCCCCCAAGAAGCCCTGCAACGCACCATCGAACACCGCGAAATATTCCATGACGAAATGCTGCATGTGGTGCGCCAGATCATGTCGGGCGAAATGTCCCCTGTCATGATGGCGGCACTGATCACAGGACTGCGCGTTAAAAAAGAAACCATAGGCGAAATCACCGCAGCAGCCCAAGTGATGCGCGAGTTTTCTACCAAGGTGCATGTGGCGAACAAAACCCACCTAGTAGACATCGTGGGCACAGGCGGAGATGGCTCGCACACCTTCAATATTTCAACCTGCAGCATGTTTGTGGCCGCGGCGGCAGGCGCTAAGGTGAGCAAACACGGCGGGCGCAGTGTGAGTAGCAAGTCGGGCAGCGCGGATGTGCTGGAGGCCTTGGGTGTCAATATCAACCTCAGCCCAGAGCGCATCGCCCGGTGCATCGAGCAAATTGGCATCGGATTCATGTTTGCGCCCAACCACCACAGCGCCATGAAACATGTAGCGCCTATTCGCAAGGAGCTGGGTGTGCGCACTATTTTTAATATTTTGGGGCCACTAACCAACCCCGCCAGTGCACCCAATATTTTGATGGGTGTTTTTCACCCAGATCTGGTGGGTATTCAAGTACGTGCGTTGCAGCGATTAGGTGCTGAGCATGCCTTAGTCGTTTATGGACGTGACGGTATGGATGAGGTCAGCCTTGGTGCCGCGACTCTGGTGGGCGAATTGAAAAACGGAGAAATCACTGAATACGAGCTGCACCCAGAAGACTTTGGCTTTCAAATGAGCAGTAACCGCGCACTGCGCGTAGAAACGCCCGCCCAATCCAAAGCCATGCTGCTAGGAGTATTGGAAAATTCAGCCGAGGTTCAATTCAAGCCCGCCAAAGACATTGTCATCCTCAACGCCGCGGCCGCGCTTTATGCCGCCAATGTGGTCGCGTCGGTGAAAGATGGCATCAGCAAAGCGCGTGATGCCATTGACTCGGGGGCGGCCATGCGCAAATTGCAAGCCTTGATGACTGCCACCACTGCATAAGCCGTCTTAAAACTGCAAAGTAGACGGTAAATACTTAGCCATTAAATCCTCGTAGTAAGGCTTGAGCGCAGTCAGCGACGGCGGATTGGGATTCTTAGAGTACAAATCGTAGGGGTTGAACTTTTGCACCCAATGCTTATGCGCCGCGTCATGTGCATTGGCTAGGTGGCCATATTGTCCCTCGCGGTGCCAAGCGTAGAAGCTGTGGTAGCGGATCATGTAGAGCGCGGGCTCGGGCAAGTGGCTTTTGAGCAGGTGGTACAGGTATTCGTCATGTCCCCAAGACATATGCACCTGTGCTAAGCCGCAGTGTGGTGTATATACACCGTATTCGGTGTTGTAACGGGCGTCGTGGGTGTCCGGGCTAAGCGCAAAAAATTCGGAGTAAACGATGGAGCTGCTGGGCTTGCAGCCCACAGGAAAGGTGTCGCCCACCACCGCCCATTGCGGTTCGCCAAAAAGGCACAGCACTTTGCCTAAATCATGGATAAAACCTGTCAGCACAAACCAATCGGGATGGCCGTCAGCACGAATGGCCTCGGCCGTTTGCAGCAAATGCATGATCTGCGGCAGCTCGGTGTCGGGGTCAGACTCGTCGACCAAGGTGTTCAAAAAGTCCAGTCCTTCCCAAGGCGTCATGCGCCGCTGGTTAAATGCCAGCCACTTGGCTTTTTTCTCTTGGACAAAAGAATAGGTCTGGTGCTGGTGGTTCGTCCGATAAAATGTACGCACACGGTCAATGCCGGGTTTGTCGTAATCGCGGTAAGTGGCATGCGAACTGTTGTCTGCTAAAAATGCGTTGGGAGCGGTCGGATTCGCAAGGCTAGGCATGGCATGTCTCCAAAGGATATCTCGGCATTATGCGACAACTCAGCCGCTTGCCAAGTATCTTCAGCGCCCTTTTCTCAACCTTACCCTGCACAGCCCATGAGCGATATTCTGAAAAAAATTGTAGAAGTTAAACACCAAGAAGTAGCCACGGCTAAGGCGGCGCGTTCATTGGCCAGCATGCGCGCTGATGCTGAAAGCCGCGTGCTGGTGCGCGACTACGTGGGCGCTATGCGCGCCAAAATTAGCGCCGGACAGGCGGCCGTCATTGCCGAGGTGAAAAAAGCCAGCCCGTCCAAAGGCGTGCTGAGGGCTGACTTTATCCCTGCTGATATTGCCCAAAGTTACGCAGATGGAAACCGCGAGTCAAAAAAGAAAAGCGATGCCTTGGTTAGCGCTGCCTGTTTGTCAGTGCTTACTGACAAACAGTTTTTCCAAGGCAGTGTGGACTATTTGAAGCAGGCGCGAGCCAGCTGCGACCTGCCCGTGCTTCGAAAAGATTTCATGGTCGATGCTTACCAAATCTACGAATCTCGCGCCATGGGTGCCGATTGTATTTTGTTGATTGCTGCTTGTTTGGACGATGCCCAAATGGCTGATTTGCAGGCTATTGCGCTGGATTTGGACATGGCGGTGCTGGTTGAGGTGCATGACCGCGCAGAGCTTGCGCGCGCACTGAGGCTGCATCATCTGCCCCATAAAACCCTGTTGGGCATCAACAACCGCAACCTTAAAACCTTTGAGGTGGACTTGCACACCACTATTTCCATGCTGCCCGATGTGCCGCGTGACAAGCTGCTGGTGACCGAATCGGGTATCAGCACCCGGGAAGACGTGCTGCGCTTGGGTGCTGCGGGCGTGCAAGCGTTTTTGGTCGGGGAGGCTTTCATGCGGTCAGATGCGCCAGGCGAGGCTTTGGCAGCTTTATTTGCATGAATGTAAAAATGTCATGGCAATGATATATGCTATATATTAAATAGCATACTATGACCATATGAATACGACAATAGGCAAATTACATCCAATAAAACTGTTTGAAAACGACAAAGATGCAGCTGAAGGATTACATGTAGGGATTGGCACGTCTGCTGGACACAACCAGCTTGTGCAATGGCCGCCGCAGCGCCTCAACGTGGCGGTAGACTGGCTGCCTGTATTGCACACATTCATGGCCAAGCGCAGCGCTGCCGCCTTGGAATCGTTTTTGCAAACCCGCCTTGAGGCGGGTGCGGTGGTCTACCCCAGTGACCCCCTGCGTGCACTCAAACTCACCGCCTTGGCCGATGTGCGTGTGGTGATTCTCGGCCAGGACCCCTACCACGGGGCTGGGCAGGCCGAAGGTTTGGCATTTTCTGTGGCAAAGGGCGTCAAAATACCGCCCAGTTTGCGCAATATTTTCAAGGAAATACAGCGCGACCTAGGCCATCCGCCGCCCTCGCATGGTTCGCTCATCAGCTGGGCGCAACAAGGAGTGTTGCTTTTAAACACCAGCTTAACAGTGGAGGACGGGCAAGCAGCCAGCCACGCCAAGCAAGGCTGGGAAGCGCTCACTGACGCAATCATTGCAGCTTGCGCAGCACAAACGCGGGGCATCGTATTCATGCTGTGGGGTGCGCACGCCCAGTCCAAGCGAAATTTGATAGCGCAACATGGCGCAAATAGGCACTTGTTGCTACAGGCCAACCATCCGTCGCCACTTTCTGCGTTGCGACAGCCGCAGCCTTTTGCCGGGTGTGGGCATTTCGGGCTGGCACAACATTGGCTGGCTAGTGCATATCCTGATCTTGCGGATACAAAAAGCCCGCGCTTTACTTGTGAAGAGCCATGAAAACATACTATAATTCTGAGTTCCCCGTGGAGAGATGGCCGAGTGGTTAATGGCAGCAGACTGTAAATCTGCCCTCTTACGAGTACGCTGGTTCGAATCCAGCTCTCTCCACCAAAGCTTAATTGCTCGGGGTATTGACAGAGGAAATTGCAGAAATCTGTAGCTGTAACGGCGATAGACCCTGCGGGAGTAGTTCAATGGTAGAACCCTAGCCTTCCAAGCTAATGACGCGGGTTCGATTCCCGTCTCCCGCTCCATATACCGTTAGATAATTTGCAGATGATAGTTTTTGCCCATTTGGCTCAGTGGTAGAGCACTCCCTT
>JANOYR010000200.1:0-17497 GCA_031428975.1 Polaromonas sp. | reverse complement strand
TTGGCAAGTATCCCCGGCGGCATATCATTGCGCGCTAACACCGGGTTGACCCAAAAACTCCAAGCCCGCATCGATGCCACGGTGCTTATTCGCGGCATGATGCACCACAACAAAGGCTTGGGCGCAGGTTGGCCGCAGCCGGGCATGGGGGTGCTGCCGTCTGACTGGCTCGAATCAGACTTTTTAGGCGCAGCGGTGCGCAAAATCACCCAAAACAAAACTTTGATGGATTTGAGCCTGAAATACGGCGAACCGCTGGGCGACAGTAGCCTGCGCCATGCCCTGTCGGCCAAGCTGCGTGATTTGTCCATTGACACCCCGCCCGAGCGCATCATGACCACGATTGGCGCTACCCATGCGCTGGATATTGTCAGCCGCACGCTGCTCAAAGCGGGCGACTGCGTGATGGTAGAAGAGCCGGGCTGGGCGGTGGAATTTGCGCGGCTAGATGCACTAGGCATGCGCATTTTGCCGGTTCCGCGCGGGCCAGACGGGCCCGACTTGGAGGTAATGGCCAAGTACTGTGAGGAGCATGCCCCCAAGCTGTATGTGAGCGTGAGCGTGTTCCATAACCCCACTGGCTATTGCCTCAGCCCGGGCAGCGCCCACCGCATCGTGCAACTGGCCAACCGTTTTAATTTTCACATCGTAGAAGACGACACCTACAGCCACCTAGCCCCCGCGCATGCTACCCGTCTGTGTGCATTAGACGGGCTACAGCGCACCATTTATGTCAGTGGGTTTGCAAAAATCCTAGCACCTAACTGGCGCGTAGGCTATCTTGCTGCCCCAGCGGACTTGATTGACAAACTGCTGGATACCAAGCTGCTGTCTACCCTAACCACCCCCGCCCTGCTAGAAAAAGCCATGGCCATTTGCGTGGAGCAAGGCCATTTGCGCCGCCATGCGGAGCGTATTCGTACCCGACTGGATGCCGCCCGCAGCCGCAGCACCCGCTTGGCTTTGCAAGCGGGTTGCAGCTTTGCCGCCGAACCCGCTGGCCTGTTTGGCTGGGTAGACACTGGCGTAGACACCGACCCTTTGGCGCAACGCATGCTTGACGAAGGCTACCTGTTGGCACCTGGAGCGCTTTTTCATGCCAGCCGCAACAAGCCCAGCACCCTCATGCGCATCAACTTTGCCGCCACGCAGGAGGCACGGTTTTGGGAGGTGTTTGCAAGGCAGCGCAACGCCTGAGAAAGCTGTAGAAACGACATGAAACTTGCGACCCCTAAAACGCTTTTGGCCTTGGTTTTTTTGCTGCATGCTGTGGTGGGCGCTGTGGTGGGCCTGTCGGTGGATGAGGCCCATTATTTGCTGTATGCCTTGCACCCTGCGTTGAGTTATTTTGACCATCCGCCTTTAGTAGGTTGGGTGCAATGGCCTTTGGTGGCGTTAAATGCCCCCATCGTGGTGCTGCGTTTGATACCAGGGCTGCTTTGGCTCTTTACTGTTTGGGGGGTCTATCGGCTGACGCTGGCTTTGCACCCGCTGGCGCACGGACAGACCATGACTGCCAGCGACCGTGCGCAGCAAGCAGGCGTGTGGGCTATGGCCGCACTGCTGCTTGCGCCGCTGCTGCATGTGCTGGGCATAGGGCTTTTGCCCGATACGCTGTTAATGGCTTTGACGGTGGCGCTGATGGGGCAAACCCTGCGTTTGATGGACACAAGCGACGTGCAGCGCCCTGCCGTTTGGCTGCTGCTGGGCCTGCTGCTGGGCTTAGCTGGGCTGGCCAAATACACGGCTATTTTCACAGCGGCGGCTGTGGCAGTGTGTTTGCTGTGGGTGCATGGCTGGCGCTTGCTGCGCAACCCTTGGCTGTGGGCATGCGCTGCGCTGGCGCTGTGCATGGTGCTGCCTGTGTTGGTGTGGAATGCACAAAACGGCTGGATATCGTTTGTTTACCAAGCCAAGCATGGCTCGGGCAGTGTGTGGGAGCTGCGCCATGTGCTGCGCTTTTTGCTGCTGCAAGTGCTCAGCTACGGGGCGCTGCTGTTGTGGGGGCTGCTGGGCTTGAGCGCTTGGCGCACGCGAGCGGGTGGCGCATCTGCGCCAAGGCGTTTGGCGGTGTTGCTGGCATTTTTTGCCATTCCGTTTGCTATTTTCACCGCCATGGCTGGTGGTGGCAGCAGTTTGCCACACTGGACTGCACCTGCTTGGGTGGCGTTAGCCCCCTTTGCGGGGCTGGGGCTTGCGGCTGCGGGGAAGGGTTGGCTGCTTCGGGTGGTGTTGCTGCTGCAAGCACTGTTGTGCGCGTTGCTGCTCGGTTGGATGGTGTCTGCTGGTCAACCCCTTTTGAAGCAGCCCAACCTGTTTGCCGACTTGCACGGCTGGGACACAGCGGGACAGCGGGCCAAAGCCTTGTCGCAGCAGCACGGTTTGTCCAGTGTTTCGGTACAAAACTGGACGCTTGCCAGCCGCATTGCCTGGTATGCCAGACCACTGCCTGTGCATGTGCTGCAAACACGATTTGACCAATTTGACCTATGGGTGGGAGACTTGCAGAAAGAAGAGCAAACCCTGCTTCTTGACTGGTCAGGGATGGCCTATGATATCCCGACTGGTGCGCGGGGTTTTTCTGCTTGCAGATTGCTCGACACCCAAGATGTTGTGCGGATGGGTGTGCCGGTATCCCAATTTCGCTTTTTTGCCTGCCAAGACTGGTCGGGTTTGCCAAAACCGCGCTAATGGTGGTAACCACGCTCTATGAACGTATTGTCCGAAGGTTCTGTACGCCAGTTTCCGTTGTGGCTATGGCTGATGCCAGCAGCTATATTGGTGCTGGGGGCGCCGGTGTGGCTGCATTGGTTTGAACCACTGACCTTTCTCACCATCAACGGTTGGGGCGCACCTGTAGCGGCGCATGTGTGGGCAGGGCTGTCGTTTTTTGGCAATGGTTGGGGGGTGCTGGGGGTGACTGCGCCGCTTTTGGTACTGGCGCCTCGGCTCATGCTGTCTTGGCTGTGCGCAGCACCATTTGTGATTTTATTTGCCCGCAGCGGCAAGTTTTTCTTAGAAAGTCCCCGGCCTGCGATGTTGGTGGATGCCGCTTTGATTCGCACCGTCGGGGAGCCAAAATTCTTTGTCGCCATGCCATCAGGCCACACCATGACTGCATTTGCCGTTGTCTGCGCCATTTATTTCGCCATAGCGCCTGCCAAGCGGCCCCGCTATGCGTGGCTTTGGTTATTGGCCCTAGGGGTTGGCATCTCGCGCGTGACGGTGGGTGCGCATTGGCCCGGTGATGTGGTGGTGGGGATCAGCTTGGGGATTTTCTCAGGGATGCTGGGGCATTTGCTGCTGGCGCGGATTGCCCCCGAACATTTTGCGCTCACCAGTTGGACCATGCGAGGCGTGGCTTTTTTGGTCGCCCTGTCGGTCTACCACCTGCTGTGTGAAGAGCTGGGTTTTGTAGAAAACATGCAGCTTCAATGGGTGGTTGCAGCACTGGCGGCAGTGTCGTTGCTGGTTTTTTTGTGGCGTAATTGGCAAGCCACTACAGCGCAATGTTGCAATCGCGTCTGAGCAAGGCCAATGCATCGTGTAGTTTGTAGTCGGAATCGCACGTCAGGGTGGCCTGTGCATCGCGAATAAAGTGGCTCCACAGCGTGAGGTAATCTTCTTTGTGCACTTCGGGCGCGTGGGCGTTGAGGTAGTCATTGGCCAGCGTCGTCTGGAGTCCAGACTTGCGGATTTTGCGCACCAAGCTGGAAGCGGCTTTTTCTGTCAGCAGGGTTTTAGGCGCTGCACCGCTGGCGATACACAGCAACATGGTCAAAAGCGAGCCCTCGTCTTCATGGCCACCTGTGGATTGATGCCAAGCGGCAGATGCTTTGCGGTCGTAGTCATCCACTTCACTCAATGCATCCTCCACCCAAAAATAGCGGCCAATGAAGGCGGGCGTTTGGTCAAACAGCTTGCGGTTAGTCGCGCTAGAGGCCAGAATTTTGGTTAAATCGGCCAATACCGATTGCCTTGCTGACTCCACTACTGGCTTGAATTCGTCTGGCAAATCTGCGGGCAACTTGAGGGTCAGCTTACTGCTTTTTCCAGTGGCGGTGCTTCTGATAGCCCCTAGCAACTTGTCAAAAGCCACCCAGTCAGGCAACTCGCGGCGCTTGGTGGCGTGCACCAAAAGCGCTGTTCGAATCACCGCCTCGGCATCTTTGCCTGCTTCTTGCAGCGCCTGCTCGTCCATGCCCAATGTGTCGGCCATCCACACCGCCGCGTCCACCACCAGTGCCACGGCACTGCGTTTGGCCAGCTCGGCGCGGTAATCGGCCAATGGGCGTAGCGCCCATTTGGCCAGCAAGGGAATGTGTTCGTCCTGAAAGCCACTGCGCTCGTTCATGCCAAAGTGGCTGTTTTGTGGCATAGCAATCAGGCTTTTAAGCATGTCAGATCCGGCTTTGGAGCGCGACAGAAAAGAATGTTCGGCCAATAATTGTGCTGCGCGGCGCAAGTCGCCACCACTGGCCTGCTCTAAATGCAGACTGACCAAGTTCACCATGCGGTCTTTTGCCTTCTCTAGCTCGGGGCGCAAAAACTCGGTGCCAAAGTAACGGGCGATTTGCACCATGCCTTTGGGGGCATCGGTGCAAATAGCATCTAACTTGTCTTGCTGGATCAGGCGTTCTTGCAGGCCAAAACTGAGCGTTTTTTCAAAAAAAGGCCGTGCGTCAAACAGCGAGACCGAAGCTTTTGGCTGAACAGATGCCATAGCCTAAATCGCCGATTCTTCGTCCGATTCGCGTGCAGCAGCGGTGGCCTTGCCGCGGTCGGTAGCGCCAGTTTCCACTTTGCCATCGTCTTCGTCAGCGCCTTCAATGTCATCGCCTTCGCCGCGGTCAAAAGCCCGCGCTTTGGCGCGCAGCACCAAAAGGGTCTCAATAAACAAGTCTGGGAGCTCGTAGCGCAATATCCAAGCCAATTGCATCCAATCTTGGTCGGCCACTTCGTCTTGTTCTACCTTGGGCTTGACATAGGCCGAGGCCATCAGCGCGTCTTCGGTCAACATTTGTCCGTCGTCTTCAAGTCCATCAAACAGGCCGGTGCGGGCAAATGCTTCGATACGGCTCCATTTTTCAGCAAAATAATCGGCCAGTGCCTCGCTGCCGCCCTCCAAATCGCCAATGGCGGTTAAAAACTCGGCAGTGTCAGCGCCTTCGCGGAACAAAATGGCGTTCATCATGCCGCGCAGGTGGGTGCGGCTGAGGTCTTTGTATTGCTTTTCTATCACCACCGCGCGGGCAAACTGGCCGGGTGTGACCAAGAGGTTGACCACCGACTCTTTGGAGTTGTCGTATTCTCGAATGATGGCCAAAACGTCTTTGGCGGGTAGCTGCTCCAATACCAGCATCAGTGCGCCATCGCCCTCGTCATCGGCCAGCGCCACGAGTGCGGATTCTGCGCCTACGATGTCGCCAGAGGCAATCAGGCTTTGTGTTTTGGCGATTAGAGCGAGGTGGTTCATGCGGGGTACTTGGTCGGTTAGGGGGTCAGTTTAGTCTTTGCGGTCAAAGCCTTGCTCTGCCATCCAGTCTGCGCCCGCTTCTTCTCGGGCGCGGGCTTCGCGTTCTTCTTGTGCGTCAGGGCTGTTGTCATTGTCTTCGCTGTCTTCGTCGTCTTCCTCGTTGTCTTGGCGGCGCGACGCGTCTGGCTTGTTGCGCAAATACTCCAAGCCTGCTGCCACGCATAAAAACCAGTCCCCCATTGGCTCTTGGAGCACGGCGGCAGCCAAGCTTTGTGCCCATGGCTGCAATTGCACGGCATCGGCCAAACTACCCCATTCGGGGAAATCTTCGGGCTCTTGGGACACTAAATGGTCCATCGCACCCGGTAACTTGAAAGAAAACGCTTGGTGAAACACCACCGCCACCATTTCTGGGCTTAGCGTCATCATTTGCAGCAAAAATCTCAGTTCTTTGCGCTTTTCGGCCAAACGCTGACGCAACACATTGCCGCCGTCTGAGTCAAAGGTCAAATCGTCAATCTCGGATTCGTAGGCCGAGCGCAGGTCATCAAAAAAAGCGGAAATAGACATAAAACAGGCTCAAGGGTGGATTTAAGTGGTGCAAAGCACACGGGAAAAGTAACTTTGCCAAATGTCTTTGGCGGTTTCTAACGGGCTGTCTAGCAAGTTGCGTTTGCGGTTGTCGTCATAATCACGCCGCCTTTGCGGGTCAGACAACAGGTCGTAAGCCTCTTGCACCTCTACAAAACGTTTGGCCGCATCAGGCGCAGGGTTTTTGTCAGGGTGTAAGAGCGACGCTTGCTGGCGAAACGCTTTTTTAATCTCGGCGGCCGTGGCATCGCTGCCAAGCCCAAGGGCTGCGTAGTGGTCGTTCATGCCTTTTGGTGCCGTGAGTACGGTCGGTTGACTAGCGAGGGATTGCGCACTGCAAACCGCGTATTTTAGTCTCTGCAGGCGGTTTGCGCAAAGTCGCCCCTACACTCATGCCATGTTGTGGATTGTCTGGTTTAAAAAAGACCTGCGCTTGGCCGACCATGCGCCGCTCATTTGGGCCACCGAGCAGGCGCGGGCGCAGGGCGGCGCGGTCTTGCCTTTGTGGGTTGATGAGCCGCTGATGTGGCAGCAAGCGGATGCCTCCGCGCGGCATTACCATTTTGCAAACGATTGCTTGGCCGAGCTACAGGCCGCACTGGCAGCCGATGGCGGTGCGCTGCAGCGCCTACAGGGCGATTTAGTGGGTGTTTTGGAGCGCTTGCGCTTAAAAGTAGGCGTATTCCATTTGGTAAGCCACGAAGAAACCGGCAATGGCTGGAGCTACGCTCGGGATCTGGCTGTTGCACGCTGGTGCAAGGCGCAGGGCATCCTTTGGCGCGAATTCCCAAGCAATGGCGTGGTGCGGCGCTTGCCGTCGCGCGACCGCTGGGCCGCGCTGTGGGCCAAACGCATGCACACTGCACCGCTGCGTAAGCCGTCCCAAGTGCCATGGGCGCAGTTGCCTTTTGTTGCGCCAACTCCCGCACCCCCCTTGCCAGATGTTTGGGATGTATCGCCCCCAGCCACACAAATACAGCGTGGGGGCCGCGATCAGGCGTTGGCTGATTTACAGTCTTTTTTACAAGTGCGTGGCCAAAATTACCGCGTAGAAATGTCCAGCCCGCTCACTGGCGCACAAAGTTGCGCACGGATTTCTGCCCATTTGGCGTGGGGCAGTTTGTCGGTCAAAGAAGTTGTTCACGCAGTGTGGGCGCGCCGCACAGCATTGCTTGGCTTGCCCTTGGCTGAGCGACCAGCAGGTTTTTTAGCCTCACTTAAAAGCTTTGAGAGCCGCTTGCATTGGCATTGCCATTTCATTCAAAAGCTCGAATCCGAGCCCGCCATCGAGTTTCGCAATGTGAACCGTGGCTTTGATGGTCTGCGCAATGAAGCCGAAATCACCCCCGAAGAGGCCACCAAGCTCATAGCTTGGGCGCAGGGAACAACAGGTTTGCCATTTGTAGACGCCTGTATGCGCAGCCTGATTGCCACTGGTTGGATTAACTTTAGGATGCGTGCCATGCTGGTTAGTTTTGCCAGCTACCACCTTTGGCTGCATTGGCGTGCCACAGGTTGCCATTTGGCACGCTTGTTTACCGACTATGAGCCCGGTATTCACTGGAGCCAATTCCAAATGCAAAGCGGCGTGACGGGGATTAACACGATCCGCATTTACAACCCCATCAAACAAAGCCTTGACCAAGACCCCGATGGCGTATTCATCCGCGCATGGCTGCCAGAGCTTGCAAATCTAGCGCCCGAATTCATCCATGAGCCTTGGAAATCACCCTGTCCGCCTGCTAACTATCCTGCGCCGATTGTCGATGTACAACTGGCCGCACGCGCTGCCAAAGAGCGTATTTACGGAAAAAAAGCGGAAAAAGTGGTCAAAGACATCGCCCAAACGGTCTACCAAAAACACGGATCGCGCAGCCCAGCACGTGAAGGCGTGCGCGAACGGCGTGTACCCGCTGCCTCCACGCCGCGTGCAAGCGCTGGGGATATGGCAAAGCAGCTCAGTTTCGATATGTAGTCATTTTTACAAAAAATATGGCCAATGTCATCGTCATATGGTCATATACTGCTATTTATTTTGTAGTATTAGCTTAACTACTGCCAGAGTCGATAAACCCAAAAACTCTCATCTGTCTCAATGGCGCGCCGGATTTCTTCTGGGCTAAAGCCGGTGATCCGTCGGATTTCACGGCACATATGGGCTTGGTCAGAAAATCCTGCATTGAACGCTAACTCGGCCCAACTGAGCATGTCGCGCTCGCTGGCCTGGCGCATGTCAAAAAACGAGCTTTCGGCGCGAGCCAAACCTCGAAGCCCTTGCAAAGACTGCCCTGCCCACAGCTTGACCCTGCGCTCTGCTTGTCGGGTGCTCTTACCAACACCCGACAGGGCTGCACGCGTAGCAAGGCTTGTCATCCATTCGCGGTATCGGGGCACGCCCTGTACCAGGCCGGTTTGACAGGTGCGCCAACGCGGCATTAAGAATGCCTCAAGGCATTGAATTCTCTGGCGATCGTCTGGGGCACATAGCACTGCCAACGCCATGTCTTGCCAGTTTGTGTCAAACACCTGTGACATGGGTAAATACCTGTCTACCAGTTGCGTCACATCTATCCCAGTCAACGCTTGAATAGCATCCGGCATAAAAAGAACCATAAATCCATGCATCGCGCCTGCATTGTCGGTCACGCTAGGCATTGTCTGCGGACCACTCACAATGATTGACTCAGCGGGACGATGCGCCTGCGCTACGCCCCCTTGGGATACCAAAACACCCTGCCCCTTGATTGTCCATGTCATGGCTAACAACGGTGAGGCTGGGTAGTGATTAAGCATCTCATTTGGTTCGAGGTCAAACCCGATAGTGCTACGACTCACATACGCGCGAATGCAACCTGAAAGCGCAGCCCTAGGCAAATACAAATGGGTATCTGTGACTTTGAACCGTTTTGTACTTTTGATCGGCAACATGAAATAGGGAGGTCAAAAAAAGGATATAGCTTTTAGAACGACCGATGATGTCGTAATTATTCAATACAAGCCACCTGCTGCAGCACAAACTCGCTGACAAGTGCATTCAGAGCCATTTGATTTTAGGAGTATGAATTTGACAAACGTGATTTTTTCTAAGGCGCTGCTTCCAGGCCCGCGTTCACGCCAGTTTGGATTTGATTTGTTTAAGCAAAGCAAGGACGACTATTTGGGGCATGTTGACCGCTTAAAGGCTGAGTTTGGTGACATCGTGATGAGCCAAGTGGTTCACGAAAAAGTAGTAGATATTCACCACCCAGAGCTGATCCGCCAGCTTTTGGTAGACAACGCGGATGCCTTGATTCGATGGGAGCGGGGCATCGACGTTTTCTCCAAACTCCACGGACAGAGTGTGTTGATTGCAGAGGGTGAAACATGGAAACGCCAGCGCCGCATGTTGCAGCCCGGCTTTAGCAGCAAACGGATGGCCGATTACAGCATGCTGATGTGCCGCGCAAGTGAAGTAGCTTTTAAAGATATGCCCTCCACCGCAGTCATTCAACTGGATTTTTTGCACTGGGCGCACCAACTAACGATGGATGTGATTTTGCAAACGCTTTTTGGTGGCAGCCAAACATCGATGCTGACCCCCACCCTTCGCGACCATGCGATCAACGCGGTGTCCACCATGTCTAAAATTGGCATGCAAGAAATTTTTTGGCCATGCAGCGCACCCGATTGGATGCCGCACAAAGCCGCCAAACGGCATGCAAAAAAAGCACTCGATGGCATCATCAATAGCCATATCCAGCTGCGCCGTGTTCAAATGCAAAACGGCGACGTAGTAGCGAATGATGTATTGGGCATGCTGCTGTCTGTGCGCGATGAATGCGGTGACAGAAGCGCCCTATCAGATAGCGAAATTCATGACCAATGCATGACGATATTCTTGGCAGGCCACGACACCACGGCCACCGCTTTGACTTGGTGGGCATGGTTGATTGCTACCCACCCTCTAGTTGCGCAGCGCGCTACAGAGCAAGTTGACGAGGTATTGCAAGGCAAGGCACCCAGCTACGACGATGTGGCGCGGTTGCCGTATTTAAACAGCACACTCAAGGAAGCCCTGCGGCTGTACCCACCCGCATCAGCATTGTTGAGCCGACGCACCTTGCGCGATGTGCAATTGGGTGGTTGGACAATTCCTAAGGGTGCAATGGTGCGTGTGACACCTTGGGCGGTACACCGCGATGCGCGCTGGTTTGCCCAGCCCTTGCGTTTTGACCCAGACCGCTTTGACGCAGAGCAAGCGCCCATGCACCGCCATAGTTTTATGCCTTTTGGCACGGGGCCGCGTGCTTGCATTGGCAGCCAGTTTGCCATGACTGAGATGACGCTCATTGCAGCTGGCGTATTGCAGCATTTTTCCCTGCACGCCAACACCATGCCTGAGCCAAAATTTGACTTGTTATTATCCCCAGCGTGTACCGCGCCGCTAGAGTTGAAACGGCGACGTATTCTGGCTCAACGGCAGTCAAGGGAAACTACTGATGCGTTATTCATGAATATTAATGAATAATTAACGAGTCGGTGGACAATGTCGTCTGCTGCGCCACTTTTGATGGAGACTCCTTATGTTGAAACTATCCCACCTCGCAGCTGCGGCTGCACTTTGCGCAGTAACCAGCATGGCCCACGCGGGCGATGTGGAGGTGCTGCATTACTGGACATCGGGCGGTGAAGCCAAATCGGCCGCTGAGCTCAAGAAAATGGTCGAATCCAAGGGCAATGTCTGGAAAGACTTTGCAGTGGCGGGCGGCGGCGGCGAAAATGCCATGACCGTGCTCAAAAGCCGTGCCGTATCGGGCAACCCACCTGCAGCCGCCCAAGTCAAGGGCCCTGCTATTCAAGAGTGGGCCAACGAAGGCATGCTGGCCAATATGGACGCAGTGGCCAAGGCTGAAAAATGGGACAGCCTGCTGCCTAAAGTAGTGGCCGATGTGATGAAAAACAAAGGCAACTATGTGGCCGCACCCGTCAACGTGCACCGTGTCAATTGGATGTGGGCTAACCCCGATGTGCTGAAAAAAGCAGGTGTAGCCGGCATGCCCAAAACATGGGATGAGTTCTTTGTGGC
Source organism: Polaromonas sp. (assembly GCA_031428975.1). Lineage (GTDB taxonomy): Bacteria > Pseudomonadota > Gammaproteobacteria > Burkholderiales > Burkholderiaceae_C > JAAFIP01. Next base: position 6,365 of record JANOYR010000200.1, on the reverse strand, counting down.
AGCTGACAAAATCAAAGCCAGCGGTGCAGTGGCTGTGGCGCACGGCGGACAAAACTGGCAAGATTTCACTGTGTTTGAGTCAGTGGCTTTGGGCATTGGCGGTGCAAAATACTACACCGACGCTTTCGTCAAGCTCGACCCCAAAGCACTCAACAGTGCCACCACCACCAAAGTGCTAGAGACTTTCCGCAAAGTCAAAAGCTACACCGACCCCGCCTCGTCTGGCCGCGACTGGAATTTAACCACTGCCATGCTGATTCAAGGCAAAGCAGGTTTCCAATTCATGGGTGACTGGGCCAAAGGCGAGTTCACCGCAGCAGGCAAAAAGCCAGGCACTGGCTTCCTCTGCGCTGCCGCGCCCGGTACCGCCAATGCCTACACCTTCAATATTGACTCGTTCATTATGTTCAAGCTCAAAGACGCTGGCGCTCAAAAAGCGCAGGCAGATTTGGCATCGGCCATTTTGAGCACCGATTTCCAAGAAGTGTTCAACCAAAACAAAGGCTCGATTCCTGTGCGCCTTGGCCACAACATGTCCAAATTTGACGATTGCGCCAAGTTGTCAGCCAAAGACTTCGTGGACAGCTCGAAAACAGGCGGTTTAGTGCCCTCTGTTGCGCACGGCATGGCAGTTAAACCTGCGGCTGCGGGGGCATTGCAAGACGTGGTGACTCAGTTTTGGAATGACGACAAAGTGTCGGTGGCTGATGCACAAAAGAAAATTGTGACCGCTGCTGCGACGAAGTAAATGTGAACTTGCGCGAGCGCTGCCCCTATGTCCCGTTCTTTTGAAAGTATTTTGCCTAAACTGGTGATTGCACCCGGGTTTATTCTCGGTTTTGCCTTCATCTATGGCTTCATGATTTGGAACGGGGTATTGTCGGTTAGCGCCTCGCGCATGCTGCCCAACTACGAGTTTGTAGGGCTGGTGCAGTACGAGCGCCTGTTTGAAATGGAGCGCTGGTGGGTGGCCATGAAGAACTTGGCGATTTTTGGGGTTTTGTATGTGGGCATTGCCATCGCACTGGGAGTCTTCTTGGCCATTGTGTTGGACCAAAAAATACGCGGTGAGGGCGTGTTGCGCACCATTTATTTGTACCCCATGGCGCTGAGCTTTGTGGTGACGGGTACAGCCTGGAAGTGGATTTTGAATCCTAGTTTTGGCATAGAAAAAGTCATGCACGATTTGGGTTGGGCCAGTTTTCGTTTTGACTGGTTGGTCAATACCGACATGGCGATTTATTGCGTGGTGATTGCCGGTGTGTGGCAAAGCGCGGGGTTTGCCATGGCGCTGTTTTTGGCTGGATTGCGGGGCATTGACGACAGCATCATCAAGGCAGCGCAAATGGACGGGGCGAGCTTGCCCAAGATTTATTGGCGCATCATTTTGCCGACGCTGCGGCCTGTATTTTTTTCTACATTGTTGGTGCTGTCGCATTTGGCCATTAAGAGCTTTGACTTGGTGGCAGCGCTCACAGCAGGCGGGCCGGGTTACAGCACCGATGTACCCGCTACTTTCATGTATTCGGTATCGTTCACGCGCGGGCAGCTGGGTGTGGGCGCAGCCAGCGCCACTATCATGCTCATGACCGTGGCGGCACTGGTGGTGCCCTATTTGTATTCTGAATTGCGGAGCAAGCCGCATGCGCATTAATTTTTCTCGCATAGGTGTCTATGCCGTGCTGATATTGGCGGCACTGTTTTTTCTTACGCCTTTGTATGTGATGCTGGTGACCAGCTTCAAAGACGCAGAGCAAATCCGATCTGGCAATTTGCTGGCCTTGCCCAGCTCGCTGAACTGGAGTGCATGGGGCAGTGCTTGGAGCAGTGCCTGTACAGGCGTGGACTGCAATGGCCTGCAGCCTTTCTTTTGGAACTCCGTCAAAATGGCGGTGCCAGCGGTGTTGCTGTCAACGGTTTGGGGCGCACTCAATGGCTATGTGCTGAGTTTGTGGAAATTCAAAGGCTCTGAGTTGTTGTTTGGCTTTTTGCTGTTTGGCGTGTTCATGCCGTTTCAGGTGGTACTTTTGCCCATGAGCCAAGTGCTGGGGTATTTGGGGCTGTCTAGCTCGATTACGGGGTTGGTGTGTGTGCACTTGCTAGCGGGTATGGCGGGCACTACCCTGTTTTTTCGCAATTACTATGTGGCTATTCCCAAAGAACTGGTCAGCGCAGCACGCATGGACGGCGCTGGTTTTTGGATGATTTTTATCCGTATTATTTTGCCGATGAGCACGCCCATTCTTATGGTGACTTTGATTTGGCAGTTCACCAATATTTGGAATGACTTTTTGTTTGGCGTGGCGTTCAGTGGCTCCGAGAGCAAGCCCATAACCGTGGGGCTCAACAATCTGGCCAACACCTCCAGCAGTGTGAAAGCCTACAACGTAGATATGGCCGCTGCCTTGATAGCAGGTTTGCCCACCATGCTGGTGTATGTGTTGGCGGGGCAGTATTTTGTGCGCGGGCTCACGGCTGGCGCTGTTAAAGGCTAATGGGTCGCTTGTTAGCAACTTAAGGAATTCACGTGGCATCAGGTCTTCATATTGCGGGAATCAACAAGCGCTTTGGCAAAGGGACCAAAGAAGTGGAGGTACTCAAACGCATCGACATTGATGTGCAGCCCGGCGAGTTTTTGATTTTGGTGGGCCCTTCGGGTTGTGGCAAATCTACCCTGCTGAACATCATTGCAGGGCTAGAGCAGCCCACCGAAGGCAGCATACAAATAGCAGGGCGCGACGTAGTGCATGTGCCCAGCGCACAGCGCGACATTGCCATGGTGTTTCAAAGCTACGCGCTCTACCCCACGATGAGCGTGGCAGACAACATAGGTTTTGCACTGGAAATGCGCAAAATGCCCAAGACTGACCGCATTGCGCGCATTAACGAGGTGGCACAGATGCTGCAAATCAGCCATCTTCTGGACCGCCGCCCCAGCCAGCTCAGCGGTGGCCAGCGCCAGCGCGTGGCCATGGGCAGGGCGCTGGCGCGTTCGCCGCAGCTCTTTTTATTTGATGAGCCGCTGAGCAACTTAGACGCCAAGCTGCGCGTGGAAATGCGCGCAGAAATCAAACGCCTGCATGCCCTGAGCGGGATAACCAGTGTGTATGTGACGCATGACCAAGTTGAAGCCATGACGCTGGGAAGCAGAATTGCCGTGATGAAAGACGGCGTAGTGCAGCAGCTGGGCACGCCCAAAGAGATCTATGGCCATCCTGTCAACACCTTTGTAGCCAGTTTCATTGGCTCGCCCACCATGAATTTAATAGAAGCGGCTCTGAGCCCTGTGCCAGCACCCGTAGGCGCAGCACAGCTGGGCTTGCGGCCAGAGCATATCCGTGTGGTGGCACACAGTGATTGGCAAGGCGTGGTGCAGATGGTGGAACCCACTGGAGCCGATATTTTTATAGCCGTGCAAACGACGGCCGGCAAACACACGGTCAGGCTGTCGCCAGAGTCTGACGTGGCGCTGGGTCAAACATTGCGTTTACAAGCTGAAGCCGCGCATTTGCATTGGTTTGACGCGGCAGGTCAGCGCATGCGTCTTTAATGCTATAAATTAAATAGCGCAATATGTCCATATTACAGTGACATCAGGCTAATTTTACCAATATTTCCGTTTGGTACGGCAGCTAGCAACTGCGCCTGTCCGCCGTGGCGTTGCGCAATCTCCCGCACAATAGAAAGCCCTAAACCACAGCCGTCGGCGGTGTCGTTGACGCGGTAAAAGCGCTCAAAGGCACGCGCTCTCTGTGCATCGGTCATGCCTTGGCCGTTGTCTTCTACTTCTATGCTGCAACCGTGGCTGCCTTCACGCTGCACGCGCACCGTGAGCATGGCCTGACCTTGCGGTGGTTTGCCATAGCGCAGCGCGTTATCGATCAAATTATTGAGTGCTTCGCGCAATAAAAGTGCATTGGCATGGTGCGCCAAGTGGTCAAGGCCTTCGTACCCCAAATCCACGCCTGCGGCCATGGCGCGGGGTGCCCATTCGCGGGCAATGTCTTGCGCCAGAGCTGCCACATCAGTGGGCAACATGTCTACGCGGGCCTCGCTTCGTGCCAAGCTGAGCAATTGGTTGACCAGATGGGCGCTGCGTTCTACGCCAGAGTGCACTTTTTCTAGGCGCTGGCGCAGTGCGGGTTCACTGCTTTGCGCCATGGCAATTGCCAGCTCAGTCTGGGTTTGCAGGCCGGCCAATGGCGTGCGCAATTGGTGTGCTGCATTACTTAAAAAGCGGCGTTCCTGCGCAATACTGTCTGCCACAGTTTGCAGCAGTTGGTTCACCGCGCCAGCCAGTGAGTGCACCTCTTGCGGGGCTTGGCGCAGCTCGATAGGCGATAAGCTGCGGCTTAAGTCTGCTGCTTGCGCAGGGGGCGAGCCCGCAGCATTTTCACGACGACCCAGCTGTGCCTCTAGCTTTTTGAGAGGCAGCAGGCCGCGCACGATCCCCGCATAGACTAGAAAACTGATGGCTGCACCCAAGAGCAAGAGTGGTACGAGCATGTCATAAATCAACTCGCGGGCAATGCGCTCTCGCACGACCAAGCTTTTAGACACCTGCACGCGCAGGCGCTGCGGGGCAGTGGTTTCGCCATAATTGAGCTCCAGCGCCGCCACCCGGACATCGCGCCCTTGACGGGTTTGCCCCTTGCTGCTTGCATCTTGTAAACTTGGCGCTTGGTAAAAAACCACCTCATTGTCCCGCAGCAAAGCGGGCAATGCCCCCACGGGCGGTGCAGGCAGCATGGTATTGCCCAGTATGAAACTGCCGGGCGGAGAAGACACCATATAACTGACTTTGTCGTTCGGGTCTTCTTCCATAATGGCCTGTGCCGCACGCGGAAAATCAATTAACAAACCAGAACCGATAGGCTTGACCTGCCGCGCCAGTGAGTGAACCGACTGGCGCAATGATTGGTTGATGCCTTTTTCAGCATAATTGATCGCAATGCGGTATGCCAGCACCCCGCCCACTAGCCACAACACCAATTGGGGCAAAAGCAGCCAAAGCAGCAGTTGACGCTTGATCGACAGACCCGGCTCCCCCAAAAATTTACCCAGTGAGAGGCCGGTCGCGCTGGGCGTGTCCGTTGCTATTTTGCTGGGGCTTGCAGCTACCATAGGGTGCTTAGCTTTAAGAAATGCCCGCCATCGCGCTGCCCTCGGCCTTGCGCTCCCCGCTGCGCTCAACATTGCGCTCCATCAAGTAGCCCAAGCCGCGCACATTGCGAATGGCAATTTGAGATCCCTCAAGTTTTTTGCGCAGTCGGTGCACATACACCTCAAGCGCATTAGACGATTCTGATTTGGTGGTGTCCGCTTCAAGGTTGTTGCCATCGGTCTTCCAACGTGCAAGCACATCTTCACGGCTGACGACCTGCCCGGTGTGGGTGACTAGCAGCGAGAGCAATTCCCATTCACGTTGTGTCAGTTCCAGTTCGTTGCCGTTGAGCCATGCACGCGGAGTGTTGGCATCTACCCGCAGGCCGCCCAGCTCGCGCGAACCACCAAAGGCAGGAAGGCGAGATCGGCGCAGCATGGCAGCAATACGCGCTTGTAGTTCTTGTGCATTGAATGGCTTAGTTAAATAGTCATCAGCACCCGCATTGAGCCCCTGCACGCGGTCATCTGTGCCGTCGCGGGCAGTCAAAATCAGCACTGGCAGCGCAGGGTGGCGCTGGCGAATCCAGCGCATCACTTCCATGCCGTCGACCAGCGGCAGCCCCAAATCCAAAATCACGCCGTCAAAGCGTGCGGTGTCAATCACATGTTGCGCCACAGCGCCATTTAGCGCCACAGTAACGGTATGCCCCGCTATGCCAAGCTGCGTGCCCAGCCCGTCGCGTAGGAGTTCGTCGTCTTCAACCAAAAGTAAGTGCGCCATAGCCAGAGTTTACGCCGTGTTGCCGTGTGCAGGGCTAGGTGTTTATGGCGATGGTGCGGCAGTTGGCTATGCGCTGTCGACGGCTGTAAGGGCTGTGCGCTTGAGCGCCGTCACCTCAATCTCAATCTTCATGCGCGGATCAGCCAAGCCCGCGCTGATCATCATGGCCGCAGGCCGCACTGCGCCAAACCAGCGCCGCAGTACCGGCCAGCAGGCTTCAAAATCTGCACCATGGGGCAGCACATAGGTCACCCGCACCACATCGGCCATGCCAGAGCCCGCCTGACGCAAGGCCGCATCAATGTTTTGAAGGCACTGCTCAGCCTGCTCCACCACATCGTCCGAAATAGCCATGCTGGCATAGTCAAAGCCCGTAGTTCCCGAGACCATCACCCAGTCGCCTGCCACCACGGCGCGGGAATAGCCAATTTGCGCTTCAAAAATGGAGCCTGAGCTGATGAGTTGGCGGTTCATGGGG
>JANOYR010000199.1:0-12400 GCA_031428975.1 Polaromonas sp. | reverse complement strand
CCATAGGGCTGGCGGGTGCGGGCATCGACTGGCACGCGGGCGGTGATGAAATCTGGCCCCACCTCGGTAAATTCAATGCCCAGCGCTTGCACGGCGGTGTTGACATGGAGGGCTTGCAAAATCTCGGGGCTGATAGGGCGCGTCCAGATGGGTGGTTTGGCGGACATAGGGTCTTTCTGTGGTTATTTACAACACTAGCACTCATAAAAGCGTAGCACACAATGGCTATATGACGGTGACAGATGCTTAAAAACATAAATACTGGCATACAAAGTCCAACAGTCACTCCAAGCCTTCAGCGCAGCTTGATGTGTCACACAATTGTCACTGTAGTTTGTCACCATAGGCGCACCGATGCGTATTTTCGCAGTGTTCCCGTACTTTCAGTGAGCAAACCACCATGGCTAAAGACTTTTCCACAATGGAGGACAGCAACCGCTCCTCCAACCCCAGTATTCATGATGTTTCTGCGCCCTCGCGCCGCACGATTTTGCGTGGCGGTTTGGGCACAGCCCTTGGCGGGCTGCTCGCACCATTGGCTGCGGTGTCGCTGCCGGGCTGTGCCACCACAGCTAGCGGCGCCAGTTTGCTGGGTTTTACAGGCATCCCCGTCTCTGTGGCCGACAAAATCACCGTGCCAGAGGGCTATATGGCCCAAGTCATTGCCGCTTGGGGCGAGCCTGTGGGCTTATCGGGTGAAATGCCGGTCTTCAAAGAAAACGGCAGCAACACAGCAGCCGAGCAAATGGCACAAATGGGTATGCACCACGACGGCATCCACTTTTTCCCTACCGAGGGCTCAAAAGCCGGGCTCTTGGTCATGAACCACGAATACGTCGATGACGGCCTGCTGCACACCGATGGCACCAAGACTTGGAGCGCAGAAAAAGTGCGCAAAGCGCAAGCCGCCCACGGCGTGTCGGTGGTTGAAATTGAACAAAAAAATGGCATATGGGAGATGGTGCTTCCCTCGCCATGGGCACGCCGCTTTACCGCCAACACGCCCATGGCCGTTACAGGCCCCGCGGCTGGCCATGCACTGATGAAAACCGCAGCAGACAGCACCGGCCGCCGTGTGCTGGGCACCCTTAACAACTGCGGCAGCGGCATCACGCCATGGGGCACTTACCTCACGTGCGAAGAAAACTTTATTTTCTATTTCAAAGGCCCAGACACTCCCAACGCCCACGAAGCCCGCTGGGGCTTACGCAAGGGTGACCCTGTGGGCTACCGTTGGCACGAACACGATGCGCGTTTTGATGCCAGCAAAAACCCCAACGAACCCAACCGCTTTGGTTGGGTGGTTGAAATCGACCCGATGAACCCAAGCAGCACGCCTGCCAAGCGCACCGCCATGGGCCGAGCCGCACACGAGGGCGCGACAGTGGCCACCACGCGCGATGGCCGCGCCGTGGTGTACATGGGCGAAGACGCACGTTTTGAGTACATCTACAAATTCGTCAGCCGCGACAAAATCAAGCCCGGTGGTGCTGCAGCCAATGCCGAGTTGCTAGACCACGGTGTTTTGTATGTCGCCAAGTTTGACTCTGATGGCAAAGGCCGCTGGCTAGCCCTGGCCCATGGCCAAGGCCCACTCACGCCAGCCAACGGGTTTGCAGACCAAGGCGAAGTGCTGATTAAAACCCGCCAAGCCAGCGACTTGCTGGGCGCTACCAAGATGGACCGCCCCGAATGGATTGATGTTGACAAGCAAGGCTGGGTGTACACCACGCTTACCAACAACAGCAACCGGGGCGGCGCTAACCAGCCCGGCGTGGACGCGGCCAACCCGCGTGTCAACAACACCATGGGTAACATCATCCGCTGGAAAGACAACGGCGACTTTGATGGCACAGGCTTTGAGTGGAACCACTTTGTATTGGCTGGCGACCCCAAACTGGAACGCTCCGATGCCAAAGGCAATATCAAAGGCGACGCATTCTCTTGTCCAGACGGCCTGTGGACGGATGCGCGCGGCGTGCTGTGGATCCAATGCGACATGTCGACCTCGGCCATGGGCAAAGGTGACTTGGTGAACATGGGTAACAACGGCATGCTGGCTGCCGACGTGAAAACTGGCGAGATCCGCCGTTTCCTCACCGGCCCCTCAGGCTGCGAGATCACTGGCGCTACCGCCACACCCGATGGCCGCACGATGTTTGTTAACGTGCAACACCCCGGCGAGAGCCCCAGCGAGCGCAGCGACCCCGCCGATCCCCGCAAAATATCCAACTGGCCCGACCAACGCCCCACAGGCCGGCCACGCTCAGCCACTGTGGTGATTACCAAGCGAGATGGTGGGGTGATTGGAACTTGAGTTCTTACAGCGCTTGCGCCATAGGCGCGCAAGTGCTTTGCCGTACCAAAAGGGTAAACGGCAGCAGATGCGTTTGCTCTATGGGTGTTCCCTCCAGCGCTTTGATAATTTGGTTGGCGGTGACCGCCCCAAGTTCTAGCGTTGGCAGGTCTACGGTTGTCAGGGCGGGAGTTACTTCACGCGAGAGTTCGTTGTTGTCGATGCCGCAAATCGACAACTCTTGTGGAATCTGAATGCCCATGCCCTGCGCCTCAAAGAGTGCGCCTGTGGCCAATAAGTCGTTGCCGCAAAGCACCGCCGTTGGACGCGGGTTGCGTGCCATTAACTGCGCTAGTCCAAGGCGGCCGCCGCCTAAACTAAAGCTTTGTTCACTGATGTAGTCAGGGCTCAAAGTGAGGCCGTGTTTAGCCATAGCGCGGCGAACGCCGTCAATACGAGCTCGGGCGCGGTCGTTGTGCTGGGTGTGGCCAGAAAGTACGCCTATTTTTTGGTGCCCCAGCGCCAACAAGTGCTCTGTAAGTGCAGCGGCTAGTGCCAGATTGTCAAACCCCACTGAAGGCAGCCGTGCATCGCAGGACCAATTGAGGATAACCGGCTTATCCCATTGGGTAATGGCGTCCCATGTTGCCGCAGAGTGGTCGGCACCCACCAAGACCAGCGCGTCTACTACGCGCTGCTGCAAGGCCATGACGGCTTCAAATTCTCGCTCAGGGTTGTACTCATGGCTTGCAATTAAAAGCTGGTATCCGTGTTGCCGTAAGTTTGCTTGCAATGCCTGCGTGCTCTTCGCAAAAATCGCTTGGTCTAGAGACGGCACCACACAGCCCACGGTATAAGTGCGTCCTGAAGCGAGCGCCCGTGCTGAGCCATCGGGCACATAGCCCAGTATTTGGATGGCCTGTAGCACACTGATTCGTCGGCTTTCTTTGACCATGTGCGGGCGCGACAGCACACGCGAGACCGTGGCTGTCGATACTCCAGCAAGGCTGGCAACATCATCAAGTCGAACGCGGTCTTGCATGGTTTTTACGGGCTTTGAAGGGGTTTGTGGGCAACATCAATAGCAAGAGTTTAAGTGTCTTCCCTAGGTTTTAGCGGTATTTTTTGATTTTGTCTTGACACACATTCAAACTCGGATAAAAATAAATGCAAGCGCTTACAAATTTAATTCCACCACGTTAAATGTCCAAACAACTATCGCCAGAAAAACGACGCACAGCCATTGGCTTGGCCACGCTGGCGCTGGTGTTGGTGCTCTGGTATCTGGCCACCACAGCCACTGGGCTGATCAATCCGGTGCGTTTCCCACAACCGGCCGAGTGGTGGGCATCCCTGAAAACGATTGCGCTCGACGGCTATGGCAACGGCAGGCTGCACCAGCATGTGTTGCACAGTCTCAAATTAGTCGCCATGGGTTTTTCGGTGGCGGTCGCCATAGGGATCCCGCTTGGCATCTTGATGGGTTATTCGCGCAAGGCCGAGGCGCTGATCAATCCCGTATTTTTGCTATTGCGCCCCATTCCGCCGCTGGCCTGGATTCCGCTAGCCATTGTGTGGTTGGGCCTTGAAGATGCCTCCAAGTTATTGGTGATTTTTGTAGCGGCATTTGTGCCGTCGGTGATCAACAGCTACACAGGGGTGCGCAATATTGACACGCCCGTAATGGAAGCGGCCAGTATGCTGGGCATCAAGGGTTGGAAAATGCTGCGCGAAGTGCTGGTGCCAGGCAGCATGTCGATGATTTTTACGGGTCTGCGTCTGTCTTTGCAGGCCAGTTGGACCACGCTGGTGGCCGCTGAGCTGATTGGCGCTTTGTATGGGCTAGGCAGTATTTTGAACCAAGCGGCGCAAGACATTTACCCTGCCATGATTTTGGTGGCTATGGCCTGTGTGGGCGTGTGCGGCGCTAGCACCACATGGCTACTTGGGCGGCTTGAGGCCCGCGCCATGCCTTGGCGCGTGGGAAGGGTGGCTGCATGAGCCGCAACGATGCCTTAACCCGAGCCGAAACCCTGCGCTACACGGCCATGGGATCCGCTGCATTTTTTGGCGTGTGGTATGCGGCGGCCGTATTGCAGCTAGCGCCGCCTAGGTTCTTGCCCATGCCGCACCAAGTGTTGGCAACCCTGTTGCGCCTGTGCCAAGAGCCCTTTGCGGGCTATACCTTGCCGCAGCACATGGTATCAAGCCTGCAGCGCTATGCGATGGGTTTTGGTTTGGCGGCGGCGGTGGGTGTGCCCTTGGGTTTGTTGATGGGGCGTTTTAGATTGCTCGACGATATGGTGACCCCGCTCTTTGACGGCATACGCTTCATCGCCCCGGTGGCATGGGTGCCGTTTGCCGCGCTGTGGTTTGGCACGGGCATTGGCGGCCCTACTTTGATTATTTTTGTGGGAGCATTCCCTCCTTGTTTGATCAACGCATACCGAGGGGCGCGGGCCGTTGACATCAAGTATTTAGAGGCTGCCAGCATGTTGGGTGTGGGCAGTTACCAAACCATTACCGAGGTGTTGTTCCCTGCTGCTATTCCCTCCATCATTGCGGGCTTGCGCATTGGTGCAGGCTTGGGTTGGTTGTCATTGGTGGGGGCCGAGTTGATCGTTGCCAGTAGCGGCATGGGCTACATGATTGTCAAAGGGCAAAGCGCGGTAGCTACCGACATTGTGATGGCAGGCATGGTAGCTATAGGCGCCGTCGGCGTAGTGATCGACATTCTGCTGCGCAAGTTAGAAGCACGATTGCTCAAATACCGCTAGTCTTTCATTCAATTGTTCCACTATGAGTGCTATCCAATTTTCAAATGTCAGCCGTATATTCCATCAGGGTGGTAAAGACCTGTTGGTATTAGACAATGTCAACTTAACCGTGCAAGACAAAGAGTTTGTCGCCATAGTGGGTCCTTCGGGATGCGGTAAAACCACTTGCATGCGTATGGCAGCGGGGCTAGAGTTTCCCAGCTCGGGCAGCGTCAAAGTCAGTGACAAGCTGGTTACGCAGCCCGGACCCGATCGGGCGGTGGTGTTTCAGCAATTTGCGCTTTTTCCATGGAAATCGGTTTACGACAATATCGACTTTGGGCTACGGGCCAAGGGCATCGACAAAGCCGCACGCCATGAGACCATCACCCATTACATTGGTCTGATGAATCTCACGGGTTACGAAAATGCCTATCCGCACCAATTGTCAGGCGGCATGCAGCAGCGCGTAGCGATAGCGCGTGCCTATGCACTCGACCCAGAAGCGCTGCTCATGGATGAGCCCTTTGGTGCACTGGATGCCCAAACGCGCGTGGTGATGCAAGAGGAGTTGGTCAAACTCGCCCGCACCAATCCGCGTACTGTATTGTTCATTACCCATGCGGTAGAAGAGGCCGTCTATCTGGCGGATCGGGTCGTTGTTATGACGGGCAGGCCCGGCAAAATCAAAGAGATTTTGGATGTGAAGTCAGTGCGCGAAGCAGAGCGCTGGGACCAGCATTCAAAAATCGAAGACGTGATGGATCTGGCCTCTTTTGTGCATCTTCGCACCAAAATTTGGAAGTCCTTGCGTGCCGAACACGCAGGCGACCATTAACCCTTTTTTTAACTACCACCACTAGGAGACAGCAACATGAAAAAACACCTCATTTCTACCGCCATTGCCATCACCATGGGCCTTGGCCTGATGCAGGCTGCGCAAGCGCAGGCATTAACCCCCATCAAAATCAGTTACCAGCCGTCCCTGTATTGGGCCATGCCATTCCATGTGGCTACCGAAAAAGGCTGGTGGAAAGACGTGGGCTTAGCGCCAGAATTTAGCACCTTCCCAGCTGGCGTGCCGCAAATTGCAGCCTCTGCCGCCAAGTCTTGGGATGTGGGCGGCACGGGTTCCGTGCCAGCAGTCTTGGGCCATGTGCGTTTCGGTATCAAAACCATTGGTATCAGCAACGACGAATCAGCGGGCAATGCCTTGGTAGGCAGCGCCAAAGCTGCCGCAGAATTTGCCGCCAATCCGGCCAATGCTCTGCGCGGCAAAACCATTACTTTGACGCAAAATTCTACAGCCGATTACGCGGTGCAGGCGTGTCTGAAAAAATACGGCCTGAAAAAATCTGATGTGCTCATGAAAAACATGGGCCAAGCAGAAATCATCTCGGCTGTGTCGTCCAACAACTCCGATTTGGCGGGCATGTGGGCACCTAATATTTACACGGTGGAAGAAAAAGCCGGCGCCAAAGTACTTTGCTCGGGCAAAGACGCTGGTGCGGTGGTGCCGGGTGCCTTGATCGCCCGAGGCGATTACGCCAAAGAAAACCCACAAAACGTGGCCAAATTCTTGGCCGTGTACCTGCGAGCGTGGACATGGATGAACGCCAACAAAGCCGAGTCGATCAAAATGATGAAAGACTTTTACGCCAAAGGCGGCGTGAGCTTGAGCGACGCCGCAATGAAAAAAGAGTTTGACACGCGTCCGACATACACACTGGCGCAGCAGCTGAGCATGATGGAGCGCAAAGGCAGTGGCTCTACCGTAGATGGTTGGTTTGGCGAGTTGTCCAACTTTATGAAGGAAACCGGTGCGGTGCAAGAGCTGCCCAAAGTGGCTGACTACGTAACGGACGAATACATGAAGCTGGTCAACGCCGACCCTAAGCTGCGCGACATGGCCAACAGCGCCAAATAAATGCTATTTTTCTAAGCCGAGCAATTTTCTATGACTATTACCTATCTTAAAAAAGCCGACAAAACACCTGAAACTGAAACTGCCAGTGCGCAAAAGGTGGTGTCTGATATGCTGGCAAAAATCCAAAGTGGTGGCGAGCAAGCCGTGCGCCAATACGCCTTGGATTTGGACAAATGGCAGGGCGAGATGGTAGTGAGTGCGGCGGAGATTGCCGAGAATGCGCGCAATGTGCCGGCCCAAGTTAAACAAGACATTGATTTTGCGATCAAGCAGGTGTTTGACTTTGCGATGGCGCAGCGCAAGTCCTTATCCGACTTCTCTGTGGAGCTGCACCCAGGCGTAATTGCGGGGCAGCGTGTATTGCCCGTGAATGTGGCAGGCTGCTATGCGCCAGCAGGCCGCTATGCCCATATTGCCTCCGCTTATATGGGCGTGGCCACGGCCAAAGCCGCTGGGGTGAAAACCATTATTGCCTGCTCGGGGCCTTTTCGCGGCGGCCCTATGCACCCGTATTTGATGTATGCCTTTAACAAGGCGGGTGCTGATGTGATCATGACGCTGGGCGGGGTGCAGGCGATTGCTTCTATGGCTTATGGTTTGTTCACAGGTAAAGCAGCGGATGTAATCGTTGGCCCAGGTAATAAATTTGTCGCAGAAGCCAAACGCAGCTTGTTTGGTAAAGTGGGCATTGATGTATTTGCGGGTCCCTCTGAGGTGGCGGTGATTGCCGACGAAACGGCAGATCCTGCCATTGTTGCCAGTGATTTGGTAGGCCAGGCCGAGCATGGCCATGAATCGCCTGCGTGGCTATTTACCACCAGCCGCGCCTTGGCAGAGGATGTCATGCGACAGGTGCCTGTGTTGATTGATGCTCTGCCGCCCACGGCGCGTGATGCAGCCGGTTGCGCTTGGCGCGATTATGGCGAGGTGATTGTCTGTGACACGCGAGAGGAAGTGGCCGAAATATCGGACAAATACGCCTCTGAGCATTTGGAGGTGCACGCAGCCGACTTAGACTGGTGGCTCAATACCTTAACCTGCTATGGCTCCTTATTTTTAGGTGAAGAAACCACGGTGGCCTACGGCGACAAGGCCAGCGGACCCAACCATGTGTTGCCCACGAAGGGCGCAGCGCGCTACTCGGGGGGGTTGTCGGTGCACAAATTCCTCAAAGCCTTCACGTGGCAAAAAATGAACCGCGAAGCTGCGCGCGACATTGGTTTGGCCACTGCGCGCATCTCGCGCCTAGAGGGCATGGAGGGACATGCCCGCACGGCAGATGACCGATTGGCCAAGTATTTCCCCGGTCAAAAGTTTGACTTAGGCATACCAGTCGCCGTATGAGCATGTTCGATGTGCGCCAACTGTTTAGCTTGCATGGCCGCACGGCGCTGGTGACCGGAGGAAACTCTGGCATTGGAGAGGCCATTGCTTATGCGTTAGGCGCTGCAGGGGCGCATTTGGTTTTGATGGCGAGGCGAGAAGATGCTTTGCACAGCACGGCCAATCGCTTGCGCACGCTTGGCATGCAGGTGCAAACGCTCTCCTGCGATTTGGCCGACATAGCCGCCACCACCGCAGGGGCAGCCCAAGCGCTGGCCTTGTCGCCGATTGATATTTTGGTGAATGCGGCGGGGGTTAATTCGCGTGAGCCCTTTGAGCGCGTAAGCCCGCAAAGCTGGCAAACACAGATTAATTTGCATTTGTCAGCGCCGTTTTTTCTAACACAGGCACTAGCCCCCCACATGAAAGCACGCGGCTGGGGACGTATCGTCAATATTGCCTCGCTGCAAAGCTACCGCGCATTTGGCAACAGCGCCCCTTATGGTGCGGGCAAGGGCGGGGTGGTACAACTCACGCGTGCCATGGCGCAGGAGTGGTCGGCGCATGGCATTACCTGCAATGCCATTGGCCCGGGTTTTTTCCCCACTGCCTTGACGGCTGCTGTGTTTGCTAACCCAGAGTTGGCCGATAAAAACGCTGCGCAAACCTGCATGGGGCGCAACGGGAAACTCGAAGACTTATACGGCGCAGCGGTATTTTTAGCAAGTGATGCAAGCGCCTACATCACGGGCCAAACCCTGATGGTCGACGGCGGATTTACGGCGAAATAAACTATGCCAAACCGCAATCCACACGACGCATTTTGGATGCCGTACACGCCCAATCGGGCGTTTAAGCAACACCCGCGCATGGTGGTGAGCGCACAGGGCATTGCCTACCGTACGCCAGAGGGCAAAGAAATTTTGGATGGCACCTCAGGCCTGTGGTGTGTGGGGGCAGGGCATCGGCATCCGCGCATAGCAGAGGCCATGAAAAAGCAAATCGACACACTCGATTTTGCGTCTAATTTTCAAGTGGGGCATCCATCGGCATTTGAATTAGCCGACAAAATTGCTGCACTAGCCCCACCAGGCCTTGACCGTGTTTTCTTTTCAAACAGTGGCTCGGAAGCCTGTGATACAGCCATCAAAATTGCCATCGCCTATGGCCGCGCCTGCGGCGAAGGCCAGCGCCAGTTAATAGTGGGCAGAGAGCGCGCCTTCCATGGCGTGGGCTTTGGCGGCATATCCGCAGGGGGAATGGTGGCGAATCGGCGGGTGTTTGGCAATACGATGTTACGCAGCGACCATTTGCGCGCCACATGGGATCCCAGCACGCAAGCGTTTACCAAAGGACAGGCCGAGACGGGCGCAGAAATGGCGGATGAGTTGGAGCAGCGCATCATCAGTTTGCACGATGCGTCGAATATCGCCGCCGTCATCGTCGAACCCGTTGCAGGGTCTACGGGGGTACTCGTGCCGCCCAAGGGCTATTTGCAGCGTTTGCGCCAAATTTGTGACCGCCACCAATTGCTGTTGATTTTTGATGAGGTGATTACCGGATTTGGCCGTTTGGGCGAGATGTTTGCAGCCCAAGCCTTGGATGCCGTGCCCGACATGATCGTGTTTGCCAAAACGGTGAGCAATGGGGCTGCGCCACTGGGCGGCGTGATTGTGCGGCGCGGTATCCATGATGCCATCATGCAAGGTCCCGCCCATGTGTCGGAGCTGATGCATGGCTACACCTGCTCTGGCCACCCCCTGTCTTGCGCGGCGGGCTTGGCCATGCTGGAGACATTGGAGGCCGACGATTTGCTGCAGCGTGTGCGGGATTTGATCCCCCACTTTGAAAAAGCAGTGCATACCCTCGCCAGTGCCAAGGGCGTGGTGAGTATTCGCAACATCGGTCTTGCTGCTGGCATTGAGCTTGCGCCCCGCACAGGCGCAGTGGGGCAGCGTGGGGCAGATGCACAAGCTGCCGCTTTTGACAACGGGCTATTGACACGCGCCCCCGGCGACACTTTGATTCTGGCACCGCCGTTTATCACCACGCCCGAGCAAATCAACCAAATGGTCGAACGCATGCACACCGCTATTAACCTTACCCATACCGACGCGCCATGAAAGCCCTTGTGTACACCCAGCCCAATGAAGTTCAACTTTTAGAGCGCCCAGAGCCTGAACTAGAAGCAGGCGACGTGGTGCTTAAAATTGATGCAGTGGGCATTTGCGGCTCGGACATGCACGCCTACCACGGCCACGACCCACGCCGCAAGCCGGGCTTGGTCTTGGGCCATGAGTTTTGCGGCACGGTGGTGCAAAGCGATGCGCCCGCTTACAGCATCGGCATGCGCGTGACAGGCAATCCGCTGATTACCTGCGGCGTGTGCGACTACTGCGTGCAGGGCCGCAACAACCTGTGCAGCAACCGCACCATGGTGGGCATGACGCGGCCCGGTGCCTTTGCGCAATACATGTCGATTCCGGCCAAATCATTGATTGACATGCCCCAAGACATGAGTGCGGTACATGCTGCACTCACCGAGCCAGCTGCCACAGCCTTGCACGCCATCAATATGAGCATGAAAGCCATGGCAAGGCCGCTGCCTGAGAACCGCACGCTGGTGATTGGCGGTGGTGCCATTGGTATGCTGGCGGCGTTGTTGCTCAAGCATTATGGTTGCAGCGATGTGGTGCTAGCCGAAACCAACCCGCTGCGCCGGGCCTCAATTGAAAAACACGCAGGGGCACAAACCTACGATCCGCGTGAATCCACGCCGCAAGAAAACAGGTTTGACTATGTGATAGATGCCGTTGGCTCAAAAACCACCCGCGCAGTAGCGCTGCAAGCGGTCAAGCCGGGCGGCGTGGTGATGCACATTGGCCTGCAAGACTGGGCCAGCGAGATCGACATGCGCAAGCTCACCTTGGCCGAAATTACTCTGATGGGCACCTACACCTACACCACGGCTGACTTGCGAGCCACTGTGAAATTGCTCTACGCGGGAGCGTTTGGCGATTTGTCATGGGTGCACACCATGCCGCTGGCCTTGGGTGCGCAGGCTTTTACCGAGCTTGACACTGGCAAGCAGGCTTCGGCAAAAGTCGTTTTGCTGCCGTAGACCTGCTGCAACCCTAGCGGCTTACTCCTTGTCGTTGGCCGTTGGGCTTCGAGTGGCCAAATATCCTGCGCCAAGTACCCCGCCAATTGCCACCAAATGCATGCCCCAGCGTGCCGCGGTGTGAACCCAACCCGCAGGATCAAACACGGGGTCGAGCAAAGGCTCACTGACAATCATCTTGGCAGCAGTAAACGCCAGCACAGCAGCGCCAAACTTGATGATGACTGGAAAGCGCTCTACCAACTTGAGCACCATGGTCGAGCCATAGACCACAATTGGAACGCTGATTAAAAGTCCAATTATCACTAAATCCATAGCGCCGTGTGCAGCACCAGCAACACCTAACACGTTGTCTACACCCATCAACGCATCGGCCACCACAATGGTTTTCATGGCACCCAAAAATGTGCTGGCCACAGGGCCGTCATGCGATTTCTCGCCTTGATCGGCCAGCAGCTTATAAGCAATCCACAAAAGCCCCACGCCACCAGCGAGCATGAGACCGGGTATTTTGAGCAACCAAACCACCACCAGCGTCATCAGGGCGCGCACACCGATTGCACCCACGGTGCCCCACATAATGGCTTTCTTTTGCAAGTCTGGCGAGAGGTTGCGCGCAGCCAAGGCGATCACAATCGCGTTATCGCCCGCCAGCACGAGGTCAATCAAAATGATCGCCATCAGGGCAGACCACCAAGGGGTAGAAAATAATTCCATAGCAAATAGTTCCGAGTCGTGTTGAAAGCACAGAATCGGACCACCCAAAGCAATAGTTACAAGTTTTCAAAAGTAGCAAACGCTTCGCGCGGCACACGTCTGTGTACGGCGAAGGTCTTGCTCAGCACTTGGCGCACAAAATGTGCAAGTGCCTAGCGTTACCGGAAGAGAAAACTTCGTATTGTCGATAACGCAGCGAGGGAGCTACTCCCCTTCATCAGGTTTAATTTTAGCAGGAATAGTGGTTGAAGACACGCACT
>JANOYR010000198.1:0-21315 GCA_031428975.1 Polaromonas sp. | reverse complement strand
CGCAACCGCTTGGGCACTGAGAGTTTGCGGCATTTGAGCTTTGGTTTTTACCGCTCGCACACCGATTCAGGTATTGGCCATTTGTTGGTCACCATACAAGATGTAAGCGAAAAAAAGGCCTTGCTCACCCAGCTAGAGCAAGAACGCAGCCGTGCCAGCAAAGAGTTTTCTATGCTGGTGAATGCGGTAGAAATTGACCCCACGGTGTTGCGGCAGTTTGTGGAAAGGTCTGAAATGCAATTGCTCACCGTGAATGATTTGCTGCGCAGCATTTCTAGCAACTCGTCTGACAAACAGGTCAAGAGCAGCATCGACCGCGCCTTTCGCAGTATCCATGCATTCAAGGGGGATGCCAGCATGTTGGGTTTGCAAGCGCTGGCGCACCAAGCGCATGCATTTGAAACCAGCTTGCAACAGCTGCGCGACAGTGCCGAGCGCAATGGCAGCCGACTCCTGGAGCTGCCACTGCCGCTGGACGACTTGATGTCTAAAGTGGCCGCTTTCAAAGAAATCAGCAAACGCCGCTACTCCAGCAATCTGCCCACAGCCCCAGCCAGCTTAGGCCCATCGCTGGAGCAATTGGCGCAAAAAATCGCCAGTGATTGCCATAAAAATATCGCCACGCACATCGATGTGGCAGCAATGCATGGGCTCACCCCCATACAACACACCGTAGTTCAAGAAGTAGCCGTGCAATTGCTGCGCAATGCCATTGTCCATGGCATAGAAAGCGCAGCAGAGCGCAAAGCCTTGAGCAAACCAGCAGTCGGCCAAATACAGCTATCGGTCACGCAAGAGGCAGGCAAAGAATGGGTGCTTACCGTGCGAGACGACGGCGCGGGGCTAAACCCCAGCAAAATCAAAGACCGCTTGGTAGCGCTGGGTTGGTACGATGAGGCCGCGCTTGATAGCTTCAGTGAGCGGCAAATCATGGGGCATATTTTTAGAGCTGGTTTTTCTACCGCCGAGACCACGCAGGAAAAAGGCTTGCATGCAGGCCGTGGCGTTGGGCTGGACATGGTGCAAAGCCATGCCAAAAGCTTGGGGGGCAGAATTTTGGTGTCGTGCCAGCTGGGTGTTTACGCACAGTTTCAAATGCGTTTTTCGGCTTGAGGAGGTTTGTATGCGTCTCATGATTGTTGACGACTCGAACATGATTCGGTCGCGTATCTCCAAAGTGGTGCAAGCGGGGGTGGTCAAAGGCATCATGCTGGTGGGTTTGGCCCGCAATGGTGCGGAGGCCGTGCGCATCGCCCGCGCTACCCAACCCGATGTGGTCACCATGGACTTGACCATGCCGGAAATGGACGGCTTGGAATGCATCCAGCATTTGATCAAAGCGCAACCCAATATCCATATTTTGGTGGTCAGCGCACTGGACGACAGATCTACCGCCATTGCGGCGCTCAAGGCCGGCGCACGCGGTTTTGTGGCCAAGCCGTTCAGCGACGAAGAATTGCAATTGGCATTGCTGGATATCTTAGACACCACGCCGTAAATTCGCAGAAAGCAGACAGCCTATGGCCCACCTCAGTGAAGACGATTTGAGACTTTTTGTGGACTCGGTGACCCGCTACTTCTCAGTGACCACCAAACAAGAGCCGCACATCACCTCGGCATATTTGGCCACCCAAGAGCTGCAAGCCCATGCTTTCAATGGCATTGTGTCGTTTTCTGGCAGTTACAACGGGCATGTCATCGTCTCTATGCCGCCCAAACTGCTGCGCGAACTGTTGCTTTTGCAAAAAGAGACCGATATCAGCGACAGCAATTTATTAGATGCCGTAGGGGAAATTGCCAACACGCTGGCTGGCAACGCACGCAAGCAGTTTGGCGCGGGTTTAGACATATCGCCTCCCCTGACCCTGCAAGGCGATATGGGCACACGCACGCGGGTGCGCAAGCGCCCATTCGTCATCACCCTTAAATGGAACCACCAAAATGCGCTGGTGTGCGTCGATATGGAGCGTCTGCACTGAGCTGAGCGCCATTTTTTCTCTATTTGGGGGCGATGCCCCAGTTTTGTGCACGCCAGTTGGCACACTTTTCGCTATTCCTAGGCTGATGATCACAACTTTGGGGAATAAATGTCCGGTTTTCGCACCTTTTTGAAGTCTGGCCATGCGCCCACTTTGTACGTTTCGTTTTTTTACTTTGCCTGCTCTTGCTGCATTTGGGTCATGAACGGGGCGATGGCCCCCTTTATTTCTGAGGCATACCAGCTCAGCCCCGCGCAAAAAGGCATCATGCTGTCGATTCCCATCTTTGCGGGCGCATTCATGCGCTTTCCGCTGGGCATATTGGCGCAATATGTGGGGCGCAAAAACGCCACGCTGATTGAAATGGTGCTGATTATTGTGGCATTGCTGTATGGCTACTTTTTTGTCGATTCTTACAGCTCGCTCTTGGCCATGGGGGTTCTTTTAGGTGTGGCGGGTGCTAGCTTTGGTGTCGCACTGAGCTTGGGCTCTGGCTCATTTCCCCCGCGCTACAAGGGCTTGGCGATGGGTCTGGTGGGCGCCGGCAATGTGGGCACAGCGGTGTCCGTGTTAATTGCTCCGGCTTTGGCGCAGCGCTATGGCTGGCAATCGGTCTATGGCTTTGCCGCCTGCTTTATGGTGTTGCCCATCATTGCCATGGTGGTTTTTGGCAAAGAGCCTGACGACGTGGACAAACACGCCAGCTTTAAAGAGCACATTGCCTGTTTGTTTGAAAAAGACGGCTGGGCATTCAGCATCATTTATGCAGTGAGTTTTGGCGGGTTCATTGGTTTGGCCACTTTTTTACCCAGCTATTATTACGACCAATTTGGCGTGAGCAAGGTGCAGGCGGGGCAGTTGGCCATGCTGGCGGCCTTTATGGGCGCGGCGGTGCGGGTGTTTGGCGGCTGGATTTCGGACCACTGGGGGGGCGTGAACACGCTGACTGCGGTTTTGGTCACCGTGGCCGTCACATTGGTGATGTGCGGCTTGGCCAGCGAATCGTTGGTGGCCACTACCCTGCTGTTTATGCTGTGTTTTGCGGCGCTGGGCGCTGGCAATGGCGCATTGTTTCAGTTGGTGCCGCTGCGCTGGCCAGCGGCTACTGCGGTGGCAGGCTCCATGATTGGCGAGGTAGGCGCTCTGGGCGGCGGCCTGATTCCGAACGCCATGGGCTTGTCAAAACAATACACCGGCACCTACCTGTGGGGGTTTGTAGGCTTTGCGATGTGCGCGATTGCGGTGCTGCTGATGCTGCGGGTGATGCAGCTGCGCTGGACGCGCACTTGGGCCGAGCGCGGTGGGCGGGCTCGGGTTTAGTATTTTTTTGATAGCGTAGTATGACCATATGGCGGTGACATTTGGCATATTTTCTTTGAAATGGTAGTTATCAGAGTGTTTCGCTTCACCTTGGTGGGCTGCGGCCTAGCCTTGTGTGCGTGCTGGATAAATTCTGTGTGAGGTCACGCGAATTTGTGGGTAGTCGGCTGTCTTTAGTTCCGCGCGGATCACCCAGAATTTCTCCATCCCGCACACAAGGCTCTCCGCCGAGGCTTGGCGGGCGCATGGATGTGTTGCTAGCAGATAGAGTGGCGATTTTCTGAAACCTATTAGCTCGCAAGGGAGCTATAAACCAACTCGGTACAAGGGCGGTGGAGGATGTGTCTGTGCGCAGCTCGGGCTCGCGCATGCTACAAAAGCCGGATAAACCCACCAAGGATGCAGCGCCAACCCTGCTGGCACTCTACAAAAACATCTGCGCGATGAGCGGAGACACAGACACATCCGCAACCGCCCAAGCCCACCAACTGCGAAAGTTACAGGCGGCAGATGACTTGACTGCCGACCAACACCAATCAGCAACACCTCCCAGCAAAACCATCTACAAATTAGCAGACGGAATTACAGCGGCAGCCACCCCAGTCTCCATCCACCGCAATACCAAGTCTTTTTCCGCAGTACAGCCCAGCTGGTTAGCCTGCAACCATGCCTCGTTGAAATAGGTATTTTGGTAACGCTGCCCAGAATCGCACAGAATACTGACGATACTGCCCTGCTCGCCCTTGCTGCGCATGCTTTGCGCCACACACAGCGAGGCCATTAAATTGGTGCCGCTAGAGCCGCCCACTGGCCTGCCCAGCACCGCACTGAGCGCAAGCATCGCCGCCAATGACCAAATATCGGGCACTTTGACCATGGCGTCGAGCACATCGGGCAAAAAGCTGGCCTCGACCCTTGGGCGGCCAATGCCTTCAATGCGCGAACCGTGCGGCAGGCTCAAACTGGCATCGCGGCTTTGGTAATAGTCAAAAAACACGCTGCGCTCTGCGTCTACACCACACACTTGGGTCATGGAGTGGCCCGCTTGCGCAGGGTGGGCGGTAGTTTCACCCGCTTGGTAGCGCACATAGCGCCCCAGTGTGGCAAGGGTGCCGCCTGTGCCTGCGCTGGCCACCAGCCAAGCGGGGGTGGCGTGGCGCTCAAGGCGCATTTGCTCAAAAATGCTTTCTGCAATGTTGTTGTTGCCGCGCCAGTCGGTGGCCCGCTCTGCGTAGGTGAATTGGTCCATATAGTGGCCCCCCAGCTCGTGGGCTAGGCGCTCAGATTCGCTGTAAATCGCCCTCGGGTCGTCGACCAAGTGGCAGCGGCCGCCATAAAAAGTGATGGCTTCTATTTTTTCTAGCGAAGTGGTTTTGGGCATCACCGCCACAAAGGGCAGCCCCAGCAAACGCGCAAAATACGCCTCGGAGATGGCGGTAGACCCACTGGACGATTCCACCACGGTGCTGCCCGCATGCAGCCAGCCATTGCACAGGGCATACAAAAATAAGCTGCGTGCCAAACGGTGCTTGAGGCTACCCGTGGGGTGGCTCGACTCGTCTTTGAAATACAGGTCGATTCCCGCAAAACCAGCCAAGGCAATGGGGATCAAATGGGTGTCAGACGAACGCTGGTAATCGGCCTCAATGCGCCGCACAGAGGCTGCAACCCAGGCGCGATTGGCCAAATGGCTGGGGATTTCAGGCGAAATATTGCTCATTTATTTATAGCTAACTATGACCATAGCACCGTGACATCGGCCTAAAAACCTGTATAAGTCTGCCTGGATATTACTTAGGCAAGAACAGCAGCCAATATACCAGCATTAGGTTAAACAGCAGACTCACCGCCGCCCCTATTTTCCAAAGCGCTGCCGGATCGCGCTGCGCCAGCGGGATCGGCGGCAGGGCAGACAAAGGCCGTGATGCCCCACGCTCTATCGCCAAGAGAAACTCTTCGGCGGTTTCAAAACGCAGCTTGGCATCGCGGGCAATGGCTTTCAAGACGATGTGGTCTAGCCAAATCGGCACTTCGGGGTTGCTGCGGCTAGGCGGCGTGGGATCTTTGAAATACCGGCCGCTTTGGTAGGCCAGCACCTGTCCATAGGGCAACCGCTTGGTGAGCAGTTGGTAGAGCGTCACCCCCCACGCAAAAAGATCGCTGCCAAAATCCGCCTCGGCGGGCGGGGCATCGGCTTTTCCTAGGCTGTAGCCCCATTGCTCTGGGTTGATATAGCTGGGCGTGCCCGCGTGCAGATCGCGTGCGGCCTGTGGCGCGTTGCCAGACAATGCCACGCCGAGGTCTAAGATACGCAACACGTTATCTGCGCCCCAGTGCACATTGGCAGGCTTGATGTCGCGGTGAATCACCGACTGGCGGTGCAGACGCCCCAGCGCTTTGAGCACTTGCGTGCTGGCGTTGAGCGCTTGGCCAACGCTGGTGTGGGACTTGTTGTCCAGCATTTGCTGCAAGGTTTCGCCGCTGTGCCAGTCGTAGAGCAAATAATAGGCGCTGGGCTCTGCGCCGCTAGGTGGTCGGTCGTGCAGCTGCACCCACTGCTCCCCACCGTCACTGGCCATGCGCTTGGCCAGCCAAGCCTCATGGGCCAACATAGCGCGTTCTTGCGCATCGTGCGCACGCGCTGGGTGCAAAGTTTTGAGCGCATACAGCGCTTGGCTAGCGGTGTCGCGCACTTGGTAGAGCAAATTCACCCCCGTGTCGGCCACCAAAGCGGTTACATGCATGCCGTCTACCGCATCGCCCACTTTCAGTTTAGGCAGCACCACGGCCTGTGCGCGGCGCTGGTCGTCGCTGAGGCTGCCAGCGGCAACGCCTAGCACCCTGACCACCAACGCACTGGCATTGTCGTGTGAACCAGCGGCAACAGCTGCGGCCGCAATCGCTTGCGCGGCCTCTTGTGCGCTGCTTACTTGCGCGGTATTGGCTTGCGCAGCAGCTCCTTGCACGAGCACCGCCAAGCGTTTGTCGCTGACAGACCCATGCACGCCATCGGTGGTGAGCACAAACACGTCGCCAACAGCCAGCTCGCCCTGTGAATAATCGACCAAAATTCGCTCTTGTGCACCAATACAGCGCAAAAGCTTGTGGCGAAAATCTGGGTGATCCATGGCGTGGTCTTGCGTGAGCAAGCTCAACTCGCCGCCACGCAAAAGGTAGGCGCGTGTGTCGCCAATATGCGCCAGCGTGTAAGTTTGGCCACGCAGCACCAAGGCGGTGAGCGTTGTCAGGCCAATTTTGGGCGAGCGCCTGTGGTTCACACCCTCAAGCCACGTGTTTTGCGCACTGATGACACGGTCTAGCGCCACGGTGGTGTCCCAAGTCTCGCGTGTGCCAAAATAATCACGCACCAAACTGGTGACTGTCGTCTGCGCCGCCTCTCGCCCCATGCCCCCCGTGCTCACGCCGTCAGCAATTGCGCAAATAGCGCCAAAACCTGCTTGCCCCACTTCGGGCAGCATGGCCGCACAAAAATCCTCATTGACCGGTTTTCTACCCGTCAGAGAACAAAAACCAATGTCGAGTTCAAATGCCATGCACCAGTTTAAGCAATTACCATGCCCTAAAAGCGTTCGTGCAGCATCAAAAAGCGCCATTGCCCCGGCGCAAGGCCAGCCAGTGGCACGCGGCCCACGCGTATGCGTTTCATGCCCACCACCTTCAGGCCCGCGTGTTCGCAGGCGCCTGCAATGCGGCCCAGGTCACCCGCTTTAAGCGCAAACCGCAGCCCTGTGATGCCCTCGCTTTGCTTAGACAGCGCCACTTTAGCGGTCAAAATCACCCGGTCGTTCACCACAAAGGGGCGGTTGAGCCTGTCCAATGCCGCAGCATCCACCTCGCCACGCACCTCTACAATCACTTCGTTTTCTACCAGCGCCGCGTCTTCCCAGAGCCTGCGTTTGATCGGAAAGTCTTGTGTGAACACCAGCAAACCGCTGGCACCAAACTCCAGCGGCGTCACGCTCTCTTGCCCCTTGATGTGCCGCTGCAAAAGTCGCACACCCGATCGATCTGCCTTGCTGCGATTGGCATCAACCAGCAAATCACCCGCCGCCTTTTTGCCGTCAGCCCAGTCAAAACCTGCCGGTTTGTGCAACAAAATGGTCATGGGCACACTGGGCATCAGGCTCGCCTCCTTGCTCAGCACAATCGTTTCATGGCCCACCCGCGCCTGCGGGCTCTCCTCCACCCGCCCATTCACCGTCACCCACCCCCCTTCAATGAACTGCTCAGCGCTGCTGCGCGAGATGTTGTGTTGCTGGGCGAGGGCTTTAGAGAGGCGAATGGGGTCGGTCATGTCCGTGTGTGTACCAGTTAGGTGTGCAGTTTAATCGATGCGAAACACAGCACACCCAAGCCAGCAACCGACTAAGCGGCATTTTTGCAACTGCTCACAACGAAATTGGTAAGTCCAATTTATCAAGACATTTGACCAATTAAATTGTCAAAATTGGGCACGAACTGTGCAAAAAATGCCGATTTAGGCTGAATTTATCCAAATAATTCATTTTTAGGTGTTTTCCCTAGATGCAACCTACAGATGAATCAAAGTGTAAAAATGTGTCATAGAATAATGGTAAGACCAATTCAACCAACCCAATTTTGACCTTATATGTCCCCCCTGCCCTCAGAAAGTAGACGCCTTTACCGCCAGATCGCCGAGCAAATCGCCCAGCTGGTTTTTAGCGGCGACTATCCCGTTGGCTCGCGCTTGCCCTCAGAGCGCGATTTGGCCGAACTCCTCAAAGTCAGCCGCCCTACTGTGCGCGAGGCATTGATTGCGCTTGAGGTGGAGGGCGCAGTGGAGGTCAAGGTAGGCTCTGGAGTGACTGTGTTGGCATTGCCCGCCAGCAGCAACGCCGCCACGCACACCGCCCCCTTGAACGCGCCAGGCCCGTTCGACGTGATACGAGCGCGCCTAGTCATTGAAAGCGAATGCGCCGCATTGGCCGCCACCCAGGCCAGCGAACTGCACTTATCGCGCATGCACCAAGCGGTCAAGGATATGCGTGCCTACGATTCGCATTCTGCCGCCGGCATGGCTGCCGATCAGCGCTTTCATCTGTGTATTGCCGAAGCCAGTGGCAACAGCGCCTTGTTGATGGTGGTGCAGCAGCTCTGGGAGCAGCGCACAGGGGCTTTGTACATGCGGCTAGAGTCGCACTTTGTCGGGCAAAGCATATGGTCGCAGGTGCAAGGCGAGCACGAGCTGCTGCTTGATGCCGTGGTCTCGCGCGACCCGCAAGCAGCTCGCAGCGCCATGACTCTGCACATGAAAAATGCAGAAATCCGCTTTGCCTCAGGCTGGAGGCTGCACGAATGAACGCAGCACAAGACATTACGGGCACGGCCTTTGAGGCCCCACCAGAGGTGATTGACCTGGGCAACTACAGGCTTGAGTGCTGGCTCTCCGTGCTGATTTTTTGGTTGCTCGCCATCGTGGTGTTTCTGCAATTTTTTACCCGCTATGTGCTCAACGACTCCGCAAGCTGGACCGAAGAAATTGCGCGCTACCTATTAGTTGGCGTGGTGTTTATCGGCGCTGCCGTTGGCGTACGGCGCAACAACCATATCCACGTTGATCTGGTTTACCGCTATCTGCCCATGCGTTTTGCACGCCTGCTGGCGACAGCAGTCGATTGCATGCGCATCGTTTTTTTACTCACCGCTTGTGGCTTGACCATTCAGCTCATTTTTCGCATCGGTGGCAGCCGCATGGCCGTGGTTGATCTGCCGATGGGCCTGGTGTATGGCGCAGTTTTAATCGGCTTTGCGCTCATGAGCTGGCGCGGCATAGCTTTGGCAAGAAATAACTGGCGCATGGGTCGCTCAACATTAGAAGACCAAGAGGTGCAGCCATGACCGCAGCTATTTTTAAAGTTTTGTTTCTGGTTTTTATGGGTTCAGGTGTACCTGTGGCCATTGGCATGGCTGCGGCCTGCTTGGTCTATTTGTTGATTGAGGGCAATCCTCCTCCTTTTGCGGTAATTCACCGAATGATTGCAGGCATTGACAGCTTTCCTTTGCTGGCTGTGCCCTTTTTTATTCTCGCGGGTAATCTGATGAACTATGCTGGCATCACTACACGCATTTACAGCTTTGCCCTAGCGCTTGTGGGTTGGGCAAAGGGGGGCCTGGGGCATGTGAATATCGTAGGCTCGGTGATTTTTGCGGGCATGAGCGGCACGGCCGTTGCGGATGCGGCTGGCTTGGGGACGATCGAGATCAAAGCCATGCGCGAGCACGGCTACGATGCTGAGTTTGCGGTGGGGGTGACAGCAGCTTCCGCCACTTTAGGTCCTATCATTCCGCCTTCGTTGCCCTTTGTCATTTATGCGATGTTTGCCAACGTATCGGTGGGTTCGCTGTTTTTAGCGGGGCTACTGCCCGGGCTAGTCATGACGCTGATGATGATGCTCACCGTGGCTTGGTTTGCCCACCGCAATGGCTGGGGCGGTGATGTGCCCTGGGACAGCAAGCGCGTGCTCAAGGCTTTGATGGAGTTGGGTTTGGTAATCCTCTTTCCAATGTCGATATGGTTTGCGGTAAAACAAGGGGCTGGATTGATGCCCTCCTTTGCGGTCTTGCTGGCGCTTTTGCTGTGGGCGGATCGCCGCTTTAAGTTCAATGCTGTGCTGCCCATCATGACCCCGGTGCTGTTGATTGGCGGTATGACCTCTGGGCTATTCACGGCCACTGAAGGGGCAATCGCGGCTTGCGTCTGGGCTATGTTTTTAGGTGGCGTGTGGTACAAAACCTTGAGCTGGCGCCAGTTCATCAAAGCTTCAATGGACAGCGTTGAGACCACCGCAACCGTATTGTTCATTGTGGCAGCGGCCTCAATATTTGGCTGGATGCTCACCACCACACGCACCACCGATGGCATTGCACTTTGGATTTTGTCTTGGGCAACCCAAGATTGGCAATTTTTGCTGCTGGCCAATGCACTCATGCTGCTGGTCGGTTGCTTTCTGGAGCCCACCGCAGCCATCACTATTTTGGTGCCCATTTTGCTGCCCATTGCTATCAAGCTGGGGGTCGACCCGATTCACTTTGGCCTCATCATGGTGCTTAACTTGATGATTGGCCTGTTGCATCCGCCTATGGGCATGGTGCTCTTCGTGTTGGCCAGAGTGGCCGGTTTATCTGTGGAACGAACCACCATGGCGATTCTGCCTTGGATGATTCCACTGCTTTTGGCCTTGGGTTTAATCACTTTTATTCCTGCAATTTCCCTGTGGCTGCCCCGAGTCTGGGGCTGACACTTTTCTAGCCTGCATTTACAAGGATATTTTCATCATGCAAAGACGACATTTACTGGTCACAGCAGCAAGCAGCCCTTTGATTTTTGGCGGGCCCGTTTGGGCAGCCGACTACCCTGAACGTCCGGTTGAGCTGGTTGTACCGTTTGCAGCCGGCGGCGGCACCGACGCGCTGGCACGCGCTTTTGCCGAGTCAGCGCGCAAACACCTGGCGCAACCGCTGTTGGTGGTCAACAAGCCCGGTGCCAGTGGCGCGATTGGCTGGAACGATGTGATCCACGGGAAAACCGACGGCTACAAGCTGGCGGTGATGACCGTGGAA
Organism: Polaromonas sp.; assembly: GCA_031428975.1. Lineage (GTDB taxonomy): Bacteria > Pseudomonadota > Gammaproteobacteria > Burkholderiales > Burkholderiaceae_C > JAAFIP01. Next base: position 10,414 of record JANOYR010000198.1, on the reverse strand, counting down.
ATCACCACACTGCCCCATTTGGGCTTGGCAAAATTCAGCCATGAGGATTTCACGCCCATTGCACGCTTGAATGCCGACCCAGCTGCAATCACGGTGCGCCATGAATCGCCTTGGAACACGCTAGAGGAGTTTTTGGCTGCTGCCCGTAAAGCAGGATCAGCCAAACCCATGAGCATGGGCAATGCCGGTAACGGCTCCATCTGGCATTTGGCTGCGGCCTCGGTTGAAGACCGCACGGGCATCACCTTCAACCATATTCCATTTGCTGGGGCAAGCCCTGCCGTGCAGGCATTGATGGGTGGGCATGTGGACGCGGTAGCCGTGAGCCCTGCTGAGGTTGGCGTATTTGTGCAGGCGGGTAAATTGCGCACTTTGGCTGTGATGGCAGACCAACGTGTCGCTGGCTTTGAGAAAGTGCCCACATTCAAGGAGCGCAATATCGACTTGAGCATTGGCACTTGGCGTGGCCTTGGCGTGGCCAAAGCCACGCCTGCCAATGTCATTGAGACACTGAAAACCATGGCACAAAAAACCATGGCGGAGCCCGCCATGAAGGAAGCCATGGTCAAGCTCAACTTAGGCTCGTCTTGGGCGGATGACAGCGCATTCAAGACCATGCTGCGCCGCGACCATGAGGCATTCAAACACATCATCAACAAGCTAGGGCTCAAAGCCTAAGCATACTCATACGCACCGCCTTTTTAAACCGCAATACACCAAAGGAATTTATATGAAAAAACGCCAACTGGTACTCGCCCTGGGTGCTGCCGCATTCAGCGTGGGAGTCCATGTATCCGCCACCGCACAAAGCCCCATCAAACTCAAGTGGGCGCATGTCTACGAAAACACTGAGCCCTACCACAAACAAGCGCTTTATGCTGCCGATGAAATTCGCAAACGCACCGCTTCGCGGGTTCAGATAGATGTGTTTGCCAGCTCACAATTGGGCAAAGAAACTGAAATCAACCAAGGCTTGAGCTTGGGAACGGTAGACATTATCTACACTGGAATGGCTTTTGCAGGCCGGACACTGCCCGCTTTGTCCATAGCGTCTGCCCCCTTTGTCTTTCGAGACAATGCGCACTGGCAGTCATTTAGAAGCAGCAAAATGTGGCGCGAGCTGTCTGACCAATACGAAGCGAAATCCGGAGGCCACCAAATCGTGGGCTATACCTATTACGGGATGCGGCACATTACTTCCAACAAACCCATCACAAAACCAGAGGACATGAAGGGTTTGAAACTGCGCGTGCCAGATGCTCCCATTTTCATGATGTTTCCTAAAGCGGTAGGCGCCAACCCGACTCCCATTGCGTTTGCAGAGGTCTATCTGGCCTTGCAAAATGGCACTGTTGATGCACAAGAGAACCCCTTGCCAACCATTGATGCAAAGAAATTCTACGAAGTTCAAAAATACATCACCTTGTCAGGCCACATCACGGAGTCATTGGTCACCGTGATCTCAAGCAGTGCGTGGCAGCGCTTGTCTGCCGACGATAAGAAAACTGTTGAGGCGGTGCTTTGGGAGGCATCCACGCGTGCAAGCGCAGAAATTTTAGATGCCGAAAACAAACTGGTTGATGAGTTCATCAAGCGCGGCAAGACGGTGAACAAAGTTGACCGCGCACCTTTTGCCGCCGCTGTGCGCACCGCAATGACTGCGCCAGATGCCCCATGGACTAAAGAGTTATTTGACAAAATTCAAGCGCTCAAATGACAAGCCGTGGCGATATTGCCTGCTTTGGGGAGTGCATGGTTGAGATGCGCCAAGAACAGCTGGGTGTCTGGCGACAGGCATTTGCTGGCGATGTACTCAACACAGCGGTATACCTCGCGCGTGCGCTCCCAAGCCAAGATCTCCGTGTGCGCTGGGTCAGCGCCATGGGAGATGACCATTTTGCAGCTGCCATGGCGCAGTTCTGGCGCGACGAAGGGCTGGATACGCAGCTGGTGCGCTTGCGCCCAGCTGCCAGCACAGGCTTGTATGCAATCCACGTCGATGCACTAGGCGAGCGCTCGTTTAGCTATTGGCGCAGCACCAGTGCAGCGCGCGAATATTTCTCTGATCTGTCTGATGGCCTGAGTCCATTGGAGCAAAGTTTGAACAACTTGCAAGGGCTGCATTTCAGTGGCATCAGCTTGGCAATTTTGCCCCCACAGGGTCGCCAACGTTTGCTCAACTGCGCCCGGGTGATGCGCCAACGTGGTGCTTGGGTTTCGTTTGACAGCAATTACCGGCCTCGCCTATGGGAAAGCACAGATGCTGCGCAGAGCTGGATGCGCCAAGCGCTGGGCATCTGTGACCATGCACTGGTTTCTCTTGACGATTGGCAAGCGCTAACGGGCATTCGCGACAGCGCCCTTATTTGGCAAGAACTCTGCGCCAGTGCGCCCGCAGAGCTGGTCGTCAAACGCGGCGCTCAAGACACATGGTTGCGGGTAAACGCCAGCGACCAGCGCCACATAACGGTGCTGCCAGTCACGCGCCCCGTTGACACCACGGCAGCTGGCGATGCGTTTGCAGCCGCGTATTTGGCAGCGCGTATACGCGGCTTGTCATCGGAGTCCGCTGTGATGGCGGGTCATCATTTAGCACGCGAAGTCATCATGCAGCCGGGTGCAATTGTGCCCCGTAATTTGGCACAGACCACACCAAGCAGCCCAAACTAGGCTTTTGCGAACCAAAAGTACGCACTGCGCACAATGTGGGGAGGGGACAGAATAAACCGTCTGCCGCCACGCACCCAAATGGTGCAATGCACCATTTCCCAGCTTGGCACGCCAATTGCAAGCTATTGGGTATTAACCCGGAGGTTTGGCGTGAAGAAATCAAGATTAGTGATGGTGGGCAATGGCATGGCAGGTGTGCGCACCATTGAAGAGCTGCTTAAAATTGCCCCAGAGTTGTACGATGTGACGGTGTTTGGCGCAGAGCCGCACCCTAACTACAACCGTATTTTGCTCAGCCCCGTGTTGGCAGGCGAGCAAACGCTGGATGAAATTGTGCTCAACTCTTGGGATTGGTACAAAGACAACAACATCCAGCTTTATGCGGGCAAAAAAGTGGTGGAGGTAGACCGCGTCAAACGTATTGTGCGTGCGGACGACGGCACTGAGGTGGAATACGACCGCTTGCTGATGTGTACAGGCTCGAACCCCTTCATCTTGCCGATTCCGGGCAAAGACTTGGATGGCGTCATTGCCTACCGCGACATAGCGGATACCAACACCATGATCGAGGCATCGGCCAAATACAAACGCGCTGTGGTGATTGGCGGCGGCTTGCTCGGCCTAGAGGCGGCCAATGGCCTGATGCTGCGCGGCATGGACGTGACCGTGATCCACGTCATGCCCACGCTAATGGAGCGCCAGCTTGATGCGGTAGCCGGCGGATTGCTGCAAAAATCATTAGAAGAACGTGGCCTCAAGTTCGTCATGGGCGGCCAAACCCAAGCCCTGATTCCCGACAAAGACGGGCGTGTGATGGCGCTGCAGTTCAAAGATGGCACTGAGATTCCTACCGACTTGGTGGTGATGGCGGTGGGGATTCGCCCCAACACGGCTTTGGCCGAGTCCATGCGCCTGCATTGCAACAAAGGCATTGTGGTCAATGACACCATGCAAACCGTGACCGATGCGCGTATTTACTCGGTGGGCGAATGCGCTGCGCACCGCGGCATCGCCTATGGCCTGGTTGCACCGCTTTTTGAGCAAGCCAAGGTGGCGGCCAACCATTTGGCGCAGTTTGGCATTGGCCGTTACACAGGCTCGCTGACTTCCACCAAGCTCAAAGTCACAGGCATTGACCTGTTCAGCGCAGGCGATTTTCAAGGCGGCGAAGGCTGCGAAGAAATCATCATGAGCGACCCCTTTGGCGGCGTGTATAAAAAACTCGTGCTCAAAGACGACAAGCTTGTTGGCGCATGCCTGTATGGCGACACCGTAGACGGCAGCTATTACTTCAAACTGCTGCGCGATGGCCGCAGCGTGGCCGATATCCGCGACAAACTGATGTTTGGCGAGAGCAATATTGGCGATGTGGGCCACGAAGGCCACAGCAAAGCCGCCACTATGCCCGACGATGCCGAGGTGTGCGGCTGCAACGGCGTGAAGAAAGGCGCAATCTGCAAAGCCATCAAAGAAAAAGGCCTGTTCACCTTAGACGAAGTGCGTAAACACACCAAGGCCAGCGCGTCGTGTGGTTCATGCACAGGTCTGGTGGAGCAAATATTGATGTTCACCGCTGGCGGTGATTATTCAGCCGCGCCCAAGCTCAAAGCCATGTGCGCCTGCACCGACCATGGCCACCAAGCTGTGCGCGAGGCGATTGTGGCCAACAAGCTTCTCAGCATCGGCGCAGTGCAATCATTTTTAGAGTGGAAAACGCCCAACGGCTGCGCGAGCTGCCGCCCTGCGCTTAATTATTATGTAACCAGCTCGTGGCCCAAAGAGGCCAAAGACGACCCACAAAGCCGCTTCATCAACGAGCGCAGCCATGCCAACATCCAAAAAGATGGCACCTACAGCGTGATTCCGCGCATGTGGGGGGGCGAGACCACTTCCAGCGAACTGCGCCGCATTGCCGATGCGGTGGACAAATACAAAATACCTACTGTGAAGGTCACAGGCGGCCAGCGCATTGACTTGCTGGGCGTGAAAAAAGAAGACTTGGTTAATGTCTGGAAAGACATCGGCATGCCCAGCGGCCACGCCTATGCCAAGGCACTGCGCACGGTGAAAACCTGCGTGGGCAGCGAGTGGTGCCGCATGGGCACGCAAGACAGCACCCAAATGGGCAAAGACCTAGAACGCGCCATGTGGCGCATGTATGCCCCCCACAAAGTAAAGTTTGCAGTCAGCGGCTGCCCCCGCAACTGCGCCGAAGCAGGTATCAAAGACGTGGGCATCATAGGCGTAGACAGCGGCTGGGAAATGTATGTGGCGGGCAACGGCGGCATTAAAACCGAAGTGGCACACTTTTTTACCAAGCTCAAAACACCTGCTGAAGTGCTGGAATACACGGGCGCTTTTTGTGAGTTGTACCGCCAAGAGGGCTGGTATCTAGAGCGCACCGTGCATTACGTATCGCGCGTGGGCTTGGACTACGTGAAAAAGAAAATTCTGGACGACCACGAAGGGCGCAAAGCGCTGTGGGAACGACTGCAATTCGCATTAGACGGCGAGCCCGATCCTTGGTTTGAGTTTGACAAGGCATCTGTGGATACGCGGCAGTTTGAGGCTATTGCGGTTTGAGGGCTTTTTAATACCAAGTTTCCGGACGCAGAAGACGCAAAGGTTACGCAGAAGACGCAAAAGGAATACCAAAAAATATTTAATGGTTTCGCTCTTCGGAAAATTAGCGAATCCAAAAAGTAAAAAGTTAAATAAAAACAAAAAATTTATATTCTTTTTTAATAGCAACACATCACCATATGACGATGACATTGCATGTAATTTTCATAATTTTGTATTTTTTCGGTATTCTTTTGCGTCCTCTGCGTAACCTTTGCGTCCTCTGCGTCCGGCCAAGTCCGATTTCAACCCATCAATAGAAACCAAACATGAATAATTGGAAAAAAATCTGCCTAGTGCAAGACATCCCCGTCCTGGGCTCTCGCAGAATCACCCGTGCGCAGGGCATGGACGTGGCTGTTTTCAGGAATTCTGAGGACAAGGTATTTGCCTTGCTAGACCGCTGCCCCCACAAAGGCGGCCCGCTGAGCCAAGGCATAGTGCATGGGGAACATGTGGCCTGCCCTTTGCACAATTGGAACATTAGCCTTGGCAATGGCTGCGCACGCGCACCTGACGAAGGCTGCACGCCTAAGTTTGCGGTGCAGGTCACAGACGGCGAAGTCTATTTAAATACCGACGAGCTGGCCACACACGCGATTGATTTGCCCAAACCGCTGGCAGGACCCGAGCTGAAAGCATCGCTCGCCGCATGAGCATTGGCATGGCCTTTACTGAAACAAAATCCACCTGCCCCTATTGTGGCGTGGGTTGCGGCGTGGTCATACAAAGCAATGGCGTGCAGATCACAGGTGTGCGCGGCGACCCTGAGCACCCGGCCAATTTTGGCAAGCTGTGTTCCAAAGGCTCCACCTTAGCGCTCACCGCCAGCGCCCCCATTACGCGGCAAACACGGCTTTTGCAGCCTATGCAGCGTTTGCATCGTGGCGAAACCGCTAAACCCACCAGCTGGGAGCATGCGCTGGATTTTGCAGCCACTGGTTTTGCACAAATCATCAAAGAGCATGGCCCCGATGCGGTAGGTTTTTATATCAGCGGGCAATTGCTCACTGAGGATTATTATGTATTCAACAAGCTGGCCAAGGGCTTGATTGGCACCAACAACATCGACACCAACTCGCGCCTGTGCATGAGCAGCGCGGTGGCGGGCTACAAGCAAACGCTGGGTGCCGACGCGCCGCCCGCATGCTACGACGATGTGAACCACGCTGACTGCATTTTTATAGTCGGCAGCAACACGGCCTATGCACACCCAATTTTGTTTCGCCGCATTGAAGAAGCCAAAAAGAACAAGCCCGATTTAAAAATCATCTTTTGCGACCCGAGGAAGACTGACACCGCCGAGATTGCCGACTTGTATTTGCCCATTCAGCCGGGCACCGATGTGATGCTTTTCAACGGCCTGCTGCACATTATGCTGTGGGAGGGCTGGACAAACGCGGCCTACATCGCCGCCCACACCAACGGCTTTGACGCGCTCAAAGCAACCGTGCGCGACTGCACACCCGATGCGGTCAGCGCCATTTGCGGCATTAAAAAAGAAGACTTGTTCACCGCTGCCAAGCTCTTTGCCACCAGCGCCGCCACGCTTAGTTTGTATTGCCAAGGCCTAAACCAGTCAAGCAGTGGCACGGCCAAAAACGCAGCGCTGATTAACCTGCACTTGGCCACTGGCCAGATTGGCAAACCCGGTGCAGCCCCCTTCTCGCTCACAGGTCAGCCCAATGCCATGGGCGGGCGCGAAGTGGGAGGCTTGGCCAATTTAATCAGCGCCCACCGCGACATGGCCAACCCCGCGCACCGCGCCGAGGTGGCCGCGCTGTGGGGCGTGGCTGACGTGCCCAGCAAACCGGGCAAAACAGCAGTAGAAATGTTTCAAGCCGCGGCAGACGGCTCCATTAAAGCCCTGTGGATAGCCTGCACCAACCCCGCGCAGTCCATGCCCGACCAAGCCACCGTGCGCCGCGCCTTAGAGCGTGCCGAGCTGGTGGTGGTGCAAGAGGCATTTGCCACCGCCGAAACCTGCGCCTACGCCGACCTGCTGCTGCCCGCCACCACATGGGGCGAAAAAGAAGGCACCGTCACCAACAGCGAGCGCCGCATCAGCCGCGTGCGCGCAGCGGTGAGCGCACCTGGGCAAGCGCGGCACGATTGGAGCATTGCGGTTGATTTTGCTAAAAAACTAGAGAAAAACGGCGCTAAAACGCTTTTCCCCTACGAAAACCCCGAAGCCATTTGGCAAGAACACCGCGCCTCCACCCAAGGCCGCGACCTGGACATCACAGGCCTGAGCTACGAAATACTAGAACAAAGCCCCCAGCAATGGCCGTTCAAAGCTGGCGACACCACAGGCAAAGCACGCCTGTATGAAGACGGCATGTACCCAACCGCCGACGGCAAAGCCAACTTCGTCAACACGGTGTACAAACCCGTGGCCGAGCCACGCGAATCGCGCTACCCCTTTAGCCTGAACACAGGAAGACTGCGCGACCAGTGGCACGGCATGACCCGCACAGGCACCCTAGGCCGATTGTTTGGCCACGTGGCTGAACCCACGGTGCAGATGAACATTCAAGACATGACGCGCCGCCTGTTGACTGAGGGCGACTTGGTCCACGTCACCAGTAAACGCGGCTCGATTGTGCTGCCCGTGCAGGCCAGCAGCGAGATTGGCCTAAGCCAAGCCTTCATTGCCATGCACTGGGGCAGCCAATTTTTAAGCGGGCGCAGCAGCACAGGCGAGCGTTTGGGCGGAGTGAATGCCATCACCACCAGCGCCTTTTGCCCCAGCAGCAAGCAGCCCGAGCTTAAACACGCGGCGGTCAAAATCCTAAAAGCCGAGCTGCCTTGGAGCATGGTAGCCCTGGCGTGGCTGCCCGAAGCTTCGGCCCACGAGACGCGCTCTGCGCTGCAAGCCTTGATGGAAAAATTTGAATTTGCCACCTGTGTGCCCTTTGGCCGCGAGAGTGACACCACAAGCGACGACGAATCTGCCCACACCGCCATGCCCGCAAGAGGCTTGCTTTTTAGAGCCGCTGCCAACTATGCGCCAGAGGCTGCTATTTTGGACCAAATTGAAGCGCTGATGGGGCTCACCACCGCCGACACCCTGCACTATGCCGACGCCAAAAAAGGCCAGCGCCGCGCCGCGCGTTTGCAGCGCGATGCCCAGCAAAAAGTGACTCTGCAAGCCTTTATGCTAGCGGGCGACACCAGCGCACAGGCGTGGATCAAGGCGCTGCTACAAGACGGGCTAGACGCGCAAGCCTACGGCCGCTTGCTGCTTAGCCCGGGCGGCAAAGCACCCTTGGCCGTGCAGTCGAAAGGGGCGCAGATTTGCACCTGTTTTAACGTAACCGAAACAGCCATTCAAGCCCAGCTTGGGCATTGCACGGGCAGCGAATCGGAGCGTTTGGGGCAATTGCAAAGCGCCTTGCAATGCGGCACCAATTGCGGCAGCTGCATACCGCAGCTGAAAAAGCTAGTGCGCACTAGCTTGCCGCAGCTTGTGGCAGCTTAACCATCCCTCCTTCACACGCCAAACATCTTCCGTTCGCCCTGAGCCTGTCGAAGGGTTCTTGCACTTTCCGTTCGCCCTGAGCTTGTCGAAGGGTTCATGCAAAATTGGTCACAGCTGTGGCCAAGGCGTTTGTCGGCAGGGCTGTAAAACCGATTAACTTTCCTGCTGATGCACTTCGTGCATGCATCCGCATGTACCGCATGCCATCAAAAGTAGGTCATAATTTGAGCACCTAAGCGGGTTGAGGATTTCATCCCACTTACCCGCAACCACCTAGTGTGGCTCAGTCCAACAAGGTTTATCTTTCGCAGGAGACGCTCTTGGTTTATTTCAGCTTAGTCGCGCGACAGATAAACGCTATTCGTAAGAGGTCTTATATGCTCAAAACCATCGTCCTTGCACTCATACTTTGCATGCTGTCCGCCTGCGCTGGCCTTGGCCTGAATCTTGACGAACGCAGAGTGCAAAATGCGTTTGACACAGGAAAGAATCGTTTAGAACAAAGTGCCAGAGCAGGAGAAATAACTTGGGTACATGCGGCCACGAAGACAAGAGACCTAGACAAATATTTTGCACAGCGAACAGATCTTGATACCAGTTGGAAATTTGATCAGGATGACGAGGAATACCACGCCTTTGCCATCGCATTAGCCGAGCGTCTTGATCGAAAACAAATTTCATACGCAGAGTTCGATGCCCTAAGAATCCAGCGATTCAATGCAATTCAAGCGAGACGACAATCACTCTACAATCAACAACGGATAATTCAAAATACGCAACGCCCGTCCAGCAACGCTAGCAGCCCTGGAGTTACGTGCTTTAAACAAAGGGAGTGGAGTTCAGGATTTAACAATAACTGCGTTTATAGCTGCCTCGGGAGTGAGGCAGTACAGACAATCGGCTCCACTGAGTTGTGCCCACTGACAATCACGCGCTAACAGTCCATCAAGGAAGCACCCCGTCTACCAAGACTTATAAGGACAGTCACATGACATCAAACAGCACGCCAACACCAGCGGAAGCTCTTTACTCGGAAGGAATGGAGTACAACTTGCGGCAGGACAAATCCCCCTCAGCTGCAACGCTAGCGAGGGCGGCCTTTCACCAGTCGGCCATGATGGGGCATACCGGTGCGCTAAGGTCGCTAGCTCATATGATCTTTGATGGACGTGGTGGTGGGCAAGACCAAAAGCAAGCGTTGCTTCTGCTATGGAGTGCATTCCGAAGTGGGGATCGAGATGCGATGGAAGAACTCAGTGACATGCTCGGTAGCTATGCAGAAATGACTAGTCCATCAAAACTTAAACAGGCGGAGCAGATGGCTCAAAAAGTTGGCGAAGTCGCAGCGCTTGTCAGCAGCATAGAGAACTTTATGCTCGAGCTTGTGCGTGAGAGAGCGGCCGATAGTGGGCGACCAGACCTCTAACCCTACAGTCGAGGGGACGCGCCGCGATGAAGCCGCACCGCGCCCCTCACTTCCACATTAAACTTCCGCTTGTTTTTATGTATTTTGTAGATACAATTAAGTATGCTCACATGGAACGAACCAAAGCGCAAGCTGAACCTTAAGAATCACGGGTTTGACTTCGTTGGATGTGATGCGATCTGGGATCACTTCACAGTGACTCGCGAGGATAAGCG
>JANOYR010000197.1:0-6786 GCA_031428975.1 Polaromonas sp. | reverse complement strand
TTGCTCAAGCAAATCGCCCGCGACACCGAGCCCACCACAGGGCTGGAAGGCCAAATCATAGTGCAGCCTGTGGTGCGCACTAAAAAAGGCAGCGAGTTTGTATCGCCCTCCACCACCGAAGAAGTGGCAGTGTATTTGCAGCAGCACCCCAGTGCTACGCTGTTGGCGGGCAGCACCGAAATCGGCCTGCAAGTCAACAAGCAGTTTGCGCGCCCAGAACATATTGTTTACTTAGGCAATGTGGCCGAGCTCAAAGCAGTCCAAGACAAGCAAGACCATTGGCGCATTGGCGCTGCGACGCCACTGGCTGTGGTGGAGGTCTTGGTAGCCAAGGCCTACCCCGATTTTGCCGAGGTCATTCGCCGATTTGGCTCGCCTCCTATCCGCTCCACTGCTACTCTAGCTGGCAATATTGCCAACGGCTCGCCTATTGGCGACACCATGCCCTGCCTGATGGCGTTGGGCGCAGTGCTGGAGCTGCGCGCAGGCGAGTCCACGCGCCGCGTGGCGCTGGACAAGTTTTACACGGGCATGAAAAAGTCGGTGTTAAAAAGCGGTGAATTGATTACCGCCATTGAGCTGCCCAAGCCTCAAAGCGGTGAGCATTTCAGGGCGCACAAAATCAGCAAACGCTTTGACCAAGACATCTCCGCCACCTGTTGCGCCATGCGCTACGAGCTGGTGGGCGGCAAGCTAAAAAATGTGCAAATTGCCTATAACGGCATGGCACCATCGCCCTGCCGCGCACCCAAACTCGAAGCTGTGTTAGAGGGTAAAACGCCTGAGCAAGTGTTGGCTGGTGACATCGATGCAGCCATTACCGCCAGCTTCCCCGCGCGCGACGGTTTACGCGCCACTTGGGCCTACCGCTCGCTGGTAGCGCGCAATTTAGTGATGCAATTTGTTGAAGAATCGACCGAGAAGGAGTTTGCATGAACGCGCCCACTACCCTCAAAGAGCTCATGCCCGCGCATGACAAAGCGGGCACACCCGATGCATCGGGCCAGCAAGGCCAAGACATCATCCACGAGTCAGCGCATTTGCATGTGACGGGCGAAGCGGTGTACACCGACGATATTCCCGAATTGCGCGGCACGCTGTATGCCGCGCTGATTTTGTCGCCCGTGGCGCATGGTGAGTTGATTGGCGAGGGCATTGACCGCGCCGCTATTTTGGCGCAACACGGCGTGGTGGCGGTGTATGCCGCCAAAGACATTCCGGGCGAGAACAACTGCGGCCCGATCATTCACGACGACCCGTTTTTAGCCGACGGCAAAGTAGAGTTATTAGGCCAAGCGGTGGCCGTGGTGGTGGCGCACGACATGCTCTATGCACGCGAAGCTGCTAAAAATGCCAAGGTATTCGTTAAAGAACTGCCAGCCCTCCTGACGATTGAAGAGGCGCTTGCAGCGCAGAGCTTCATCATGCCCGCAAAAGGAATCACACGCGGCAAACCTGTTGAGGCCATAGCCGCTGCACCCCACCAAGTCACGGGCAGCACCTATTGCGGCCAGCAAGAGCAGTTTTACCTCGAAGGCCAAATCACCTACGCCGTGCCGCGAGAGGACGACCAGCTCACCCTGTATGTGAGCACCCAGCACCCCGATGGCAACCAGCGTGAGGCAGCCGCCGCGCTTAACCTGAGCACCAAAGACGTAGAAGTGATTTGCCGCCGCATGGGCGGTGCCTTTGGTGGCAAAGAGGGCAATGCCAGCATCTTCTCGCAGTCGGCTGCATTGGCTGCGTTTAAGCTGAAAAAACCTGTGAAGCTGCGCGTCAACCGTGACGACGACATGATGATTACGGGCAAGCGCCATGATTTTCGCATCGACTACACAGTAGGTTTTGACGACTCTGGCCGTATTTTGGGTGCGGATTTCATGCTGGCATCGCGCTGCGGCTACAGCACCGATTTTTCAGGCCCGGTAAACGACCGCGCTGTGCTGCATATCGACAATTGCTACTACCTGCCCAACCTTCACATCATTAGCCACCGCTGCAAAACCCACACCCAATCGGGCACAGCGTTTCGCGGCTTTGGTGGGCCGCAGGGCATGTTTGGCATTGAAACAGTGATTGAAGAAATTGCGCTCAAAACGGGCCTTGACGCACTGGATGTGCGCAAAGTCAATTTGTACCAAGACCCTGCAGTGAGCGGCGATGCAGGCTCGATGACGACGCAATACAACCAAGTCATTGAAGATTTTATTGCCGATAAAGTGATTGACCAAGTTGAGGCAGAATCGGCCTACCGCGCACGCAGGTTGGCTGTGAGTAGCTTCAATAAAAATAGCAAACACCGCAAAAAAGGCGTTGCATTGGTACCGCTTAAATTTGGCATCAGCTTCACCGCCACCATGCTCAACCAAGGCGGTGCGTTGCTCAATATTTACCAAGACGGCTCGGTCAGTGTGAACCACGGCGGCACAGAAATGGGCCAAGGTTTGAATACCAAAATGGCGCAAGTAGCAGCCGATGGACTTGGCATTCCGGTGAAGTTTGTTCGCGTTACCGGCACTGACACGCAAAAAGTGCCCAATGCGTCGGCTACTGCGGCCTCCAGTGGTGCTGACATCAACGGCGCAGCGGTCAACAACTCCTGTGACCAAATGCGTGCACGCCTAGCGCCTGTGGCGGGTCGCCTACTGGGTTGCTCTGCTGATGCTATTAAATTTGAAGCGGGATATGCCCATTCTACCGTGACATTGGGTGAAAATTCCTCAAAATCGGTGGATTGGAAGACGGTGGTGAAGCACGCATGGCTAGACCGCGTGGGCTTGAGCGTGACAGGCTTTTACATGACGCCTGACATTAAATACGACTTCACTACCCTGCAAGGCAAGGCTTTTTATTACAACTGCTATGGTGCCGCTGTGACCGAGGTAGAAATTGACACACGCACAGGCGAATGGTGGCTCAGGGCGGTGGACATCGTCCACGATGCGGGGCAGAGCATTAACCCCTCCATTGACCTAGGCCAAATTGAAGGCGCCTATGTGCAAGGCATGGGCTGGCTCACTATGGAAGAGTGTGTCTGGGATTTGAAGGGCAAAGACGGAGTGTTGGGACGAGGCAAACTGCTCACCCACGGCCCGAGCACCTACAAAATCCCCGTGGCCAGCGACATCCCAGAGCATTTCAAGGTCAGCTTTTTTGACGGCCAAAACGTCAAGCCCACGCCTTTTAGAAGCAAGGCTGTAGGCGAGCCGCCGCTCATGCTGGCGCTGTCCGCCTACTTTGCACTGCGTGATGCAGTCAGCGCCAGCGCAGGCCACAAGGTGCGGGTGGACTTAACGGCACCCGCCACGCCAGAGAAGATTTTGATGGCCTGTGAACGCGCGAAACAGCGTTCGTATTCGTGAGCGCACAACGCGCGGGCGCATCTGATATTGATCGTGTGAATCTTGAGGTATCGGTCAAAGTCGTGCAGACATTTGCCGAACTAGGCTTTGCGCCAGCTATAGCGCCGCAGCTGTTACGTGCCATCGCCGAGGCAGGCTACACAGCCGCTACCGATATACAGCGCCAAGCCATTCCTGCTATTTTGCAGGGTGCTGATGTGCTGGGCTCCGCCAAAACCGGCTCGGGCAAAACGGCCGCTTTTATTTTGCCGCTGCTCCAGCAGTTGGCACTAGCCCCGATTGAAACCCCGCGCGTGGTGCGCAGCCTGATCCTCGTGCCCACGCGTGAACTGGCGGCGCAGGTGGGCGACACCATCCACGCTTTAGGCAAATACCTGCCGCAAAAGCCCAAAGTGGCTGTGGTGTTTGGCGGCGTGGCCATTAACCCGCAAATGCAGCATTTGCGCGGCGGGGCCGACATGGTGGTGGCCACTCCTGGGCGCTTGCTTGACCTGCTGGGCAGCAACGCGCTGGGCCTCTCGCAAGTGAAAAGCTTGGTGCTAGACGAGGCAGACCGCCTGCTGGAGCTGGGATTTGAAGAGGAGCTGGGGCGTATTCTGGCGCTGTTGCCTAAAAAGCGGCAAAACCTGTTTTTCTCGGCCACTTTTCCCCACGCTATTGAGGCGCTGGCCAGCAGCATGCTGCGCCAACCTGTGCGCGTGCAGGTGCTTGAGGCGACAACCCAGGCCCCCGATATAGCCCAGCGTGCCATCGAGGTAGACGCAAGCAGCCGCGCCATGCTGCTGCGGCATTTGGTCAAAACCGAAAAATGGGGCAGGGCGCTGGTATTTGTAGCCACCAAACACGCTGCGGAAATCGTAGCGGTGAAGCTGCGCAGTGGCGGTATCAAAGCCGAGCCTTTTCATGGCGACCTGACCCAAGGCAAGCGCACGCAGGTGCTGCTGGACTTGAAAAACAGCGCCATTCAAGTGGTGGTGGCTACCGATGTGGCCGCGCGTGGGCTCGACATTGCGCAACTGCCCGTGGTGGTGAACTACGACTTGCCGCGCTCGGCCACCGACTACACCCACCGCATTGGCCGCACTGGCCGCGCAGGCGAAGCGGGCTTAGCGATTAGCTTGGTGAGCGCCGCCACAGAGGGGCATTTTCGGTTGATTGAAAAGCGCCAAGGCTTGCAAGTGCCGCGCGAGCAAGTGGCTGGCTTTGCGCCGCAAGAATTATCTACCGAGGAGGATGGCGTGAAAAATATGCCGTCCTCCAATGGCGGAATCAAAGGCAGCAGGCCTAGTAAGAAAGACAAGCTGCGAGCAGCGGCAAAAAGTATATAATTTCGTTTGACGTATACAAATATATTATTGTACGCCTCATAAGGTGAATTGACTATGCAAACAAAACTTACACTGCGCATGGATGAAAAACTCATCATGCAAGCCAAGGAATATGCCGCTGGTGAAGGGCGCTCCTTGTCTGAATTGGTGTCCGTGTATTTTGCTCGCTTATCTGCGGGTGCTCCGCAGACGGTCACTCCCGAGAAAAAAACTGTAATGCGCACCAGCTCGCTCAAAGGATTGTTGGCTGGTAAAGGTTTCAATGAGTCCGACTACGCCTTGTATCTTGAGCAAAAATACCAATGAGTGTGTTGATCGACACCAATGTTATTTTGGATTTGTTACTGGCAAGACAGGCATTTGTTGACGATGCCGATCAAGTGGTCGGTTGTATTGAGTCTGGGCTTGTGCAAGGCTACATTGGTGCTACCTCCTTAACCACGGTTGATTATTTTGCCTCCAAAGCCTTTGGGCGCGAAAAAGCTCGCGCGTTGGTCAAGCACGTGATGTCGATTTTTGAGGTGGCTACGGTTAACCGCGCAGTATTAGAGGCGGCTTTGCTCGCGCCCATGAAAGATTTTGAGGACGCAGTATTGGTAGCTGCGGCACGTCTTCATGGCATTCCCGCCATCATTACGCGCGATGCGAAAGATTTTGTAGGTTGCGGATTGCAAATTTACTCTCCGCGCGAGTGGTTGGTTGGCCGAATTTAAGCCCAATTGCACCGCTATGAATGACCAATTTGCTGCGCTTTGTGCCTATTTGCAAAACAGCAGCGCGGTCTTTGTCAGCATTGTGTCGCATGAAGGTTCTAGTCCCCGTGAAGCGGGCGCTTGGATGCTGGTGTTTGCTGACCATATTCAAGGCACTGTGGGTGGTGGCAACTTTGAGTTTCAAGCCATCGCACAGGCCCGCGCACGCTTACGCGGGCAGGGCGATGCGTGGCAAGCGACCACCATGCGCTATGCGCTGGGCCCCAGCTTAGGCCAATGCTGCGGCGGCGTGGTGCATTGCCAAGCGGTTTTCATCGAATCTGGCAATGCTATTAAAATAAAAGCAGCATATGACCATATGACGGTGACATCGGCCTCAAAAACTATCAATTTGGCATTATTTGGTGGTGGGCATGTAGGCAAAGCGCTGGTGCGCGTGCTCAGCAGTTTGCCCTACGAAATTACTTGGATTGACAGCCGTGGCGAGATATTTCCTGCCGATGTGCCCGCCAATGTGCGCTGCGAGCATTCGGAGCCAGTGCATGTGGCCATACAAGACCTAGCCCCGCAAAGCCAGGTTCTGATCATGAGCTTTAGCCACGCAGAAGACCTAGATGTCGTATCCGCAGCATTAAAACGGCAACGAGAAAACAACGACCTAGGCTTTATAGGTCTCATAGGCAGCAAAACCAAATGGGCCACCTTCAAACACCGCTTAGAGAGCCGAGGCTTCAGCGCTGCCGAAATAGCCCGCATCACCTGCCCCATAGGCATAGAAGGCATTGCAGGCAAAGAGCCCGAGGTGATAGCGGTGAGTGTGGCGGCGCAGCTGCTTAGGCTGCGCGCCGCTCAAGAGCCGCGTGCACATCGCGCGCCTTGAGTCCGTACATATCCGCAAAGGCCTCAGGGCTTGCACCGCTGGCATCATAGGCGCGTAGCAGGGCTTCTTGCTTGGCCACCCATTCTTCGCGTTCAGCAAAAGCTTCTTCCAGCAGGGCCGTGGCCTCGGGTTCATTGGTCTGCACGCGGGCTTGGTAGTCTTGGCGCGACAGGCCAGACGCTTCAAACGCTTGCATCAGCTGCACGCGAAACTGGGGGCGCAAGTTGCCTTTGTGGTTGCGCTGCCTGCGGCGAAAAAGCTCTAGTAGCGTCACATACACATGCTCAGGCGCTACCGCTTCCACGGCAGCTCCGTCCAACCCATGGCGCGGCAAACCAGCGGCCACGCTTTGCAAATAGCGCGTTGAGCGGGCATGCACCCCCATAGCTGCCTTGAGGCTGCTGGCCTCAAACAAATCAGGGTGAGCGGCTAGCAGTTCATGGTAAATCCCCAATTTGAGCGGTAGAAACTGAGCACCAAAAAGCTGAGGATAGAGCTCAAAC
>JANOYR010000196.1:0-1535 GCA_031428975.1 Polaromonas sp. | reverse complement strand
GGTCACCGCCAAGCTGGGCGCATTCAAAACTTCTATGTTGCAAGACGTGGAAGCGGGCAAGGCCGTGGAGCTTGACGCACTGGTGGGTGCAGTGCGCGAGCTGGGCATACTCACAGGCGTGGCCACGCCCTTTACCGACGCACTGATGGGTTTGGCGCGTTTGCATGCGCAGGCGCGGGGCTTGTACCCTGTGTGAGGTGGTCACTTTTACGGCCAAGCTAGGGTTGTGCCAATGCCAGTTTCCGTCTTGCTTGGTCACTTTTGCGGCTAAGCGAGTGCTGTGCCAATGCGCAAACGGTCGCTGGACCCTTCGGGGGAGCTGGTTTTTTTGAAAAAATGGGGGGAAGCGGCCTAACTCGGGCTAAAGCCCTCAGACAGAGCCCGCTTCTTATCCCCCATTTGCTCAAAAAAACCAGCCCAGCGCCCTGATTGTTTGCGCATTGGCACAGCACTCGCTTAGCCGCAGGGCGAGGTGGTTGCTCGGAGCGGTTGGAAAACTGCTCAGCATCTGGGTCAACAGCATGCTGGCGCTTTTCACGTTCAGATTTACATTCTTCATGAAGAATAGTGGCAATGTGAGTGTCACGCAGTCATACCTTGCTATGATTTTTAATCAAATATCTCATTGAGCCAAGACTTTTTGCGTGCTGAGCGGCTGCGCTGTCCGCTGCGGTAATCTGAATCCTCAAAGTCGTGGTTGCGGCTGCTTTGCTGGCCTGCGCTTGGAATTGCCGACACTGGTGCACCGGCCGCAGGAATTGCCATTGCCGCGCTGGCACGGTCTAGCAGCTTGTCTAGCTCACCGCGGTCTAGCCATATGCCGCGGCAGGCGGGGCAGTAGTCAATTTCTACACCTTGGCGGTCGGCCATGACCAAGCTGGTGTCGGGGCAAATAGGGCATTTCATGTGGTTTCTCCGGTGGTTGCAAAAGGCTAAGATTAATCCCCACTGGCGCATTGAAAAAGCAGATAATGCCGCATTTACACTCCCAAAAAACCGATATGAGCGCACCATTTAACTACAAGCATTTGTACTATTTTTGGGTGGTTGCCAAAGAGGGCGGCATATCGCGCGCTGCGGACAAACTGGGCATGGCGGTGCAAACAGTGAGCGCCCAAGTGCGCGAGCTGGAGCACTCGCTGGGCTTTGCATTGCTCAAGCCTGCTGGGCGCGGCTTGGTGCTGACCGATGCGGGCTTGGCTGCCATGCAGCAGGCCGACCAGATTTTTCAGCTCGGCGAGCACCTGCCCATGCGGGTGCGCGACGCCGCTAGTGCGCCCACCGTGCGCCTGGGCGTGGGCATATCCGATGGCCTGCCCAAACTGGTGGTGCACCGCCTGCTGCAACCGGCCATCACCGAGCCGCATTTGCGGCTGCTGTGCCATGAGGGCGAGTTTGACGAGTTGCTGGGTGATTTGGCCCTGCACCGGCTAGACATTGTGCTGTCTGACCGCCCCGCCCCCGCCAACCCCAATATCAAGCTGTACAACCATGCATTGGGTAGCTCGGATGTGGCGTGGTATGCCACGCCCGCC
>JANOYR010000195.1:0-3182 GCA_031428975.1 Polaromonas sp. | reverse complement strand
CACGCCCGAGCAAGTGGGGCTAAACCGCGATGACCGAGTTCGCAATATGCAGGGCGCTTTTGCGCTAGAACCCGCTTTGGCGCAGCAGGCGCTGGGGCAGCATATGGTGCTAATTGACGACGTGATGACCACGGGCGCAACGCTATTGGCTGCAGCAGCCCCCTTGCTACAAGCGGGCGCGGCCAGTGTGTCGGCTTTGGTGCTTGCCAAAACGGATGCCTAGGGCTTAAGAAGCGTCTGGCCAAACGGGCTATAATCGAAGGCTTAGCTGCAAATCATCCTCAAACCCTTAAGGACACTACTATATGGCATCCGCTAAACCCAAAAAGAAGAACCCCCGCTTGGCCTCTGGCCGCAAGCGCGTTCGCCAAGACTCCAAAATCAACGCTGCAAACACTTCGTTGCGCTCCAAATACCGCACCGCCGTGAAAAACGTCGAAAAAGCAGTGCTTGCTGGCGACAAAGCCAAAGCAGCTGAGCTGTTTGGCAAAATGCAAGCCGTGGTGGACACCGTGGCTGACAAAGGCATTTTCCACAAAAACAAAGCCGCGCGGGATAAAAGCCGTCTGGCCACCAAGGTGAAAACCTTGGCACTGGCGGCGTAAGCCACCAAAACCCCAAGCCCTGCTGGCCATCCGCTAGCAGCCGTTTGAATCAGGGTGCGCTTTGCAGCAAAAGTTTAAAAACCGCCTCAGGGCGGTTTTTTTATGGGTGAATATAAATATTACGGCAGTAAACACGCCTCCACCACCTGCAAATCGTTGTCGCGGGCGAAATTCATCACAAAATCCCATGCCATAGGCTCGTGGTCACGCAGATCACGGTGTGCTACTACACACTTTATGTCGCCTAAATTGGTGGGCAAACACCACTCGGAATAGCCCAAATGCGAACCGGGCGACGCACCACCGGGACGAAAGCTGCTCATCACGCCACACAAGCGCTCCGCCCAGTCGCTGGGGCGAAAGACTTTGCCGTCTTTGGTGAGGCCTTGGATGAAGACTTGCTTAGATGCTTGCAAAGTAGAGGGGATGGACATCGGGTAGGGTCTGAATAGGCGCGGGCTTTGGGATCACCAATGCTGCATTGCACAAGAATTTTAACGCAGAAGTCTTATATAAGACCACGGCGCAACACAATAAACACATCACAGCGATGCAAAAGCATTGATAACTGCTATGCAAGAAACATGCGCGATGCCCGTAGAATCAAATCTAGACTTTTTCACCCAAGGAAACGCGCCCCATGACTGCAGCCAACGCCCCCATTTCTGCCACCCACCAGCCCCATGTAATGCACACCTATGGCCGCGTGCCGATTGCCTTGAGCCACGGCCAGGGCGCACGGGTCTGGGATGTGGAGGGAAAGTCATATTTAGACGCGCTGGGCGGTATTGCGGTGAACACGCTGGGCCACAACCATCCCAAATTAGTGCCCGCCCTGCAAGACCAAATTGCCAAAATCATCCATTCAAGCAACTATTATTTTTGCCCCAATGCGGAAAAGCTTGCGGCTAAATTGGTAGCCCTGTCTGGCATGAGCAACGTGTTTTTCTGCTCTACAGGGCTAGAGGCTAACGAGGCTGCGCTTAAATTGGCGCGTAAATTTGGCCACGACAAAGGCATTGAGCGGCCCGAGATTGTGGTGTACGACAAAGCATTCCATGGCCGCAGCATTGCCACCCTGTCGGCCACAGGCAACGAAAAAATTCAAAAAGGCTTTGGTCCACTGGTCGAAGGCTTTATCCGCGTGCCAGTGAACAATATAGAGGCACTTCAAAAAGCCACCGAAGGCAACAAAAACGTCGTGGCGGTGTTTTTTGAAGCGATTCAGGGCGAAGGCGGTGTCAACGCTTTTCATATGGACTACTTGCGCGATGTGCGGGCGCTGTGCACCGAACGCGACTGGCTGTTGATGATTGACGAGGTGCAATGCGGCATGGGGCGCACCGGCAAATGGTTTGCCCACCAATGGGCAGGCATTGTGCCCGATGTGATGCCACTGGCCAAGGGCTTGGGCTCGGGCGTGCCGATTGGCGCGGTGGTGGCAGGCCCCAAGGCGGCCCATATTTTTCAACCGGGCAACCACGGCACCACTTTTGGCGGCAACCCGCTGGCCATGCGGGCGGGGGTGGAAACGATCCGCATCATGGAAGAAGACGATGTCATGGAAAACGCCTTTTTAGTAGGCGGCTACCTCAAAGCGGCCTTGGTGCGCGAGCTGGGCAGCTTAGCAGGTGTCAAAGAGATTCGCGGCAGCGGCCTGATGCTGGGCGTGGAGCTGGACAAACCCTGCGGCGCACTGGTAGGCCAATGCGCCACCAAGGGCCTGCTCATCAGCGTGACCGCCGACACGGTCATTCGCATGGTGCCGCCGCTGATTTTGAGCACAGCCGAAGCGGATGAAATTGTGGCGATTTTGGTGCCTTTGGTGAAGGCTTTGTTAGTCTCAGGCGTTTGAACAGCCGAACTGCCGGACGCAGAGGGCGCAAAAGTTACGCAGAAGACGCAAAAGAATACCGAAAAATACGAGGCGAATTTTTCAACTTTGTACATCATGCATAGACTGACGTCAATTAAAATTTACTATTTTTTTAATAGCAAAATATGACTATTTTACGGTGACACAGGCAATTTTTGTATAGATTTTTTTCGGTATTCTTTTGCGTCTTCTGCGTAACTTTTGCGCCCTCTGCGTCCGGTAGTTCTGTATTAGGAAATCCTCGCACATAATCAAGCCATGAAGCATTACCTCCAATTTACCGACCTGAACGCCTCCGAATACACCCACATTTTCGCGCGGGCCGTGGAAATTAAGCGCAAGTTCAAGGCCTACGAAAAATACCATCCGCTGGCGGACCGCACATTGGCCATGATTTTTGAAAAAGCCTCTACCCGCACGCGCGTGAGCTTTGAGGCGGGCATGTACCAGCTGGGCGGCTCGGTGGTGCACCTGACCACCGAAGGCAGCCAACTGGGCCGCGCCGAGCCGATTGAAGACAGCGCCAAAGTGATCAGCCGCATGGTGGATTTGGTGATGATTCGCACCTATGAGCAAACCAAGATTGAAGCATTTGCGGCGCACAGCCGTGTGCCTGTGATCAACGGGCTGACCAACGAGTTTCACCCCTGCCAAATTTTGGCCGATATTTTTACCTTTGAAGAGCAACGCGGCTCTATTGC
>JANOYR010000194.1:0-3280 GCA_031428975.1 Polaromonas sp. | reverse complement strand
CATGATGAAATTAAACAAAATCGCAATGTTGTTTGCATCCGTCGCATTGGCAGGTACTGCTTTCGCGGCTGGCTCTAGCGCTGCAAGCGACAACTGGCGCAATGGCCACGGCAATCTCCAGTGGAAAAACGGCGACGGCACACTTTGCTGGCGCGATGCCATGTGGACACCTGCTACCGCCGCCGCTGGCTGCGATGGCGCTTTGGCTAAACCAGCTGCTGCTGCTCCAGCACCAGCCCCAGCACCAGTTGCTGCACCAGTTGCTGCACCAGCTGCTGCACCAGCTGCTGCACCAGCTGCCGCACCAGTTGCACCACGTGCTGCTCCAGCACCAGCACCAGCTCCACAGCCACCAGCAGCTACCAAAGTTACTTACGCTGCTGACGCTTTCTTTGACGTGAACAAGTCGGTTGTTAAAGCTGAAGGCAAAGCCAAGCTTGACGACCTCGTTGGCAAAGTCAAGGGCATCAACCTCGAAGTCATCATCGCTGTCGGCCACACCGACTCTGATGGCGGCGACGCTGCAAACCAGAAGCTCTCTGTGAGCCGTTCTGAAGCAGTCAAGGCTTACTTGGTGTCCAAAGGCATCGAGAAAAACCGCGTCTACACTGAAGGCAAAGGCGAAAAGCAGCCAGTTGCTGACAACAAGACAAAAGAAGGCAAAGCCAAGAACCGCCGCGTAGAGATCGAAGTGGTTGGTACACGCGCTAATAAGTAATCTTTTACTTATCTGCCAAAAAAGCCCTGCTCGCAGGGCTTTTTTTTCGTCTGCACTTTAGCGCGTTCAAGATGCGACAATGCACCCATGCAAAATCAAACCCTCAATGCCGACCCTGCCGAACTGGCCAAATTTTCTGACCTGGCGCACCACTGGTGGGACAAAAACAGTGAATTTCGCCCCCTTCATGCTATCAACCCATTGCGTTTAGACTGGATCGAGCAGTTTTGCCCGGTGAAAGGCAAAACCGTACTCGATGTAGGCTGCGGCGGTGGCATATTGGCCGACAGCATGGCGCGGCGTGGGGCGCAGGTGTTGGGGATTGACTTGGCCACCAAGGCACTGAAAGTGGCCAAATTGCATGCCCTAGAAGCACAAACCGAAGGCGTGGCCTACCGCGAAATTAGCGCAGAGGCCTTGGCCGCAGAAATGCCAGCCAGTTTTGATGCGGTCATGTGCATGGAAATGCTCGAACACGTGCCCGACCCCGCCTCGGTAGTCAACGCCTGCCACCGCTTGGTCAAACCCGGCGGTTGGGTGTTTTTCTCCACCATCAACCGCAATGCCAAGGCTTGGTTGTTTGCCATAGTAGGCGCGGAATATGTGTTGCGCCTGCTGCCGCGCGGTACCCATGAATACGCCAAACTCATTACCCCCAGCGAGTTGGCCGCTTACACCCGCGCCGCTGGTTTGGACGTGCGGGCCACCAAGGGGCTGGAATACAACCCGATCACGCAGCGTTATTGGCTCTCTGGCAATACCAGTGTGAACTATATGTTGGCCACGCAGCGGCCTTTTGCTTGAGCGCGCGATGCAAACCCCACAGGCCATATTTTTCGACCTCGACGGCACGCTGGTCGACAGCGCCCCCGATTTGGGTGCAGCCGCCGACAAAATGCGCACCGACCGTGGCCTGCCTAGCTTGCCGCTGGCGCATTACCGGCCTATGGCAGGCGCTGGCGCACGGGGCATGCTCAAACTGGGTTTTGGCATGTCGCCAGAGCACCCCAATTTTGCAAGCATGAAGGAAGAGTTTTTTTGCAATTACGAGGCCGATTTGACAGGCCGAACCACCGCTTTTGACGGGGTAGACGCGATGCTGCGCGCGCTAGAAAAACAAGGCGTGGCATGGGGCATTGTGACCAATAAATCACAGCGGTTTACCATTCCTTTGGCTGCCCAAATGGCGGTGCTCAAGGGGGCGGCAGCCGTGGTCAGCGGCGACACAACAGCCCATGCCAAACCACATCCTGCTCCTGTTTTAGAAGCTGCTCGATTAGCAGGGGTAAGTCCAGAACGCTGCTGGTATGTGGGCGACGACAAACGCGACATTGACGCAGGGCGCGCGGCGGGTATGTTCACGGTGGCCGCTGCGTGGGGCTATTTGGGTGAGCACGATATTGCCACATGGGGCGCAGATGCGGTGCACACCGAGGTGGGGCAATTGCTGGAGTTGCTGGCCAACTGCATGGGTGGCGAATAGGCGGTATGCTGCGCAGCTTTATTGCCCTGTTTTTTCTGTCATTTGCTATATTTTCTGTAGCTCAATATGACGTACCCACTGTGACATTGGCCTTAAAAACCTTAAAGTCTCCATGTAGTCAAGATTTTGAGGGTAGCCCGCCCACTTTGGTGTATGTGTGGTCACCGCGCATGGTGCTCTCGGCCCAGCAGGCCGATGTGGCGCAGCGTGCAGCAGCGGCGGCGGGCTTGGTTTTCAAGCCGGTGCACGACGCGCAGCTGGGCAATCTGGAGCTGGCGGCGGCATTGCAGCGCCTGCGCCAAACGCAGCCCAACGCTGCCGACGCGCTGCAAACCAGCAGCGCACTGTGCAACGCCTATTTGCTGCAAAACCAAGCCCAGCGCCACTTTCCCACGGCTTTTGTGTGGAGTGGTGCTGCGTTTGCCCCGCACCCCATTGTGGGGGCCATGCCCGCTGTGTATTGGGCGCAAAGCATCGCGCAGCGTTTGCAAGCTGCGCCATCCGCAAGCGATCCACAGGCCTGCATCGCCCCTTGGCAGTTCATTCCACTAGAGGCAAACGCCGTAGGCACGCAAACCGACGCTTACGGCAAAACCAGCGTAGCCCTGGGCAGCTACGAGCGCATCAGCCCCGATGGCCGCTTTGTCTTGCGCAGTTTTTCGGGCGGCAGGCTGGGCGATGTGAGCCTGATCGAGCTGTCAGCCGACGGCAAAGTAGCCAAAACCTACGAAACCCCGCTGTCCAACGAGGCTTTTCCGGTGCAGGGCACTTGGCGGTATTTGGTCGATGTCAACGGGGAACACTATAGTTTTAAGAGCATACTATCAAGCCAGAAAAGCGCAAAACCGCTTTTTAAAGCTGGTATGACAGGCTTTTATGCCGCTGCCGCAGAGCTGCCCGCCATGCCAAACGATCCAGCAGACCGCATCCGCATCCGCTCTATGAGTTGGCCCAATCCATCGGGCAATGCCGACACACAAGGCGAGGGGGCGCTGGTGGCGCGCACGGTCGAGGTCGATACCGCCCTGCACAAAGTCACCTTTGACAGTGGTTTTCAACACCTGTGTACCCAGCGCGTG
>JANOYR010000193.1:0-2173 GCA_031428975.1 Polaromonas sp. | reverse complement strand
CAACGCGCGGCCTTCTCGGCCATCATCAAAGTCGGGCTGTTGGTGTTGCCGCTGGTGATCATTGGCATAGCGCTGGCATCCACCACGCGCAGGCCCTGCACAATGCCGCCCTTCCCGTCCCTTACACGCATTTTGGCATCTAGCACTGCCATGGTGTCATTGTCTGCTCCCATTTTTGCAGTGCCCACGGGGTGAAAAATAGTAGACGCAATGTCGCCTGCCAGCCGCGCCAATTCTTCGTCGCTTTGGTATTGGGGGCCGGGTTTGTATTCTTCTGGCTTGTATTTGGCCAGCGCGGGCTGGGCGACAATTTTGCGTGTGACGCGCAGGCTGTCGGCGGCCACCTTGCGGTCTTCGGCTGTGCTCAGGTAGTTGGGTGCAATGGCGGGCGCATCTTCAAAACTGTTGGTTTTGATCTGCACCGTGCCCCGGCTGGTGGGGTTGAGGTTGCACACACTGGCGGTGAACGCCGCAAAGCTGTGCAGGGGCTGGCCAAAGGCATCAAGGCTGAGCGGTTGCACATGGTATTCAATATTGGGCCAAGCAAACTCTGCGCTGCTGCGCGTGAAAGCGCCCAACTGGCTGGGCGCCATGCTCATGGGCCCTGTTTGTTTGAATGCGTATTCAATGCCGATTTTGGCCTTGCCCCACCACGAGTTGGCCAGCGTATTCAAGGTTTTGGCCCCCTGCACTTTGTACACCGCGCGTATCTGCAAATGGTCTTGCAAGTTAGCGCCCACACCTTTTACGTCGCATACAGGATCTATGCCTTTGCTTTTCAAAAAGTCTGCGTCGCCAATGCCTGAGAGCTGCAAAATTTGTGGCGTGCCGACTGCTCCTGCGCACAAAACCACTTGATCCGATGCCGTGGCAGTCACCATCTGCTGGCCCGTCCACACTTGCACGCCGGTGCAGCGCTGGCTGCCGTCGGGCTGTTTTTCTAGGATCAGGCGAGAGACGTGGGCGCGGGTCCACATTTCAAAATTGGGTCGCCCGTAGCAGGTGGGGCGTAAAAATGCTTTGGCCGCATTCCAACGGAAACCATTTTTTTGGTTCACCTCGAAGTAGCCCACCCCTTCGTTGTTGCCTTGGTTAAAGTCCGTGGTTTTGGGCACACCGGCTTGCACCGCTGCGTCTGCAAAAGCATCCAAAATACCCCAGCTCAGGCGCTGTTTTTCTATCCGCCATTCGCCGCCTGTTTTACCTGTCGTGGATGCATGGTTTCTATGAAATTTTGAGAAATTTGCATCAATGTCAGCGTCAGGCTGTTGTTTTCCGCTATCGAGTTTGTAGTGGTCTTCGTGCGCCATGAAATCGGGCAGGCAGTTGTCCCAAGTCCATGCGTCATCGCCTGTGAGCTTGGCCCATTGGTTGTAGTCGCGCGACTGTCCGCGCATGTAAATCATGCCATTGATACTGCTGCAGCCGCCCAGCACCTTGCCGCGCGGATAGCCCAAGCTACGGCCATTCAGACCGCTCTCAGCCTCGGTTTTATACAGCCAATCGGTGCGCGGGTTGCCAATGCAATAAAGGTAGCCTACTGGAATATGGATCCAGTGGTAATCGTCTTTGCCGCCCGCCTCGATCAACAGCACCCGCTTGGTTTTGTCAGCCGACAGGCGGTTACACAAAAGCGAGCCCGCCGTGCCGCCGCCAATGATGATGGTGTCGAAATCAACGTTGGACATAGGCCTTATTTGCTGGTGGGCATGGCAAATTCCGCGCCCTTGCCGATGCTGTCTGGCCAGCGCTGCATGATGGATTTTTGCTTGGTATAAAAGCGCACGCCTTCTTCGCCATAGGCGTGCATGTCGCCAAATAGGCTTTTCTTCCAGCCACCAAAACCGTGCCATGCCATGGGCACAGGGATCGGCACATTGATACCCACCATGCCGACCTGAATGCGGCGGCCAAACTCACGGGCCACGCCACCGTCGCGGGTGAAGCAGCTCACACCGTTGCCAAACTCGTGGGCGTTGATCAGATCGACGGCACTGGCAAAGTCGGGTACGCGCACGCAACTCAATACTGTGCCAAAAATTTCTTCTTTGTAAATGCGCATGTCTGGCGTGACGTTGTCAAACAGCGTGCCACCCATCCAATAACCATTTTCGGAACCTTCACCTGCGTCTTTGCCCGTAAATTGACGGCCGTCAACCAGCAAATCAGCACC
>JANOYR010000192.1:0-12680 GCA_031428975.1 Polaromonas sp. | reverse complement strand
CAAGGTGTTGGGCAGTTTGGATTTTTGTTTTCGGCGCTCAATGCGGGCATGACGGCGGCACTGGCGTCCGTGCTGATGCAAACGCAGGTATTTTTCACCGCCCTGTTTGGGCTGCTTTTCTTGCGTGAGCGCTTAGGCCATGCACAGCGTGTGGGCATGGTGTTGGCAGCATTGGCTTTGGCGTGTTTTGCTACACATTTCATTGTGCAAAACGTTACAGGCAATGCATCAGTGACCATTTTTTCATTTGTTTTAAATCTTGGCGCAGCGGCCTCTTGGGCCGTTAGCAATATTGTGGCGCGGCGAGCGCAGCACAGCGCGGTGGCCGCTACGGGTCAGGGTTACGACCCATTGGCTTTCATTGTGTGGTCAAGTTTGCTGCCTATTTTGCCGTTTTTACTCATGGGCTGGGCGCTGGACCCGGCGGCACTGCGTGGGCGTTGGGTCAACGCGCCTTGGCAGGCTTGGCTGGCCGTGCTTTACCTGGGCTGGGTAGCTACTGTGGCCGCTTACGGCATGTGGACGCTGCTGCTCAAGCGCCATGCCGCCAATCGGGTTGCACCGCTGAGCCTAGGCGTGCCACTGGTGGGCTTGGCGGCAGGGATTTTGCTGCTGGGCGAACAAGTCAGCCTATGGCAGTGGGCAGGCGTGGCCTGCATTGTGGCAGCGCTGGGCTGCACCTTGCTTGGCGAGCGCTACGCTCTGTTCAAATAGCGCCTTGCATGGCACACTACCAGCTCATTCACCACAAATTTCTTATGCGCACACTCAAGCTCACCCTTCTTTCTCTGCTACTGGCCAGCATCGGCCACAGCGCCCTTGCCCAAGCCGATTTCCCCAATAAGCCCATCACCATCGTGGTGGGCTACCCGCCCGGCGGCAGCACCGACCTGACCGGGCGCGTCGTCGCGGAAATTTTGGCCAAACAGCTCAAAATCACCACCGTAGTGGACAACGTGGGCGGCGCAGGCGGCACGGTGGGCGCACAAAAAGTGGTCAATGCTGCGCCCGACGGCTACACCCTGCTCTTGGGCGCCAACAATGAAGTAGCCATCAACAAGCTGGTCAACCCTGCGCTCAAATACGATGGCCTGAAAGACTTTACCCCGATTGGCTTGGTAGCATCCCAGCCCATGGTCTTGGTGGCCTCGGCCAAAACAGGCGTGAAAACCATGGACGAATTTGTCAAACTCGTGAAGTCCAAGCCCGGCCAAACCAGCTATGGCTCGTCTGGTGTAGGCACTGCCTTGCATTTGGCTGGCGAAATGGCCAAAGACAAAGCGGGCTTGTTCATGGTGCATATCCCCTACCGTGGCGTTGCGCCGCTGGCCAATGACTTGCTGGGCAACAACCTCGAATTTGGCGTATTTGTCCTAAGCTCTGGACTGCCGCACATTCGCAGCGGCAAGCTTGTGGCGCTGGGCACCACCGAGCTCAAGCGTAACCCCGCCTCGCCCAATGTGCCCGCCTTGGCCGAACACCCCCAGCTCAAAGGCTTGGACATTAGCAGTTGGTTCATGCTGGTGGGTCCTAAAAACATGCCTGCACCCGTGTTGGCTAAGCTGCAAAAAGCGCTGCAAGACGGCTTGCAAGACCCCGCAGCACGCAAGCGGCTAGAAGATTCTGGCTCCAGCTTGTTTACGGGTAAAGAAGATGCGGCAGGTTATTTGGTCAGTGAAACCGCCAAGTTCAAGCGGATTGTGGATTTTGCCAAAATCAAAGAGTAAGCGCTGTGGCAAATCTTGTTTTTGAACTGCCCAAGCCCGAGCTTGGGACATGGCGGCAAGGCAATACAGGCGTAGAAGGGGTGTGGCACTGGAACAGCGGCCGGCCGGGCCGCCATGTGATGGTGACAGCGCTGGTGCATGGCAATGAGCTGTGCGGCGCTTGGGCGCTGAAAGCCCTGCTAGAGCACGGCCTGCTCCCGCGCCAAGGTAGCCTCACATTGGCGTTTTGCAATCTGGCTGCCTTCGACACATTTGACCCCTCTGACCATGACCGTTCGCGCTTTGTGGAGGAAGACATGAACCGCGTATGGTCTACCGAGCGTCTGGCCCAGGGCCGCAGTGCCGACAG
Organism: Polaromonas sp.; assembly: GCA_031428975.1. Lineage (GTDB taxonomy): Bacteria > Pseudomonadota > Gammaproteobacteria > Burkholderiales > Burkholderiaceae_C > JAAFIP01. The sequence goes on along the minus strand of JANOYR010000192.1, from coordinate 10,604 downwards.
CCGCCGCGCCGCACAATTGAGTTCTTTTGTATTAAAAGCCGATTGGCTGCTGGATCTGCACTCTATGCACGAGCGCGGCGCTCCACTGCTGCTCACCGGCATCCAAGCACGCAACCTCGCGCTCGCGCGTGCGCTGGGAGCCCCTGCTGATGTAGTGGTCGATGCGGGCCACAAAGACGGTGTTCGGATGCGTGATTTTGCACAATTTGCGCAGCCTGACACACATGATGCAGGCGTTGTTGACAACCGCTCGTTGTTGATCGAGTGCGGTTTTCATGGCGACCTGAGCAGCCGCGATGTCGCCCTGGACATGTGTGCCCGCTTCCTGCTGGCCTCTGAAGTTTGCGCACCAGACGACCTCGACCCCACATGGCGCAACGCCAAGGCAACAGAGCAACGCGCCGTGCAGGTCACCCATGCCGTAGTAGCGCATAGCATGGCGCTTCGCTTTGCGCAGGACTGGCAAGGCTTGCAGCGCATCCCCAAAGCAGGCACTTTGCTGGCCACTGACGGCGACACCACATGGACTACGCCCTATGACGATTGCACGTTGATCATGCCCAGTCTGCGCCAGCTCAGGCCCGGCGTTACGGTGATGCGGCTGGCGCAAGCGGTGTAGCCCTAAGACCACATGCCGCTAAAGGGTTGTTGCTGATGGGGAAAGACCTGATGCCAGCAAGACGCGGTTGCTTATAAAATAGCACCACTTCGTGTCCAGCGCTTTGTGCTTACCCAGCAACGCAAACGCCCTAGCGCTCGCCATCGAGGGGCTTGAGGAGACTAAAACCCAAGAAAACCGACCCACAAGGCCGGTTTTTTTACTTCCAGCGCTGCGCTTGGGGCTCAGGCGCTCAAGTTCGCCTCTTCTACCGCCACAGGCCTGCGCGTGATGCCATCCACAATGGCGCAGCGCGATGCCACCGTGCGCGCCCATTGGGCCAGCTCTGCCGCATCATGCAGTGCTTCGTCAGTGCTGCCGCTGGTGTGCGAGTTTCCAAAGCTCGTTTGGTCATGTTGCACACCACTGCTTGCAGCTGAAACCCGGGCGATTCCCACCCCAATATCAGCCCGAAAATCTCGCGTGTTGGCACTAAAAGGGTGGAGCACATACGGTCTGCGTGCATTGGTCGCCAAGCGCAGCCCCATGGTTCGCAACTGGCTGGTTTGCTTGAGACTGCCCAAAATTACTAAAAAACTGGTGTCTGTAAGTCGGCCAACTGGAACTACTGCGCCTGCCGTTTTATTCAAGCGCGCGGCTAGCGTGTAAATGACTTCCTCCAGTGCATGTACGCCAAACTCTTTTTGCAAGCTCGGTGTGTTGTAAATTTCCACGCAAATCACCGCCATCTCTTTTCGACTGCGCTTAGCCCGCCGAATACACGTACTCACCAAAGAGACCAATGCATGACCCGTGATCAATTGGGTCAGCAAGTCTTTGTTGGGATCATGCTCTAGGGCACGCCGCATCCGCAGGTACTGCATGTTGCGTTGACGCACAATGAGCGTTGAGCACATCCAATAAAAAACAACACACAGTGCAATGGCCCAAGACCATGACGCACTCACAGTGCCCAAAGCCAAAGAATACATACCCAATACTGCCCACACCATTGCCACCGTTGCAAGCGCCATCCACCAAGCCATCTGGTCACCCAGCATGGCCGCGCGCACCACCAATCCCGTTGTACACAAAGCACTGGCAATCACACCAACGGCCACTATGTTTAAGGCCAACGTGGTATCCGCCATAAAACCACACACCACAAAGGCCAGTGATGCCCATGCCACCGCCATCAAGCCGCGCTGAACCAAGGCATCACGGCGGCGTGCGCGTAAAAATTCTGCCAACAAAAAGGCGCCGCTGGCCGCGCTAAGCGGCCCCGACACAATACGCAACTTGTCCAACACAGGAGTCCAAGCCTGCGGAGCTAGGGCGTGCAATAAACCCGTCACGCTGGCCACAAAAAGTGCTGCGCCAGTTACAAATCCCGCTGCTTGCCAACCCGCCCTGTTGCGCGCCAAGACCGAGTGTGTCACGCTCAGAGCCAAACAGGTCAAATACACACCAATCACACAGCTCCAAAGCGCTATGTGCAGAGAACTCATGGCAGAGTCCGCGTAGCAGTTGCAGCCACAGCAGTGGTGGCCGTGCTTGTCGAGGCCGTCGCAGCAGCAAAAGTTCCGGGCCAAGGCATCTGGGCAGCGGGACGTGGCTTGCCAATAGGCGCTGAAGCTTGGCCACGCTTCACAGCCGCCATATCTTCATCGCTAGGGTATTGCTGGAGCAGCCAGTAATCAAAGGCACGGCGGGCTATTGGGGCTGCGTGCTCAGCCCCAAAACCTGCGTTTTCCACTACCACTGCAATAGCAATTTTTGGTGCATCTGCTGGCGCAAAGGCCACATACAAGGCGTGATCGCGCTGGTGCTCCTCCATTTTGCGTGCATCGTATTTGTCTTTTTGACCGATCGTCACCGCTTGGGCCGTGCCAGTTTTACCTGCACTGGTATAGCCCGCTCCTGCAAAAACCCGTGCCGATGTGCCCTCAGTTGTTACCCCCACCATCGCGCGGTGAACCGCTGCCACATGTTCGGGCTTGTAGCCTAAGTCAATGGCCGGCTTGACTGGCACAGAAGTTTTCTCTCGGGACATCGCATCTTGTGTGGCGATGACCAAATGGGGCGTGTGCTTGATACCCGCATTGGCCACAATTGCAGTGGCCTGCCCCAGTTGTAGCATGGTGAAAGTGTTGTAACCCTGGCCAATTCCCAGCGAAATTGTTTCGCCTGCATACCATTTTTTTTGCTCCGGCTTCTTGTAAGCATTGCGCTTCCAGTCTGTGCTTGGCAGCGTCCCCTTGAGCTCACCAAGAATGTCAATGCCCGTGATTTGACCAAATCCCAAAGGTTTCATAAAGTCGTGCATCGCATCTACTCCCAGCTCATTCGCCAGAGAATAATAATATACATTGCTCGACTTAACAATGCTACGGTACAGGTCCACAGCGCCCAGCGCCGTATCGCCGTGGCTACGGAAAGTATGGCCGCCAAAAGTCCAAGAGGCATTGTCCATGATCACCGTGCCCGCACTGCGTTTGCCCGACTCAAGTGCCGCCATGGCCATAAAAGGCTTATAAGTTGAACCTGGCGGGTATGTGCCGCGAAGCGCTCGGTTGAGCAGCGGTTTGTCAATCGATTCATTGAGCAAGGCCCAGTTTTCGCTGTCAATGCCCTCGACAAACAAATTCGGGTCAAAGGTCGGCTTGCTCACAAAAGCCAATACTTCACCGTTGCGAGGATCAATCGCCACCAATGCACCACGGCGCTCGCCAAACATGTCTTCCACCAGTTTTTGCAACTTGATATCGATGGACAATTGCACCGTGTTGCCCGGTGTGGCTGGATTACTGGCAAGTTTGCGCACCGCCCGCCCGCCCGCCGAAGTCTCCACTTGATCGACCCCAGTCATGCCGTGCAAAGCACGTTCAAAACTCTGCTCAATTCCCAGTTTTCCAATATAGTCGGTGCCCTTGTAGTTGATTTGTTGCTCTTCTGGCCCGTCTTCAATGGCTTCTTTTTCCTTTTGATTAATCCGCCCGATATAACCGATTACGTGGCTGGCCAACTCACCAAAAGGGTAATTGCGAAACAAACGCGCCTTAATATCCACGCCCGCAAAACGGTAGCGTTGGGCCGCAAATTTAGCCACCTCTTCATCCGACAAACGCGTGCGCAGCGGAAGGGACTCAAAACTTTTAGACTCCTCCATGAGTTTTTTAAAGCGGCGGCGGTCACGCGGCTGTATATCCACCACCGCTGCCAACTGGTCAATCGTCTCTTCCAAATTGTCCACTTTGGAAGGGGTGATTTCCAGCGTGTAGGCCGAGTAATTGGTGGCCAGCACCAGACCATTGCGGTCTAATATCAAACCACGGTTGGGCACTATGGGTACAACCGCTGTACGGTTGCTCTCAGCCTGTTCGTCTAGGTCTTCGTGGCGAAACACTTGCAGCCAAACCAAGCGCGAAGCCAGCAATGCAAATGCCAGCACCACCAAAATACTGGCCACCAGCACCCGCGTGCGAAAGCGGTGCAGCTCTGCCTCGACGTTGCGTAGCTCGGTCATATTACAGTGGCCGATTAGCGTCTGGGTCTGGCGCTCGGCGCTGTGGAGCGAGCAAGACAATGGACACCACAGGCCACAAAACGGCCTCTAGCAAAGGTGCAGCCAATAAGCCTACTCCTGGAAAGATGCCGCCACTGACCATGCGCACGCCAAACTCCAGTGCATGCGCAGCTAAAAATAAAGGCACGACTTGCAGTGCCTGCGATGGCACAGAAAACCACAGCAAACGTCGGTGGATCAAGATGGCCAAAAAGCTTAGCAAAGTGTAAGCACTGGCATGTTGCCCCAGCAATGCCGCTTGGTGAACGTCCATGCACAGACCAAACATAAAAGCCACGCCAATTCCCACACGCATAGGCTGGTGCACACTCCAAAACACCAAGACAACCGCCAACAAATCAGGCATCCAAGGGCTGCGCCCTGCGAATAGATCAAGCAATATGTTAGCCCCGAGCGCTAGCATCAAACTGCCCCACACAAACACGGGGTTTGCTGGCAACAACAATTGTTGGCCTTGCCGCATGATCATTTTTTTGCTCCTTTTTTAGAGACACTAATAGGCTCTAATGTGGGACGCTGCGGTATGTTGGCGGACAATGGTTTGATTACCATGACATGCTTTGAGCCAGAGGTGATGGCCAGCGGCACGCAATAAATTCTGGCAAATGCAGAATCTGCGCGCCGCTCTATTTTGTCAATGCGCGCCACCGGTAAACCGGGAGGGTATACGCCGTCGACACCACTGGTTGAAAGGATATCTCCCTGCTGCACATCGGCATTGCCCGCCATAAAGCGCAACTCTAACGAGCCCCCATGGGCAGAAGGATCGCCATATGCCACGCTGCGCGCACCTGTGCGGGTATTGAGCACCGGTATTGCATGGTCGCGGTCAATGACCAAGGTTACCTCGCTCACCAAAGGGTACACGCGGGTGACTTGTCCCAACACACCTGACTCATCCAGCACGGGCGAGCCTTCGCTGACACCTTGTGCCAAGCCCTTGTCAATGACCACACGTCGGGTGTAAGGGTCTGCCGCATCGTAGAGCACCTCGGCTGCTTGTGCGCTTGCGCCCACCTGCTCGCGCAGGCTGAGTAATTTGCGCAAACGAGCATTTTCTAAACTCAATTGCTCCACTTGCCCTGCACGCATCGACTGCAGTGCTAATTTTTTATGCGCCGCTTCTTCAGATTTTTGTGCGCTATCAAGCGCTTCAAAATAATTGCCACCGCCGCGAACCATCTGGACGGGCCGCATGGCCAGCCATTGGATCGGGTAAAGCACCGTAGCCGCTGCAGCGCGGATCGGCTGGGTCACATTAAAGCGCGCATCGGCAACCATCAAAAACAGCGACAAGGCGCTGAAAAACATCAGTTTAGATAACGCCGAATGCCCTTGTTTGAAGAAGGGCGGAGGGGAGCGATCGAGTGTGCCAAGGGGCACGGCCTGCGCCTTGGGTGTTATTCGCTGGTGAAAATCGAGCCCAAGCGCTCCATGCGCTCCAGCGCAATCCCACAGCCGCGCACCACGCAAGTCAGTGGGTCTTCGGCCACCAACACGGGCAGACCTGTTTCCTCGGCCAACAAACGGTCTAGGTCACGTAAAAGTGCGCCACCGCCGGTGAGCATCATGCCGCGCTCAGCAATGTCTGCGCCCAGCTCGGGAGGCGTTTGCTCCAGCGCGTTTTTCACAGCAGACACGATGTTGTTGAGCGGGTCAGTCAGCGCTTCTAGGATTTCGTTGCTCGAAATAGTGAAGCTGCGTGGCACGCCTTCGCTGAGGTTGCGGCCCTTGACTTCCATTTCTTTGACTTCTGAGCCGGGAAATGCGCTGCCAATTTTTTTCTTGATGGCCTCTGCTGTGGGCTCGCCAATCAACATGCCGTAGTTGCGGCGGATGTAATTAATGATGGCTTCGTCGAATTTATCGCCCCCCACGCGCACGCTGCCTTTGTAGACCATGCCGCCCAAAGAGATCACGCCCACCTCGGTGGTGCCGCCGCCAATATCCACCACCATCGAGCCGCTGGCCGCGCTCACGGGCAGACCAGCGCCAATAGCCGCTGCCATGGGTTCCTCAATCAAATACACCTCGCTCGCGCCAGCGCCCAAGGCGCTCTCGCGAATCGCGCGGCGCTCGACCTGCGTGGAGCCGCAGGGCACGCAAATGATGATGCGCGGACTGGGGCGCATCATCGAGCGCGGATGCACCATTTTGATGAACTGCTTGAGCATTTGCTCAGTGACTGTAAAGTCGGCAATCACGCCGTCTTTCATGGGGCGAATAGCCTCAATGTTGCCTGGCACTTTGCCCAGCATGGCCTTGGCTTCTTTGCCCACGGCTTGGATGGTTTTTTTGCCCTGTGGGCCGCCTTCGTGGCGAATCGCAACAACAGAAGGCTCATCCAAAACAATGCCTTTGTCACGCACAAAAATCAGGGTGTTGGCAGTACCCAAGTCAATCGCCAAATCGGTAGAAAAATACCGACGAAAAGCTGCAAACATGTGAAAAATCCTCTCCAGCTCCGCCAGCACTTCGACTAGGCGGTCGCTGCAAATCAACAAATACGGGGCAAAACGTGTTTTTTAGGCGCAAATTCCAACGAATTCACAGGGTTTACACCAAAGACAGGATAATAACGTATCCCTTGGCCTTCGCTCTGGTAAATACGCCCTGAGTGCCCCTCTTTGGCGCGTTTTTTTGCTATCGAAAGTTTCTTGTTACCCCTATTGCACTGAAAATCAAGCCTATGGCACTGACCGCACCCGATATTGACCGCATCGCCAACCTCGCTCGGCTAGAGCTCTCTGCGCCCGAATCGGCCAAAATGCTGGGCCAACTCAATGGATTTTTTGCCATTGTGGAGCAAATGCGCGCCGTGGACACTACGGGCATCGCGCCTCTTTCTCACCCAGTGGGTGCAATTGCCGACATCGCCCTGCGCCTGCGCCCCGACATCGTCAGCGAGACCAACCAGCGAGAAGCCCACCAGCAAAGTGCGCCGATGGTGGATGCAGAATCGGGGCTGTTTTTGGTGCCCAAAGTGATTGAATAACCGGATGGTGTGTGGTGATCCAGTACGCAGCCAAAAGTAAAGTTTGAGTAAAAAGAGCAAAAAATGTTACCAATTCAGCACAACGTGCACCAAATGGGCGTGGCAGGCTTGGCCAAAGCCATCGCCGCCAAGGAAATTTCCAGCTTAGAAGCCACGCAGCACTACCTCGCCCGCATGAAGGCCCACGAAGGTTTGGGCGCTTTTTTAGCCACCCATGAAGACACCAGCTTAGCCCAAGCCCGCGCTGCCGATGCGCGTTTGGCCGCTGGCGAGCGCTTGCCGCTCTTGGGTGTGCCGCTGGCACACAAAGATATTTTCGTCACCACCGACTTTCCCGCCACGGCGGGTTCCAAAATGTTGGCGGGCTATCGCTCATCATTTGATAGCACAGTAACCCGCAATTTTAGTGACAATGGCGCAATTAGCCTTGGAAAACTCAATTGTGACGAGTTTGCCATGGGTTCGGGCAACGAAAATTCGGCATTTGGCAATGTGCGCAATCCGTGGGACACATCGCGCATACCCGGCGGCTCGTCGGGCGGCAGTGCTGCTGCGGTGGCCGCTGGCCTGTGTGCAGGGGCCACCGGCACCGACACGGGCGGCTCGATTCGCCAGCCCGCTGCGTTTTGCGGCATCACGGGCATCAAACCCACCTACGGCCGCGCCTCGCGCTATGGCATGGTGGCCTTTGCCTCCAGTCTAGACCAAGCAGGTCCTATGGCACGCAGCGCCGAAGACTGCGCCCTGCTGCTCACAGCCATGTGTGGCCCCGACCTTGACCGCGACTCCACCTCCATTGACATGCCTGCCGAAGACTATTCGCGCGCTTTGAACGACAGCGTGGCAGGGCTGCGCGTTGGTATTCCCAAAGAGTTTTTTGGCGAAGGCCTAAGCTCCGATGTGCGCAGAGCGGTCGATAGCGCACTGAAGGCGTACGAACAACTGGGCGCTAAGCTCGTGCCCATAAGTTTGCCGCGCACCGAGCTGTCCATTCCCGTCTACTACATCATTGCACCGGCCGAGGCCAGCTCCAATTTGAGCCGTTTTGACGGTGTGAAATTTGGCCACCGCGCCGCCAAGCATGGCGATTTGACTGACATGTACAAAAAAACCCGCGCCGAAGGCTTTGGCGACGAGGTCAAACGCCGCATCATGATTGGCGCTTATGTTTTGAGCCACGGCTACTACGATGCCTATTACCTCCAAGCCCAAAAAATCCGCCGCATGATTGCCGATGATTTTCAGGAGGCATTCAAGCTTTGCGACGTGATTGCAGGCCCAGTGGCACCCACGGTGGCGTGGAAAATTGGCGAAAAATCCGACGACCCACTGGCCAACTATTTGGCCGATATTTTCACCCTGCCCGCCTCGTTGGCAGGCCTGCCGGGTATGAGCCTGCCCGCAGGTTTTGCAACCTCACAAGAAGGCGGTGGCATGCCTGTGGGCTTGCAGCTAATTGGCAATTATTTCCAAGAGGCCAAGCTGTTAAATGCTGCGCACCAGTTGCAACTGGCCACTGATTTTCACCAACGCACCCCCGAAGGTTTTGGCGTATGAGCACAACCAGCAAACTCATTCAAGGCTACGAAGTCGTCATCGGCTTTGAAACGCATACCCAGCTGACCACCCACAGCAAAATTTTTAGCCGCGCCAGCGTGGCCTTTGGCGCTGCGCCGAATACGCAGGCCTGCGCCGTGGATTTGGCGCTGCCGGGCACGCTGCCTGTGATGAACAAGGGCGCGGTGCAACGGGCGATTGAATTTGGCTTGGCGGTGGGCGCGCACATAGCGGAGAAAAGCATTTTTGCCCGCAAAAATTACTTTTACCCCGACCTGCCCAAGGGCTACCAAATCAGCCAATTTGAGATTCCGGTGGTGCAAGGCGGCGCGGTGGAGTTTTATTTAGGCGATGAGAAAAAATCCGTGCGCTTGGTGCGTGCCCACTTAGAGGAAGACGCTGGCAAATCGGTGCACGAAAACTTCGTGGGCCAGTCGGGCATTGATCTGAACCGCGCGGGCACGCCGCTCCTAGAGATTGTGACCGAGCCCGACATGCGCAGCACCGAAGAGGCGGTGGCCTATGCCAAGGAGCTGCACAAAATCGTGACTTGGATTGGCATTTGCGATGGCAATATGCAAGAGGGCAGCTTTAGGTGTGATGCCAACGTGTCGGTGCGCAAACCGGGTGCGCCGCTGGGCACGCGGCGCGAGATTAAAAACCTCAACAGCTTTAAATTCATGCAGCAGGCCATGGACTACGAGGTGCGCTGGCAGATTGAACAAATTGAAGACGGCAAGGCCATCCAGCAAGCCACGGTATTGTTTAACCCCGACACAGGCGAGACCCGTGCCATGCGCACCAAGGAAGACGCCGCTGATTACCGCTACTTCCCCGACCCCGACCTGCCCCCGCTGGTGATTAGCCGCGACTGGGTGGAGCGCACCCGCGCCGACATGGCCGAGCTACCACGCGTGATGGCGGCGCGCTTTGTAGCCGATTACGGTCTGCCTGAATACGACGCAGCCACACTCACGCAAAGCAAGGCTATGGCAGCGTATTTTGAAAGCGCGGCCAAGGCCAGCGGGCAGGCCAAGCTGGCCAGCAACTGGGTCATGGGCGAGCTGTCGCGGCGCTTGAAAGCAGAGCAAAAAGACATTGCGCAGTCGCCTCTCAGCGCACAAGTGCTTGCGCTGGTCATTGCACGCATATCGGATGGCACGATTTCGAACAATGCAGCCAAGCAGGTGGTGGATGCACTGTGGCAAGATGCGGCCTCAACAGTAGACGGTGTGATCGCGTCGCTGGGCCTCAAGCAAATGAACGACGCTGGCGCATTAGAAACCATCATCGACACGGTGCTAGCGGCCAACCCAGACAACGTGGCGCAGTTCAAAGCGGGCAAAGACAAGGCCTTTAATGCGCTGGTGGGGCAAATTATGAAAGCCAGCCAAGGCAAGGCCAATCCCGCGCAGGTTAACGCCTTACTCAAAGCCAAGCTGCAAGCCTAGCCAGCCTTAAGGTTTGGCCGCGCTGGCCGCCGCGCCACCCGTTTGCGCCGCCCAAAGCTGCTTAAGGCGCACCAGTTCAAGGTCAAACCTTTGGTGGATGCGCTTTTTTTCTTGCTCTTGTGTGCCAATAAACTGCTTTTGTGTGGCCACACTGGCTTCGTATTCTTCGATTTGGCGCTTTAAGGCCGCTGGTATTTTTTTCGGGTCTTTTTTGTAAAACTCCAGCTCACTGTCGAGCGCTTTGCGCTGCACCGCCAGCTCGGTGATCCGCTTGGCGGCAGCGCTAATCACCACATCAACCGATGACAATGCGGCATTGCGCTCCATGTCGTGCGCCGCTAAACGGGGATAGCGCGAGAGCAGAGCGCGGTCTTTGCGCTTTTCTTCGGCTTGGCGCAGACGCTCTTCGTTTTCTTC
>JANOYR010000191.1:0-34393 GCA_031428975.1 Polaromonas sp. | reverse complement strand
CTGCAGCATTACCGGATTTGGCCAAACCGGGCCTTATAAAGACCGTGCGGGCTACGACTATGCGATTCAGGGCATGGGCGGGCTGATGAGCGTCACTGGCGAGCGCGACGACTTGGGCGGCAACCCGCAAAAAGTGGGTGTGGCCGTGGCCGATTTGTTCACCGGCATGTATGCAGCCACCAGCATTTTGGCGGCACTGCGCCACGCCGAGCGCACCGGCCAAGGCCAGCACATCGACATGGCGCTGCTAGACACCCAGGTGGCCATGTTGGCCAATTTGGGCGCAAATTATCTGGTGAGCGGCCAAAAAACCGGCAAGGTGCCCGGCCGCGCAGGCAATGCCCACCAAAACATCGTGCCCTACCAAGTGTTTGAAACCGCTTTGAACGCAGCGGGCGAGAAAGACCATATGATTTTGGCGGTGGGCAACGATAGCCAGTTTGTCAAGTTTTGCGCCGTGGCTGGGCGACTTGAGATTGCCACAGACGAGCGCTTTGCCAAAAACCAAGCCCGTGTGCGCCACCGCGATGTGCTGGTGCCGATGCTAGAGGCCATGATGCGCACGCGCAGCAAGGCCGACTGGTTGGCCGCACTGGAAGCGGCCAAAGTGCCCTGCGGCGCCATCAACAATTTGGCCGAAGTGTTTGCCGACCCCCACATTGCCGCGCGTGGCATGGTAACCCACTGGCAACACCCCCACAATGCCGATGTGGCCTTGGTCAGCAGCCCCATTAAAATGTCAGCAACGCCAGTGCGCACAGACTTGGCACCGCCGCTTTTGGGGCAGCACACCGACGAAGTGCTGCGCGAAATACTATTAAAATCAGAGCAAGATATGGCCATATTACGGCAACATCAGGCTATTTAACTGCAAACACCAGTTTATTTACGGTTGCGCACACTGGATCAACAAATCCTTGAGCCACAAAATCGCAGGATCGTCGTTGAGGTGCTCTGGCCAAGTCATGGCCTCTACTACGGGTGGCATTTCAAACGGAGTGTCTAAAAGCCGCAATGGCAGGTAGCGCGCAAAGTGTTCGGCCTGTTTGCGGTGCAATGTGCCCACACGTTGTGTTCCCATAATGACCAATGGCACAACTCCAAAATTGTCAACGCTGAGCTCCACCCTGCGCTGCTTGCCGTAGCGGGGCACGAACCACTCCTCATAGAGTGTATTGCGCTCATCGCTGAAATGCACTGTTACATGCCCCAACCCCATGTATTCGTCAAACGTCATCGAATCGCCCACCATGTGGTTACCCGACCAAACCACGCAAGCGTGCGTGTCCTCAAACAATTTGATGCGCGGACTGCCGGACTGAGCGAGGTATTGTTCGGGCATGATCAACAGGTCGATATTGCCGCGGTCAAAGCGGTCGAATACGTCTTGCATAGGGCTGCGAATATCCAGCACCACGCCGGGGGCCAGTGCAGCCAATTGCGACACCACCTTGGCCAGCAGCACCGTACTCACGTAGTCTGAAGCTGCCACCAAAATTCTGCGTTCAGCCGTAGCGGGCTCAAACGCCAGCTTGCGGCTAATCGTGGAGCGGGCGTGCAGCAGCGTGTTGTGAACTGGCTCAACAAGACCCAGCGCGAAGGCGGTAAGCACCATGTTGCGGCCTAAGGGCACAAGCAATTCATCGCCAAAATATTCTCGCAACCGCGCCAATGAGCCACTCATCGCCGACTGCCCTATGTGCAGGCGCTTGCTAGCGCGCGTGACATTGCGCTCCTCAAGTAAAGCGTCCAGTGCGACTAATAAATTCAGATCAAAACGGTCAAGGCGCATAGAAATTATCGGGTTTTCCCTTGGTATTGGTGGCAGTGATGGAGCGCATCAAAACAAACTGTTTTTCAGATGAGATAAATTTTTTTACTATCAGCGAACTTGATAACACAGCGTTCGCTAGGAGACACTTGATGAACACAGCAGACAATTTTCGCGGCCAAGCCGTACTGGCGCTAGCCCATGTCGCGGGCATGATTGATATGGTAGCACTGCCGCTGTGGATTGGCGCTTTGATGCAGTATTACAAATACAGCCCTGCCCAAGCAGGTATCACCGTGACGCTCTTTTTACTCGGCGTAGTCGTATCCAGTATTGTCCTTGCCCCTCGCTTTAACCGCTTACCAAGGCGTATGGCTGCCACGCTGGGCTTCGTAGTTGCCACCACAAGTTTCGCCGCCATGTGTGCTTTGCCCGTTGCGGTACAAAGCTTTCAAGCCTTAGCCGCCTTGCATGTGGTGGCGGGACTGGGCGTGGGCAGTGCTTTGACCTTCACGCACGGCGCTATGGGTCGCAGCAGTAACCCACACCGTTCATGGGCGATCGCCAATGTGGCGCTGGGTGTCTTCGCAGTATTTTTCTTAGGCGGCATTCCGCAGTTGATGGTGCATTTTGGTGCAACTGTATTTTTTGCGGTGGTTGCCAGCACGATGGGGATTGCCGCTGTTGTTGTGGCCTGTATGTTTCCTACAGCCCCCAATGGCGACGAAGCTGGCCCGGGAGTGGCAACTATTGCGATCAAAGCCGTACCCAAATCTGCTTGGTTTGTTATCGCCGTGATCATGTGCCTCACGCTGAACCAAGCCATGGTGTTCAGCTTTGTTGAGCGCATTGGTGCAGAACGGGGTTTTGGAATTGACCGGGTTCACGCCGTGTTGATCGCTTTGGGTTTGGTAAATTTAACACCAGGTGTGTTAGCCGCCTTACTAGAGAAAAAATGGTCGCCTGTCGCGGTAGGCATCGCCGGCCCAGTTGGTCAGGCCGTGCTAGCCGTGGTGATGTCGAGTAGCGTGGTGTTTGGTTTTTATGCTGTCGCCGCTGCACTGTATGTTTTTATGGTGATTTTTACCCACACCTTTTTGTTTGGCCTGCTCTCTAAACTGGACGTAAGTGGGCGTGCTGCGGCAGCGACACCCGCCATGATGATGGTTGGTTCGTGTATCGGCCCTGCCCTAGGTGGTGCGATCGTGCAAGGTGTTGGCTATCCTGGGCTTGGCTGGGCAGCCTGTGTTGTGGCTTTGATTGCAATAGTTTGCATGGTGCAGGGCCAGCGCGCAATGGCTGGTGCTTCTGCAGCGCAGCAAGCTGTAGTTTGAGGAGCGCGCAATGTTGACACTTTATGGCGCAATGGCTTCCAGAGCACACCGTGTGGTGTGGATGCTCAAAGAACTAGGGCTGCATTTTGAGCATGTGCCCACCAGTTTTCTAAATGGCAGCACCCGCGAGCCAAAATTTTTAGCCCTGAACCCAAATGGCCGTGTGCCTGTGCTCAATGATTCGGGCTTTGTCTTGGTTGAATCGATGGCCATCAATTTGTATTTGGCAAAAAAATACGGCAGCTCCATGGCTCCAGCAAATTTAACTGAAGATGCGCTGGCTACACAATGGAGCTTTTGGGTGGTGACCGAGGTAGAAAAACCACTATTGTTCGCCTCGGCGAACCGCAAACTCTTTGCACAAGAGCAACGCGATGAAGAACAAGCAAGCATGGCGATAGCCAAACTCGATCGCCCATTCAAAGTGCTAGACGCACACTTGGCTATTCACAAATACTTGCTCGGTAGTCGCTTCACTGTGGCGGATTTGAACGTTGCCACGGTGATGGATTTAGCCCCTCAATGCGGCATTGCTCTAGATGCTTGGCCGCATGTGAAGGCTTGGCATGAAACCTGTCTGAACCGCCCTGCGGCATCGGATTGGAAAGAGGTTTTTTTCAACATACCTAGACCACCCACGGCCTTGGGCTTACTCAAAATGTTTGTGTAAACAAATTCAACCATGAACACCACCACCATGCTCATCAACGGCCAATCCGTAGGCGCATCCAACGGAGCGACTTTTGACCGAATCAATCCGCTTTCGCAAACCGTAGCCACTTGCGCTCCAGCCGCCACAGTTGCTGATGCAGTGGCTGCAGCCGATGCCGCAGCAGCAGCCTTTCCCGCATGGTCGGCCTTAGGGCCCGGAGCAAGGCGCAGCTTGCTGATACAAGCGGCACATGCGTTAGAAGCTAAGGCGGATGCATTTGCCAGCATCATGGCTAACGAGACGGGAGCGTCTGCCATGTGGGCGGGTTTTAACGTGCACTTGGCTGCGGGCATGTTGCTCGAAGCAGCAGCATTAACCACGCAGATCAATGGCGAAATAATCCCTTCGGATGTGGCTGGCAATGTGGCCATGGCTTTGCGAGTGCCAGCGGGGGTTGTACTTGGTATTGCGCCATGGAATGCGCCTGTGATACTAGGGGTGCGGGCGATTGCAGTGCCCTTAGCTTGCGGCAATACCGTAGTGCTCAAAGGCTCAGAGCTGTGCCCAGCCACCCATGGGTTAATCATCGAAGCACTGCAAGAGGCGGGTCTGCCCGCTGGCGTGGTCAACTTCGTGACCAATGCACCAGAAGATGCCGCAGTCGTGGTGGAGGCATTGATAAGCCACCGCGCCGTCAAACGCGTGAACTTTACAGGCTCGACCCGCGTGGGCCAGATCATTGCGCAAAGCTGTGCCCGTTATTTAAAACCCGCCGTATTAGAGTTAGGTGGCAAAGCACCAATCGTGGTGCTAGACGACGCAGACCTAGACGCAGCGGTGGCGGCCACGGCGTTTGGAGCGTTTGCAAATTCTGGACAGATTTGCATGTCTACAGAGCGCATCATTGTCGATGCACAAATCGCTGACGAATTTGTCAAACGTTTGGCTTGCAAAACCGCCAGCATGTCCATTGGCGATCCGCGAGATACAGCGGCAGGCCCTAAAGTTTTGGGAGCCGTGGTAGACCGCAGCACGCTAGACCGCTGCAATGCCATGGTGCAAGACGCTCTTGCCTTGGGTGCGCAACTGCTGTGCGGTGGCTTGTCAGATTCACTCATCATGCAAGCCACTGTGCTGGACCACGTGACACCTGCAATGCGGATTTACCACGAAGAAAGCTTTGGCCCAGTTAAGCCCGTGGTGCGAGTACGTGGCGTAGAAGAGGCTATTGTCTGTGCAAATGACAACGTCTATGGGCTTTCCGCTGCCGTTTTTGGGCGTGATATTGCCAGAGCATGGCAAGTGGCGCAGCGTATTGAATCTGGTATTTGCCACATAAACGGCGCAACGGTACACGACGAAGCACAGATGCCATTTGGTGGAGTCAAGGGCTCAGGTTATGGCCGATTTGGCGGCAAGGCGGGAATTGACGCATTCACCGAGCTGCGCTGGATCACCCTGCAAACGACAGCACGTCAGTATCCTTTTTAACCATCTTCACTCCTTATTACTATGCCTACAGCTGCAGCACCTGTTCAGTTTCCAGACCAATTGATTTACCGTGGCTACAGCGCTCCGGTGCGCATGGAAACCGATGTCTATGACTTAGAGGTTATTGGCACTATCCCGCCAGAACTCAACGGCGCTTACTACCGCAACAGCGCTGACCCAGCCTATCCGCCACTGCTGGGGAAAGATATTTTTCTCAATGGCGATGGAATGGTGCACATGGTGCGTATTGAAAATGGCCACGCAGACCTCAAGACACGCTATGTGCAAACAGAAAAATTGGCGCTTGAGCGCAAAGCACGTCGCGCACTCTTTGGTGCCTACCGCAATCCGTTCACCGACGATCCATCAGTCGCAGGAAAAGACAACGGCACGGCGAATACATCCATGCTTTGGCACCATGGAAAGCTGTATGCGCTCAAAGAATCGCAACTGCCCATGGAGCTTGACCCTGACACGCTCGAAACGCGCCAGTTACATGACTTTGCAGGCAAGTTAAACAGCAAAACTTTTACCGCCCATCCCAAACTTGATCCTTTGACTGGGGAGTTAGTTGCATTCGCATACAACACATCTGGTCAAGCAGACAAGACGATTGAAATTTATACGATTTCATCGCAGGGGGACATCATACGCACCGAACGTTTTGAGGCCCCTTATTGCTCAATGGTGCATGACTACCATGTTTCGCGAAATTACATAGCGTTCACTATTTGCCCCATGGTTTGTGACTGGGAGCGCGTTCAGCGCGGCGAGCCCTACTGGCATTGGGACAATACAAAGACCACGATGGTCGGAATTATTCCCCGTGGCGAAGGTGTCAAAGCTATTCGCTGGTTTACCTGCCCCGTTGTGGCAATGCAAACCCACACCTTCAATGCCTGGGAAGAGCAGACCCCAGACGGCCTGTGCTTGCACCTAGACCACTTCATCAACGGTTCTGGATGGCTCAGCCAATTTCCAGACATCCACAACCCACAGGCCATAGAAAAGCCCCCCTTTGGCGAGAGATGGTCGTTCAATTTAGACAAAACTGATGATAGTTTTGATATCAAGCGCCTCATTAACCATGTGGGTGAAATGCCTGTGATTGATCCACGCTTCGCAATGCAAAAAGCCCAGCATTTCTACTTTGGTACGAGCAATACCAACTTAGGCCCCATGTTGCCGATGGGCCCTAAAGGGCCGCCATTTACATGCCTTGGGCATTACGACGAATCACGCAAAAAACTCAGTTTTTATTACGCAGGCGCTGATTCTGCGCCTGAAGAGCCATGCTTTGTACCACGCAACGCAGACGCAGCAGAGGGCGATGGCTGGCTGCTGACGATGGTAGGCAGACGTGCGGAGAACCGCACAGACTTGGTGATTTTGGATGCAAGCAAGATAGACCAAGGGCCAGTCGCCATTGTCAAGTTTCCCTGTCGCGTGCACGAAGGTTTTCATGGTGTTTGGGTTTCTGCGGCTCAATTACGTGGCTAATTTTAATTTTTCAATCAAGGAAATAGTATGAAAGTCAATTCATTTTGGTGCAACGTGATTCTGTTGCTTTGCGCGGTATGCATGCAAAGCTCACATGCGCAAACCAACGAGGCTGAGGCGAATAAAAAAACAGTCTTGGCTTTTTATGATGCTGCGCTCGTGCAACTCGATGCAGACAAGGCGCTGGCCTATATTGGCCCGCAATACATACAACACAATCCAATCGCCCCAGATGGTGTGGCAGGTCTGAGGGGTTTGATCAACTTCTTAAAGAGCAAATACCCCGAGCGCCAAAGCGCAATCAAACGGGTGATTGCACAAGGCGACTTAGTCGTGCTGCATGTGCACTCTAAAAACACGCCGGATGAACGCGGTAATGCCATCGTTGATATTTTTCGACTGGCCAACGGCAAAATTGTCGAGCACTGGGATGTCATCCAGTCCGTACCAGAAAAAGCTGCCAACAACAACTCGATGTTCTGAGCCTAGCGCAGACACCGTCCACTCACCCTCTGGCGCCTGGACGCCGTCGGCAACCATAACGCCGAGATGGAGGACACCACTTGGCATTCCAGGATGCGTAATGACCTTAGCGAGACATCTATGAAACCACAAAAAATTCCCCATTTATTAGCAGCGGCTGGGCTAATCGCTTGCGCCCAGAGCAGCCATGCAATGGAATGGAGCAACAACTCCATCAGCACCCGAGTTGGCAACACCTTTGCAGAGCCCGGTATTGCCGGCGCGTCGATTAAGAAAAATATCTACTCGTTTACCCACGTCAGTGGCGACAAATTGGGGCGCAACCTTGTTGTTGCTGATGTGTTGGTATCTGGCGACAACGATCCATCAGCAGGTGGAGGCGGCGGAGCACAAGAGTTTTATGGTGTCTATCGCCGCACATTCTCGCTTACAAAAGTGACCGGTAAAGACATGTCCTTTGGCCCCGTCAAAGATGTCAATTTTGTGGGTCGCGCAGATTTTCAAACTAAAAACACCCGATTTGCACCACGTAGTCGCAAAAACATGGGCGGCTTGAGCTTTGAGTTTGCTGTGCCAAAAGGTTTCGTAGAGTCAGGAATTTATGCCTTCTCAGAAACCAACCACAACGGCATATTGGGCAAAGATGTGTCCTACGACACAACGTACCAACTGGACACCTCATGGATGATTCCTTTCAATATTGGTACTCCTGCGCAGTGGCGAGGATCGTTCGTTCATACAGGCGCTAAAGGCAAAGACGCGTTCAATGTGGATACCGCAGCTGAAACACGTTTGTTCACCTCGGTGATGTTTGAAGTGGGTAATAAAACTGGTTTGCACATGGGTTTGGGCTATGAACTATGGCGCAACAAATATGGCAATGACGCCAATAAGACTATCGGCGCCAAACAAAACACGGTGCAGCTGATTGCCGAATACCACTTTTAAATCGTAGGGGGCAATCTTGTATTGCCCTAGTTTTAACCCCCCCGAGGAGACAAAAATGACTGCAACTTATGCAACTACCAAAACGATCGGCATGCTATTGCTTGGGATGGTAGCAGGCGTAGATTCTATTGCTGCGCCACCCGATCTCGCTCCTATCAAGATTGGCTCGATCAGCACGCTCACTGGTGGTCCTGCTGCTTTTGTATCGACAGGCTTGGCAGCAAAAGCATTTTTCGACAATGTCAATGCAGCGGGGGGGATTCAAAAACGAAAAATCCAGTACACCATTGAAGATGACAAAGGCAAACCAGAGTTGGCAGCACAAGCAGCGGCACGGCTAGTCAATGAACAAAAAGTAGTGGCGCTTGCCGGTGGAGCCAGCGTGTTGGAGTGTGGTGTTAACGAAAAAACCTATTTACAGGCGGGCATTGTCTCTATCTCTGGGCTAGGCTTAGACCGTGGCTGCTTCACCTCAGCCATGATCGCTCCTGTGAATGCGGGACCGAATATTCAACTTGCCTTGGCATTGCAATTTGCCACTGACCAGCTCAAGTCAGCACCGCTGTGCGTAATGCGCCTAGGCGAGCCCGTTAACTTGAAAAATTCATTTGATGCAACAGTTAAGCAATGGTCCTCAAGCACTGAGGTGGCGATTGCACTGGATGCTAGCAACATCCAATACAGCGATAGCCCCGAGCCCTATTTTGCCCAAGCTCTAAAGGCCAACTGCAAAGCAATTGTTTTTGCAGGACCTGAGCCGTTTGTGATCCGCTATGCCACCGAGGGCAGAAAGGCGTTGGGCAGCGGGGTGAAGTTCGTCTTCATTGGCTCAGCCTACACCAACCAGTTTGCACAAGCCTTAGGCGCATTAGGCGAGGGCATGTATGCCATGTCAGAGTTTGAGCCTTGGTCTAGCCGTTCGGGCGCTTTGTCAAATTGGCGGAATTTGATGGCGGTAAACAAAGTTCCCATCACCTCAGCATCGCAAGGCGGCTATGTATCTGCACAAGTGTTGGTGCATGTGCTGCGCTCGATCAAAGGCGAGATCACACGTGAATCAGTTACTGCCGGGTTTCAAGCCTTGGACACTCTTAACTCACCTATGACAGGTATGCCCTTCACCTTTGGAATGTCCACTGCCCACCATCCAAACCAAGCGGCTATTCCGATGCAACTGTCGGGCGGCAAATGGCGTATTGCCCACCATGACTGGATCAAGCCTAAAAAATAATTTTTTGATTTTTTACCCATTAACTATTACGAAAGAAACTATGACTATTCATATCAAAGGCACAGATTACCAAGAAAATTTAAACAACAACATGGGGCTCAAGTTTTATGACCTGAGTCATCCATGGGGGCTTGGACAGCCGTGCTGGCCGTATTTTGAAGACGTAAAAATTGAGCGTCTTCACAGCATGGCAAGGTCGGGAGTGCTCACCCAAAAAATTACCACGGTAATGCATTCAGGCACCCACATTGATGCGCCAGCCCATGTGGTGGAAGGCACTGCTTTTATGGACGAAGTGCCGTTGCCGCATTTTTTCGGCACTGGCGTGGTCGTCTCGATTCCCAAAGGGCGCTGGGAAGTCATCACCGCCGAAGACTTAGAGAATGCGACACCACAGATTCGCGAAGGTGATATTGTGATCGTCAATACTGGCTGGCACAAAACCTATGGCGACAACCGACAGTATTACGCCTACTCTCCAGGCTTTTACAAAGACGCTGGCGAATGGTTTGCCAAGAAAAAAGTCAAGATGATTGGCACAGACACGCAGGCACTTGACCATCCTTTGGGTACTGCGATTGGCCCCCATGGTCC
Organism: Polaromonas sp.; assembly: GCA_031428975.1. GTDB lineage: Bacteria > Pseudomonadota > Gammaproteobacteria > Burkholderiales > Burkholderiaceae_C > JAAFIP01. Next base: position 24,389 of record JANOYR010000191.1, on the reverse strand, counting down.
TGGTTGGCCCAATGGTTTACTCCCCGATGTAAACCGTGAATACGAGCGCGAAACTGGGCGCAAAGTGATTGAAGATTTCCCATACTGGGAGCCATGCCACCAAGCAATTTTAAAAGAAGGCATCTGCGGTATCGAAAACATTGGCGGTGAAATCGACAAGGTTACCGGTATGCGCGTAACGTTTGCTGCGTTTCCATGGCGCTGGAAAGAAGGCGATGGTTGCATCATCCGTTTAGTAGCAATTGTTGATCCTTCTGGCCAGTACCGCATTGAAACCGGCAAGTGAGGCACAGCATGAAAGTTACCCGATTCGGTGATGCCAAACACTACGCAGCGCCCAAACATTACGACATGCGGTCAATGCGCTTGCAGGGATTTGAGTCGGGTGGTCCCGAGCAATTTTGGACCGGCCTGTCACATTTTTTACCCGGTGGGGGCGCTGAAATGGATGAGTCGCCACTTGAAAAGGTATATGTGGTGCTCGCGGGGTGCTTGCTGATAACCACAGCGCAGGGCGAAACCGAGCTCGGCTATATGGACAGTTGCTGCATCGCTGGCGGCGAAGCCCGTGCCGTAAAAAATAGGGGCAATGGCATCGCCACTATGCTGGTCATCATGCCTTATCCACCGAAAGGTACAGCATGAACGATAGCCAGTCTTGGTTGAAAAATCCCTCTAGACTTTTTGATATCAGGGACAAGGTGGCTGTTGTCACAGGCGCTTCTGGCGCGTTTGGTGCTCTGGCCGCACAGGTCTTAGCAGGCGCTGGCGCCAAACTGGTACTGGCAGCGGGTAACAGCGCAGCGCTTGAAGAAACAGCACTGGCCTGCCAAGCTTTGGGGGCTAAGACAGTCTCTGTTACCAAAAGACCCAACAGCGAAACCGATTGCCGTGCCATCATTGCTGCTGGGGTTGATACCTTCGGGGGTGTGGACATTTTGGTAGTGGGCTCTGGTCTGAATGACCCTTGCCCTATTACTGATATGCCACTGACTCGATTTGAATCGGTAATGCATGGCAACGTGACGGGAGCATGGCTGATGTGCAAAGCCTTTGGTGAGCAAGCAATTGCGCAGCAACGCGGTGGAAAAGTCGTTTTAGTATCGTCGGCGCGAGGTAAGTTGGGGCATCCTGCTGGCTACACAGCCTATTGTGCAAGCAAAGCAGCTACCGACGGTTTAACCAAGGCCTTGGGCTGTGAATGGGGTAAATTTGGCATCACTGTTAACGCTATTGCACCAACTGTATTTCGCTCACCATTAACGGCATGGATGTTTGAAGACAACGAGAAAGCCAATGCCGTGCGCGCTGGATTTTTGGCACGGGTGCCGCTGGGTCGATTGGGCGAGCCTGAAGATTTAGCTGGGCCGTTGTTGTTTCTAACCTCCCGCGCCTCTGACTTCCACACCGGGCATACAGTGTACGCAGACGGTGGCTACACAGCAGGCTGATATGCACATGGAACACAAGCAAAAAATTTCCATCATTGGTGCTGGGCTAATGGGGCATGGCATTGCCCAAGTATTTGCGTTAGCTGGTCACACGGTTCGGGTTTATGACCCCAACTTCGAAGCTCTTTCAAGCTTGCGAGGCAGAGTTGCGCGCAATTTGGAGGACTTGGCGCTGGATATTGATGCTGTAGAAAGTATCGTCCCGATAGAAGATTTAGCGGAATGTGTCGCTGGTTCAGATGTGGTCTTTGAAGCTGGCCCCGAAAATTTAGAGTTTAAGCAAAAACTGTTTGAACGTTTAGAGTTGTTCGCACCAAAGCACGCCTTACTGGCCAGCAACACATCGGTCATACCCATCACTGAAATTATGCAAGGCGTGAAGTTCTGCCATCGCGCCATGGGTACACACTGGTGGAATCCGCCATATTTAGTTCCCTTAGTCGAGGTGATTAAGACACCTCGTACAAACGGGGAATGCGCGCAGCAGATGTTTGATTTGCTTTTGAAGGTAGGAAAAACACCTGCAATGGTGGAAAAAGATGTGCCAGGATTCATTGGCAATCGGCTACAGCACGCATTGTGGCGTGAGGCAATTGCATTGGTTGCAGATGGTGTCTGCGATGCCCAAACCGTTGACACCGTTGTCAAAGCAAGTTTCGGTCGCCGCCTACCTGTATTAGGGCCACTTGAAAACGCCGACTTGGTTGGTATTGAGCTGACATTAGCCATTCACAAAACGGTATTGCCCGCCATTAACCATGAGGCAGGGCCGTCACCACTTTTGCAAACGCTGATTGACAGCGGAAAAATGGGCATGAAAACCGGTGCAGGTTTTCGCACTTGGAGCGCCCATGCTCAGCAAGCACTGCGTCAGCGTGTTCTTGCGCATCTTAAATCCATGAATGCCGCAGATAGCGGCCAACCACTATGAACACCCAAACCACCGACCGCTTGCTCGACCCTTCACCAATGCCATTAGAAATGGGCTATGAGCGTTTAGAAAATGGCGTACTGCACATTGCCTGTCGCACAGACTTGCACGGCTGCACTGGAGAAATGTTTGAATGGTGGTTCCGTTCGCGTCCGATGACACAGCAATATATATGGTGGCATCCCAGTGACCACATCAGCAGCGACTGGTTGGAATGCCAAGACGGAACACACATAGGTTCTATTCATAAGGTACAAGAGCGTTTTGCAGGTGGTGAGCCCAAGCAGCTATTGATTCAGTTTTGTGAGCCACGTGCTTTTTTTTCACCTGCAGCGCTCGCTCATGCGCAGACTGGAGGCCACGCCAGCGCCATTGTATGCGGCCGTGGCGGTGAAAGTTGGCAGGCTCCTCGCAATTCGGCGGGTGAAGTCATGGGTTCACGTCTTTTTCATATTTGTCGCAATACCGATTGGGGATGTGTGTTGCGCAGCCACTTTTACATCGGCTGGGACTTGCCTTCAATCGGTAAAACCCCTCAAGATATTCGCAGCATGATCGGCGACGAAATCGCCCCAGCGTTGTTGGCACATTGTTACAACGAATTCAGCTTTTTATCGAGATTTTTGCCATCGCTTTTTATAGCTGAAAACCGCAGCACCCACGCGGTGCAATTGCCTTGGTAATTCATTTTCAGCTTTGCATATTTCACATACCCAGTTTGAGTTATACCAACGAAAGACCCCTATGGCTAAAGCCAACAAAGTCATCATTACCTGCGCGGTCACCGGAGCGATCCACACACCGAGTATGTCGCCATATTTGCCACTTACACCACAAGATATCGCAAGCCAAGCGATTGAGGCGGCCAATGCTGGGGCTGCAATTTTGCACTTACACGCCCGCGATCCATTGAACGGCAAGCCCAGCGCTGATCCTGCGATTTTCAGTCAGTTTCTGCCAGCCATCAAGCAAGCCACAGACGCAGTCATCAATATCACCAGCGGCGGCTCCACCCAAATGAGCTTAGCTGAGCGACTTGCGCCTCCTTTGCTGTTTAAGCCTGAGATGGCGTCTTTGAACATGGGTTCAATGAACTTTTCGATTCACCCTGTAGCCAGCAAAATATCTAACTGGAAGCACGACTGGGAAAAGGCCTATGTGGAGGGCACAGAAGATATTATTTTTCGCAATACGTTTCGCGATATCCGCCATATTTTGAAGGACTTGGGCGAGGGCTGCGGTACAAAGTTTGAGTTTGAGTGCTATGACGTGGGGCATCTTTACAACTTGGCGCATTTTGTGGACGCTGGGCTGATCAAACCGCCTTTTTTCATTCAAACGATATTTGGAATTTTAGGGGGTATCGGGCCTGATCCACAAAACGTCACCTTCATGCGCGAAACAGCCAACCGTCTATTTGGTGACGATTACCACTGGTCCGTCTTGGGCGCTGGAAAGCACCAAATGCCGCTGCTAACGTACGCTGCCGTGCAGGGCGCAAACGTGCGGGTAGGTCTGGAAGACAGTGTGTACCTTGGTCGCGGCCAACTCGCACCAAGCAATGCATCCCAAGTCAGCAAAATTCGGCGAATCTTAGAAGAGCTTGGACACGAAATCGCCACGCCAAATGAGGCCCGCACTATGCTCGCACTCAAAGGCGGCAACCAAGTAAACTTTTAATTGGATTGAAAAATGAACCTACTTTCGCTAGACGCGGCAAATGACATAATTGCGGCGGCCATTGCGCAGTCTAAACAATCGGGCTATCCACCCATGGCAATTGCAATTGTCGATGCCTCAGGGCATCTCAAGGCCTTTGCGCGTGAAGACGGCGCGAGCATGTTCAGATTTGACATCGCACTGGCTAAGGCCTGGGGTGCGGTCGGCATGGGCGTGTCAAGCCGTGTATTGGGGCAACGTGCTAAAGACAACCCCAATTTTTTTATCTCTCTGAGCTCTACATCGGGTGGGAAATTTTTGCCCCAAACAGGCGCTGTGGTCATCAAAAATGCAGAAGGACTCATCATTGGCGCTATTGGTGCAAGCGGCGGCACGGGAGATGAAGACGAAGCCATTTGTTTGGCCGGCTTAGCGCATGTAGGTTTAATGGGGGCATGACATGGTAAGTTCACCGCGAATTCTCTATATTGGTGCTCCTGAAGCCGATGCGGCTGCGTTTGAAGCCCTCGCCCGCGCCTGCTGGCCTGACATAAATTTGTTGGCAACCAATGACCGCGCAGTGGCAATGGAACATGCGGCTACAGCGCAAGTTTTGATTGGACACCATTTTCAATTTGACGAAGCACTGGTGGAGAAGGCTACGCACTTACGCTGGATTCAATCGCTGACTACAGGCACTGATGCAATAGTCAAGCTCAAGGCACTTAAGCCGGAGGTTTATGTAAGCTCCACAAGAGGGATGCATGGGCCGCAAATGTCGGAGCTGGTGTTCATGCACATGCTCAATTTGACACGTGACATGCCACGTATGCTGCATAACCAAGCCAATGCCACATGGGAGCGATGGCCGCAACCGCTTTTATGGGGTAAAACCGTTGTGGTGGTTGGCGTAGGTGCAATCTCTGAGGCACTAGCGCCCCGCTGTAAAGCCTTTGGCATGACGGTCTTGGGGGTCTCGGGCACGAACCGTCTTCCCGAAGGTTTTGATGCCATGTATGCGCGCACAGAGCTTTTACTGGCCGCTAGCAAAGCGGATTATTTGGTTTTAATCGTGCCGTTGTCAACGCAAACTGAAAACTTAATCAACGCACATGCCATTGCCGCTTTGCCTGCACATGCCTACGTGATCAATGTAGCGCGCGGCGGCGTTCTAGACGAGAGCGCGCTGCTCGCAGCGTTGCGCAACAAAAAAATTGCAGGCGCTGCGCTGGATGTATTTCGCCAGCAACCGCTGCCGCCAGACCATGCGCTATGGCGCGAGCCCAACGTGCTCATTTCGCCTTTACTGGGCGGCATGAGCGATGTGTATCTCGATCAAGCTTGGCCCACCGTGCATGAAAACATCGGCCATTTTTTGTCTGGTATGCCCGAAGCAATGCTAAATCTTGTCGCGCATTGAAATTTTTGCCCTTATAGAAACCACACCATGCAGTCACCCTCTTCCCGAATAGTCAATGCCGTGTCTTTGGCTGAACTCCAACGCCGCTGGAGTGCCGTGCGCAACGCGATGCAGGCGCAAGATATTGACGCACTGGTGGTACAAAATTCCAGCGATTGGATCGGCGGCTATGTGCGTTGGTTCAGCAATCAACCAGCCACCAATGGCTATCCCTCTACGGTGATTTTTCATGTGCGCGAGGGCATGGTCTTGGTTGAGCAAGGGCCGTTTGGTGGCGGACGCATCTGTAGCAACGCTGAACTTGAGGCTACTGGCGTAGCATGGCGCATGACCACACCAAGCTATGCCTCTGTAGGCTACAGCGGCGCCTACGACGCAGAGATTGTGCTGGCGCAACTGGCTCGATTGGGCGCTAAGCGTGTAGGTATGGTCGCGCCAGCTGCCATGTACCACAGCTTTGGGCGGCACTTGCAAAACACATTGCCGAAGGATTCTGTCATGGATGCTACCGACATGGTAGACCGTATCAAGGCCATTAAAAGTGACGAGGAGCGTGGCCTGATTCGCCAAGTGGCAGCCATGCAAGACGAGGTGATGCTGCGTGTTCGGGACTTTATTCGCCCAGGTCTGCGCGACTTTGAGATTGCTGCTTATGCACAATACCAAGGCCAACTGTTAGGCAGTGAGCAGGGTATATTTTTGTGTTCCTCGGCGCCCGCTGGGCAAGCTGCCAGCTTTCGTCCACGCTCCATGCAAGGAAGAGTGTTACAGAAGGGCGATGTATATTCTCTACTTATTGAAAACAACGGTGCTGGTGGTTACTACACCGAGCTGTCCCGTATTTTTGTGATGGGACAAGCGCCGCAAGAGTTGCGCGATGCGCACGAAGCCGTGTTAGCCGCCCAAAGCTATGCCTTGACCCTGCTAAAGCCGGGAGCCGCGTGTGCCGATATTTTTAGGCAGCACAACGCATGGCTGCAACAGCGGGGCATGGCTGAGGAACGGCGTATCTCTATCCATGGCATGGGATATGACATGGTGGAGCGCCCTTTGATTCGCGACGATGAGCCGATGCTTATTGAAGAACATATGGCCATTGTGGTGCACCCGGGTATTTTGAACCAACACATGTTTGTGCACAACACAGAGATGTATTTGATCGAAGCAAATGGCCCTGGCGCGTGTTTGCACACCACGCCGCGCGAGATTATCGAGCTGATTTAACACTGGAGCAAACATGGCTGGTATCCGGCTCAACCACACAGCTTACAGCAGAGCCCCCGATGTCATCCAAGACGGCATCGCACCAGAATAAATCGACTCTAGTAGCCACACATTCACCTGTTTCAACATCTTTCATCTTTATCCTAAAAAGGCTTTGCACCATGAAATTTCTACCCTCTATTCGACGCAGCGTTGTATTGCTTGGTGCAACTGCTATTTGTGGCATTGTCTTGCCCAGCTTGGCACAAACCACCGCCATACCCGCGGCCGTATTGCCTGAAGTGGCAAAAATCATCGTTGGTTTCCCGCCAGGCGGTGCACCCGACTTGATCGCACGGCGCATGGCAGAGCAACTCACGGGTAAGCTGGCCAAAACTGTGATTGTGGACAACCGCCCCGGGGCGGCTGGTCGCATTGCTGTTGATATTGCCAAGCAAAGCCCCGCTGATGGGCTAACCTTGTTGCTAAACCCCGCTGGCGTACTCACCATCAACCCGCATAGCTATAAAAAGCTCAATTACGAACCATTCAATGATTTTGCACCTATTGGTTTGGTGGCCACACTTGATTTTGGTTTTGCAGTCGGCTCTGGTGTGCCATTAGACATTAAAAATATCGCTGATTTCAGCCAATGGGCGCGTGCGAATCTAGGCAAGGTGAGCTACGGTAGCCCAGCTGCAGGATCTCCACCACACTTCATCGGTGATTTGCTGAGTCGCCAACAAGGCATAGACATGACCCATGTGCCCTACCGCGGTGCCGTACCGATGATCAACGATTTGCTTGGCGGGCAATTGCAATCGGGCGTTTTGACCTTAGGAGATCTGATACCTCACGAAAAATCCGGTAAGCTGAGAATCTTAGCTGTTAGTGGCAGTAGTCGCTCGCGCTTTGCGCCCCAAGTGCCCACTTTTTTGGAGCAAAAAGTAGCTGGCTTAGACTTGCGCGATTGGATGGGAGTTTATATTGCAGGCAAGCCATCGCCTTCTGTGATTGCCAGAGTTTCATCGTTAGTATCTGCTGTATCGGCATCGCCCGCTTACGCGCAGTCTTTGGCCGTAGGTGGCCTTGACGCGGCCAGCTCAAGCGCTGAGGAATTGGATAAACTAGGGCGTAAAGATCTAGAGCGCTGGAGACCTGTTGTGAAAGCCTCTGGATTTACGGCAGATTAAACTTTTGCATTGCCTATGCCCCTGGTAATACGATTTTTAAAATACTGCCTGGCGTTCCAGAGACAACAAGGGGCTGTTAAAAAATTATGAAAAAACCTGCATTTGTACTCGTTCACGGCGCTTGGCATGGCGCTTGGTGTTGGGAGCGCGTGATGCCGCTTTTGCAAGCTGCTGGCCACGCTGCGCATGCGGTCACGCTCACGGGGGGGGGCGATCGTGCCCACCTGTTGCCGCTGCTGGGCAAAAACATCCGTCTGCAAACGCATATTGACGATGTATTGGGCTTGATTGCAGCGCAGGAGTTGGACGATTTTGTATTGGCAGTGCACAGCTATGGCGGCATGGTGGGCACGGGCGTGGCCGACCAAATTGGCAGCAAGCTGCCGGGGCAGCGCATTCGCCATATTTGTTACATTGATGCGGTGGTGCCCGAGGTGGGCGAGGCTTGGGGCAGCGCCCACAGCAGCGCCACCCGCGAAGGGCGCTTGGCAGATGCAGCCACGCACCCGCATTACGCTATTTCAGCGCCCAAGGCCAGCGTCTGGGGCTTGTCTGAGGCCGATGCGGCATGGGTGCAGCGGCGCATGACCCCACACCCCGCCACGCCGTATACCGATGCCCTGCACTTTGACGCGCATCGGGTAGCCAGCATCCCCCGCACCTATTTGAGCTGCGTAGCGCCGCGCTCCCCCACCATTGACCCCATGCGCGCACGCGTGCTGAGCCACCAATTTTGGGGCGGCGCGTGGCTGCCCAACTCGCGCAGCATCGACATGGCCACAGGGCACGACGCGATGGTGGGTGCGCCAGTTGAGCTGGCGCAGTTACTGCTAAATTGCGCTCAATAATTCATAGCAAACTATGACCATATGACGGTGACAATGCTTGATTTTGCTTTAAAAAATACCCATCAAACGGATTGTTTAGTGCAAGCGATCACCCAGCGCCGCGCCGTGGTGTTGGCTGCAATTGCAACATTTGGCAGCGCTTTTGTGCCACTGCGCACTGTGGGGGCGCAAGCCAAAGAAAGCGCCCTGCCGACACCCAGCTCTTTTCCCCAAGCCGCGCGCGAGGCCTCACAAAAGGGCGAACCGCTGCTGGTCTTGGTGAGTTTGCCCGGCTGCCCATGGTGTGAACTGCTGCGCCGCAACTACCTAGCCCCTATGCGGGCAGATGGCGTGCAGGCGGTGCAGTTCACCGTGAATGACAAAACCCAGCGATTTGAGGGTTTTTCTGCGTCGTCCGCCGCAAGCCAGAATATGACGGGGGTAGACATGTCGGTTGCCTACAAAGCGCGTATCACGCCAACCTTGCTTTTTTTGGATGCCAAGGGGCTCGAAATTGCGGAGCGCATCACCGGTGTGGCATCGGTCGACTTCATTGGTGCACAAATCGAGCAACGGCTGACTTTGGCGCGTTTAGCCCTTAAAGGCGCTAACAAATAAATAGCGGCATATGACTACATGGCTGCGGCATTGGGCATATTTTCAATCCCCCGCGCTGCCCATCCGCATATCGTCCAAATAATCTTTGGCAATGTTCACGGTAGAGCGTTCGCCTAAATCACCAAAACGCTTGGCCAGCCACTGCTGGGCACACAAACGCCCCAAATCGCGCAGCCTGTCAATGACCGTGCCATCGGCCGATGCCTTGCTGGAGGCCGGATACGCCTCCAGCGCCTCGCCACCATCGATGCGGTGCAGCAGCACGGGGCGGTAACGGTTAGCGTCTAGGCTGCCGCTTTTTAGCAAGCGGTTGACAAAATCAATAGCGCGCATTTGCGACAGCAAGCTGGCGTTGAAGGTTAATTCATTGATGCGGTCGGCTATATCGTCGCTAGTTTGCGGCACACTGTTGCGCTCAATCGGGTTGATTTGCACCAGCACCACATCTCCCGCCGTGCAGCGGTAAATCAGCGGGTGCATGGCTGGGTTGCTAGAAAAACCACCGTCCCAATAGTGCTCACCGTCTATTTCTACCGCCTGAAACAAAGTGGGCAAGCAGGCAGATGCCATGAGGGAGGCAGCATGCAGGCGTTTGCCGCTAAAGATCTCGGCCTTGCCAGTTTTCACATGGGTGGCTGAGACAAAAATCTTGGGGGCAGCCAGTTTGCCAATGCGCTCAAAGTCAAACTGCTGCTCGGCGATGCGGCGCAGCGGATTGATGTCCATCGGATTGGCTTGGTAGGGTGAAAAACTGTTTTGGGCCATAGAAGCGGCGGCTTTGCCCCAACCACCCATCCACACATTTACCACGCTTTGCAGCACGGCACTGGCCGCCCCCAGCTTGCCCACCTCGCCCCAAAACAGTGCCAAGGCCTCGCGCGCCGCCTCACGCGGGTCGCGCTTACTGCCATGCACAGCAGCGTAGCCTTGTCCAGCCGCTACTGCATTCATAGCGCCCGCGCTCGCTCCGCTGATGCCGTCCAACGCCAACCGCCCGTCTTCTAAGAGCTTGTCCAGCACACCCCAGGTAAATGCGCCGTGTGAGCCGCCGCCTTGCAGGGCCAAGCTGATGGTTCTGGATTCGGTGGGTTTGCTGTTCATGGCTTGCGGTCATTCGGGTGGGTGCTTTGCACAAGCAAAGAGTATGCACGACTTAGATGACGCAAAGCCCTTGCCGCGAAAATCCTTCAATCCGCCGAAAGTCGCAGATTCGGTGGCAATCGTTTCTCAATGGCAAATTTGAGCAATGCTGCGCAGCGGTAAAAACCGTGCGCCATTTTTCCGTAAGGCATGGTTAAAAAAAGCGCCATCACCACCCCCAAGTGCACCGCCAACAAGAAGGCCATGGCCCCTGTGTCACGCCATATCAACAGCGCCAAGCCCGTGAGGCTGGTGAAAAAGAGCAGGGCAATAAAACCATAATCCATCGCATTTTGCGCTGTGTCGCCATGCAGTGGGTGGCGGTGCAACTTCAACCAAAACAGGCCTGCCGGACCGACCAGCAGCGCTAGCCCACCCACCGTGCCCAAGACCACGGGCAGGCTCAGCCAAGCATAGGGCGCTTGAAGACCCAGCGCGTAATGCATCAGCGTGGCGCTGCTGGTAGAAGCAAAACACAGTGCAAAACCAGCCGTAGTCAGGTGGTGAAAACGCCTGCGCCAATGCGTCCACGCATCGTCCGCATTGTTGCAACCCAAGCCATGGCCACCGTCAAGGTAGGTCAGCTTCAAAGCGCTTAATGCGGCCTCTTTTCGTGCATCTGCTATTATTTTGTTAGCGGTATGTGACGATTTGACGGTGACATTGCCTGTTTTATCTTCTAATGGAAGGATGGGCGCTTGGTTTTGCCAGAATTTGTAAATGCCTGCGCCTATTGCCAACACCGCGGTGCCCAATACGCTGCCAAACATCACGACCAGCAGATTGTGCGGAAAAATAGCATAAAAATTGCCCGCCAGCGGTGCATGCCAAAGCGTGCCGCGCTGCCACAGCACCATGCATAAAAACAGCGCAATTGCCCCTGCGAGGCTGAGCGCCACAGTCAGGCCGTTGCGCTGATACAGCGCGCCCAGCGCTGCGGGCCATGCGTAATCCACATAGGTGCGCACCCGCACCTTGGCCATGGCCTGCGGAATATTGACAGCAAATGCATGGGGTGGCGCGTATTGGCAGGCATGCAGGCAAGCGCCGCAGTTGTGGCACAGGTTGGCCAAATAGTGGATGTCGTCTTGGGTGAAATCAAGCCTGCGTGTCATGGCTGGAAACACGGCGCAAAAGCCTTCGCAGTAGCGGCAGGCATTGCAAATGTGCAGTTGGCGGGCAAGGTCGGATTCAACCGCAGTATTGGCCGACTGCGCTTGCGCGATTAATGCATTGAGTGCTGCGGTGCTCATGCGGTTACTTTCTGGGCTAATTGTGCAGCCTTGGCAGCTTGCATGCCCGCTATGCGGCCAAATGCCGTGCCTATGGTCATGCCCACGCCTGCGGTATAGCCTTTACCCAGCACATTGCCCGCCATGATCTCGCCTGCGGCAAACAAATTGGGTGACTCTGCGCCACCAAAGCGAATAGCGGTGTTTTCATCTACCCGCATGCCCAAATAGGTGAAGGTAATGCCGGGTTTGAGCGCATAGCCATAAAAGGGGGGGGTGTCGATTGGCTGTGCCCAATGTGTCTTGGCGGGTGTAAGGCCTTCGGTGCAGCAGTCGTCCAAGACGGCGTGGTCAAACGTGCCCACGCCACGGCTGAGGCTGCAAGCGGCGTTGTAGTCTTGCACCGTTTTGTGCAGCGCCGCCGCGTCCAAGCCCAGTTGTTTGGCCAAATCTTGCAGGGTGTCAGCCTTAGCACCTGCAAACACAGGCGGCATGAAGCGGCCCACCGCCTTGGCGTCGATGATGCTGTAGCCGCGCTGCCCGCGCTGCTGGGCTACCAAACGGCCCCAAATGGCGTAGCGCTTAGGCCAAAAATCTTCGCCTTCGTCATAAAAGCGCTGTGCGTCGAGGTTGACCATGATGCCCAAGCTCACGCAGTCCACCCGTGTGACAATGCCACCGTCATAGAGCGGCGCTCTGGCATCTATTGCCACGCAGTGGCTTTGTGTGGGGTCACCCACCGTGTCTGCGCCTTGCGCCATCAAGTCTTTGAGCACCACGCCCATGTTAAAACGCGTGCCACGTATCGCAAAATTCTCGGCTGGCCATTCGCCTTGCGCGTTTTGTCCCCAAGCCTCTCGCAGCCAATCGCGGTCTGACTCAAATCCACCACAGGCCACTACACAGGTTGTGGCCGCGATGCGCTCACCATTGGCCAGATGTGCGGCGACGAACTTGCCCGCATCAAGCTCTAGCCGCACCACAGGGCATTCGTAGCGCACCTGCACGCCCAGCTTTTCGGCGCTGCGGTAATAGGCATTGACCAGCGCCTTGCCGCCGCCCATAAAAAAGGCATTGGTGCGCGACAAATGCAGCGTGCCCGACAGCGATGGCTGAAAGCGCACTCCATGGCGTTGCATCCAAGTGCGCACAGTAGCCGACTCCCGAATCACCCGCCGCGCCATGTGCTCGGTGGTTTGCCCACCCGTGACTTTAAGCAAGTCTTGCCAAAACTCCTCTTCAGAATACGCATCCGTCAACACGTCTTGGGGCGCATCGTGCATGCAGCGCAGATTGCGCGTGTGCATGGAGTTACCACCCCGCCACGCTTTAGGTGCCGCCTCCAACAGCAACACTGATGCCCCCGCCTCACGCGCAGTCAGCGCCGCGCACAGGGCGGCATTGCCACCGCCGATGATTAAGACATCGTGCATGATTGCGTCAAAACATCAACTTTTAAGTAGTGCTAACAGACCGACGACAGCCGCAGCAATAAACAACGTCTCCCCAAGACTATTGGTCACGTATTTGGGATGCGTTTTGCGAAGTTGGTCTTTGTCTACCGCTTCAAGCAAGACAATCTCTTGTAAACCACCTCTTATGTTGTGTTGCATTTCCAGCGCCAAACGATCTTGATATGCAATCGAGCGATCCGCCTCCTGATATTCCGTAAAAGACATCACTTTAGATTTTTGGCGATCGTAATGAACAAGGAATAGCATATATTTACGCAATCATACAGGTCTAAATACTGCCAGCATTTCTTTGAACTCAGATTCAATGCTAGAAAGTGAGAGCGTCAAATTGATCATCCGCAGCTGATTTTCTCTTTCATAAATCTTATCTGACAATCGCATCAATGAATCGCGCCATGCAGCATCCCCTCCTCCATATTTGAGCGCGTGTCCAGAATTATCTGCCAGCCCCTCCGATACTATTGCCCAATAATCTTGAAATTGCGTACGAATTTGAATTTCTACAGATTTGCCTTCTACTTGCACAACAATGTGTACTGCGCGGTATCCAAATGAATGATTGACTCGTCTGTCGAATACCTTCGATCTCTTGAACAAACTGAGAATGCTTTCAAAAGCTACTTGCTGATCGATCAAATTACCAACCACCAAACGCAACCCTGCAATATCTTGTATTTGACTCAAGCGCGCACTTGGTTGACGCTCCAGCTTGGCGATGATAGACGGCGTAGATTTGGCGGGACGTTGCGTAAACGCCGTGTGTCCGTTGCTTTGCAGCATTCGCTTAACAGAATCAGTTGCATGCTCAAAAGAAAGTCGATAAGTGTCCAGTCCTGCAACATCAATATCTAGACTTGATTTCGCGCTGGCCTTGAGCTGTTCGCCCAAGCGGTCAATCTGAGAATTAGATAAAGAAGCCATACAAACTCATCAATCCGCCCGAATCCCTGCCTTGGCCACAATCTCCTTCCAGACCGCTTGCTCTGCCGCGATGAACTTGGCAAATTCGCTGCTAGCACTGCCGCCACTTACCGCGTTGTCGCTGGCAAAGCGCTCGGTTACGGCACTGGATTTGAGCGCTTTGTAAGACTCTTCTTGCAGTTTTTTCACCACATCAGCGGGTGTACCTGCGGGGGTTAATATGCCATACCACTGGGAGGTTTCAAAAGCTTCCAGCTTTTTGCCCAAACCCAGCGCTGGGCCAGATTCGGCCACGGTGGGCACGTCGGGCAGGGCACTGATGCGTTTTTGTGTGCCTACCGCAATGGCGCGGAGTTTGCCGCTTTTGATGTGCGCCGCCAATGCGGGCAGGCCAGCCGATGAGGCTTGGGTGCGGCCACTGATCAAGTCGGTGAGCTGCGGGCCTGTGCCTCGGTAGGGAATATGGGTGATGAACATGCCCGTGACGAGCTTTAAATACTCCATGGCCAAGTGCCCTGCACTGGCATTGCCTGCGCTGCCGTAGTTGAGCTTGCCGGGGTTCTTTTTGGCGTACTGCACAAACTCCACCAAGTTGCGGGCGGGCACATCGGCATGCACCACAAACACGTTGGGCACTTTGGCCAACAGTGTCACTGGCGTGAAATCTTTGTTCACGTCATAGGGCTGGTTACTCAGCATGTAAGGGTTCACAGCCAGCGTGCCCACATGGCCTAGGATGATGGTGTGGCCATCAGGCGCAGATTTGGCCACCTCTTGCATGGCAATCACACCGCCACCGCCGGGTTTGTTTTCTACAAACACGCTTTGGCCCAGCTGTTTGGTTAACTCCACCGCCACGCTGCGCGCCACAATTTCACTCGTGCCCCCGGGTGCAAAGGGCACGACAAAGCGAATTGGTTTACTAGGCCATGCAGCTTGCGCACGCGCGGCGGGCAATGCTGCAGCCGCTGCGAATGCGCCCAATTGGGCAAGTGACTGGCGGCGGGTGTTCAAAGTAGACAAATGCATAAGAACTTTCAAAAACTGCGGGAGTTTTGACTTTATCCTGCCAAATCCAGTTTGCGAATGGGTGTTTACGCACACCCAAAAGCATTTATGGCCTGATGGCGTTCAGCACGCGGTCCACCATGACTCCGGCCTGTCCTAGGTTGTTCATAGGGTCGCAAAAGCTGGCCAATTGGGCGCGGCTTACATGCTGGCTGATCTCAGGGTGCTCAGCCAGCAAATCAAGTAATGGGCGCTTTTGTTGGATGGCCTGACGGCAAATGTCATAGACCAAATCATGGGCGTATTCGCGGCCAATATACGGGCCCAAGCCCATCATCACCGCCTCTGACATGACCAGACCATGGGTCAGGTCAATGTTGTGGCGCATTTGCGCGGCATCGACCTCTAAACCTGCCAAAATAAACTTGGTTTGCTTGAGTGCGCCCGACATCAAACAAAAAATTTCGGGCATGGCCACCCATTCAATCTCCCAAGGGCCAGTGGAGCGCTCGTGGTCGGCCACCATAGCATCCATGAGCGATGCTGCAAGTTGGCGCACCACGGAAATATTGGCGTGGATATACAGGCAAGAAATAGGGTTGCGTTTTTGTGGCATGGTCGATGACGAGCCACGCCCAGTAGCAAAAGGCTCAAATACTTCGGCCACTTCGGTTTGCATCATCAGCTTCACATCCATGGCAATTTTGCCCAGCGACCCGCCCACAATGCCAAGAAATGCGCCCACTTCAGCAAAATTGTCGCGTACGGTGTGCCACGAGATCAATGGCTGACCCAAGCCCAGCTCCTGCATCAAGGCCGCTTGGGTTTCCATAGCGCCCGTCGCTAAGGACGAGAGCGTTCCCGACGCGCCGCCAAACTCGCCGACCAAGACGCGGGGTTTGAGTTGTTCTAGCCGCTCACGGTGGCGCTCTATGCCGGCCAAAATACTGGCCATTTTGTAACCAAATGTGATGGGGGTGGCTTGTTGCAAATTGCTGCGGCCAATTACAGGGGTATTGCGGTGGGTTTTAGCCAGCAGTGCGAGCGCGCTAGAAATATCTTTAAGATCCTGCTCCACCAAGGCCAAGCCCTCGCGGATTTGCAACACCGCTGCGGTGTCGGTAATGTCTTGGGTGGTAGCACCCCAATGGCAATACTCGCCCAGCTTATCGCGGCATTGGCTGTTGATATGGTTGACTACGGCAATAATAGGATAACCAATTTGCTCAGTCTTAGCCTTTAGGCGTGGCCAATCGATGGTGCTCAGTTCACAGTTTTTAACGATTTCGTCGGCCGCTTCCTGCGGAATGATGCCCAGTTGGCCTTGTACCTTGGCCAGCGCACGCTCAATATCCAGGTATTTGGCGGTGCGGTTTTCGTCCGACCACACTTGGCGCATGGCAGCATCGCTGAACATATCGCCGAAAATTTTAGAATCAATAATAGTAGCGGACATTTAGTTTCCTTTCAACAACGGGTAGTCTGCGGCGCAATTGGCGTGTCAAACAACCCCTTTTTTACGCAATTCGTCGATTTGTTGGGGGCTGTAACCGCATTGGGCAAGAATCGCATCGGTGTGTTGCCCCAGTGCAGGCACGGCGTCCATACGCGGTGCGCCATGTTGCCAAGACCCGGGCGGCAGCAGGGCAGGAATACTTCCGGCTTCTGTGTCCACTTTTTGCCAACGTTTTCGCGCCTTGAGTTGCGGGTGTGCCCAAACCTGCGCCATGTTGCGCACCTGTGCATTGGCAATGCCCGCTTCTTCTAGCAGGGCCTCTACCTGCTGCGCGGTATGCCTTGAAAACACGGCTTCGATTTTGACCGACAGCTCCAACCGCGCGGCACTGCGCTTGGCATTGGTTGAAAAACGCAAGTCATCCGCTAACGCGGCATTGCCCATCACTTTTTCGCAAAAAATCTTCCACTCGCGCTCATTTTGTAAACCCAGCATGACGGTATTGCCATCGCCTGCGGCAAACGGGCCATAGGGGTAAATAGTGGCATGGCTTGCGCCACTGCGCGGCGGCGGCTCTGCGCCCTCGAACGCATAGTACAGCGGGTAAGACATCCATTCCGACAGCGCCTCAAGCATCGACATATCGATGTGCTGCCCCAGGCCGGTTTGTTGGCGGTGCATCAATGCGGCCAGAATATTGGTGTAGGCGTACATTCCGGCTGCAATGTCGGCCATTGAGGTGCCCGTTTTCGACGGTGTTTCAGGCGTGCCCGTCACAGAAACCATACCCGCCTCACTTTGAATCAGCAGGTCATAGGCCTTTTTGTCGCGGTAAGGCCCGTCTGCTCCGTAGCCCGATATATCGCACACGATGATTCCCGGCTTGCGTTTTGAAAGCGCTTCATAAGACAACCCCAGCCGAGCCGCCGCCCCGGGAGCGAGGTTTTGCACCAGCACATCGGCCTCGTTGTCAATCAAGTGCATGAGGATAGTTTGCGCATCCGCGTGCTTGACATCTAAAGTCAAGCTTTCTTTAGAACGGTTAGTCCACACAAAATGCGAGGCTAAACCGCGTACTCGCGTGTCGTAGCTGCGCGCAAAATCGCCCACGCCTGGGCGCTCAATTTTGATCACCCTAGCACCCAAGTCCGCGAGTTGGCGCGTGGCAAATGGTGCCGCAATGGCATGCTCTAGGGTGACGACCGTGATGCCTTTAAGGGGTTGCATAAATACTGGCTCTCAAGCTAAAGTGGCGGTAGCGTCCATGGTGAGTTTGCCTTCATAGTCACAGCCCCATAAATGCACAGTTTTGCCGTCGGCAGAGGGTTGGCCATGGACAGAAAATGGGTGAATGTCAAATGTAGGTCGCACTGCTTTAAACGTAAAGCCAAGCACTTTAGCCTCTGGTAACTGGCTGCGCAATAACTCCATGAGCAGAGTGGCTATTAAAGGCCCATGCACCACCAATCCCGGATAGCCTTCTATTTGGGTGACATACTGGCGGTCATAATGAATGCGGTGGCCATTAAATGTGAGTGCTGAGTATCGAAATAGCAGCACATCGTCTGCCTTCATCACACGCTGCCAAGCAGACGATGCAGGTGCATCCTGCGGTATTGGAGTCACATCATGCGGTGTAGCTGCTGCGCGGTAGACAATATGGTGGTGCTCGGTGAGTGCCACGGCTTGCTCGCCGTTGCGGCGTATGTCGTGCCGTACTTTCACAAACACCAAGTTTCCTGTGCGGCCTGATTTTTCTGCCACATCTACGATCGTCGATGTTCGAGCGAGTCTATCGCCAATATGCAGGGCTTGGTGGAATTGAAAATCACTGCCTGCCCACATGCGTCTTGGCAATGCCACTGGCGGTAAAAACCCGCCGCGCTTGGCATGTCCGTCTTCGCCAATTTCAGCTTGCGGGTAGACTGGTAAAAAATACAACCAATGCCACAGCGGTGGCAATAGCGTACCAAGCACAGGACGTTGAACTGCCGAAGTTTGCGGGCAATCTAAAGTAGCCGACAGTGCGGCATAAGGCGTGGCCGTTGCTGTGTCTTCGACACACTCGCTGCGGCCTATCCAATTGTGCAGATTCATTTTTCACCCTCTATTCAGCTTTGATTTCGCTTTTTGTGCGGCAGCTTCACCCACACTATTTAAATTTTGCAACGCTCCTTCAGACGCTTGTGAACGCAAACACTGCGGTGCTGGCCATCGCGTTAGGCAATATCCGCACCACGCGCCCATCTTGCAAGCCAAAACTGTCTTGGATTTTCAATGCGTTTTTATCTGCTAACTTCGTAAAGTCGGCATAGGTGCCCACTCGGATATTGGGCGTGTCATACCATTGGTAAGGCAAGGTTTTTGTCACTGGCATTTGCCCCATTAGGACTTGAAGGCGATTGCGCCAATGCGCAAAATTGGGAAAGCTGACGATACCAGCTTTACCCACCCGTGCCGTCTCTTGCAACATCACTTGGGCATTGCGAAGATGCTGCAAAGTATCAATTTGCAGTACGACATCGAAGCTAGCATCCTCAAATAGCGCCAGACCCTCGTCTAAGTTGAGCTGGATCACGTCGACACCACGCTCCACACAGGCGAGTACATTCGCATCGTCTATTTCAATGCCGTAACCACTGCATGCCCGCGTTTCCTGTAAATGTGCCAGTAATGCGCCGTCTCCACAGCCCAAATCTAAAACACGGGCACCGCGCGGCACCATCTGCGCTATGACCGCATGCAGTGGGTTTATTTGCATGCCATCGCTCCATTTTCCACATGTATGCTATTAAAATATGAGCAAATTATGTCCATGTACCTCACGTCATCTAACAAAAATGCATCATGCCCGTGGGGTGCATCTATTTCTGCATAGCTCACTCTGTGTTGCTGGTGCAACAATGCCTTTACCAATTCGCGACTACGTGCGGGCGAAAAACGCCAATCAGTCGTGAAACTCACCAACAAAAATTTGGCGCTAGCCTGAGCAAAAGCGGCATTCAGATCACCACCATATGCTTTTGCAGGGTCAAAATAATCCAACGCTCGTGTAATCAGTAAATAGGTATTGGCATCAAAGTAATCTGCGAACTTATCGCCTTGGTAGCGCAGATAGCTCTCAATTTGAAACTCTACCTCGTCCGTGGAGTATTTCAGATGGTCACCATCGCGCAGCGTTCGTCCAAACTTCTCATTCATCACGTCGTCACTCAAATAGGTGATGTGCCCCACCATACGCGCAATACGCAGCCCACGTTTGGGCACCACGCCATGGGCATAAAAATCACCCCCATGAAAATCGGGATCTGTGGCGATGGCACGCCTTGCTACTTCATTAAAAGCAATATTTTCTGCAGTCAAATTTGGTGCAGTGGCCACTCCCACGCAATGCCGAACCCTTTGTGGATAGCGTATGGCCCAACTCAGTGCTTGCATTCCACCCAAACTACCTCCCATCACGGCGGCAAGTGTTGGAATTCCTAGGCAATCCAAGAGTCGAGCCTGCGCATCTACCCAGTCTTCAACCGTCACTACAGGAAAGCTGCTGCCATAGACCAAGCCACTGTCTGGGTGGAGATGCATAGGTCCAGTTGAACCAAAACAAGAGCCTAAGTTGTTCACACCTATGACAAAAAAGCGGTTTGTATCCACCGGCTTATTGGGCCCAATCATGTTGTCCCACCAGCCCTCTGACTTGTCTTTGCCTTCATACACCCCTGCGACGTGGTGCGAGGCGTTGAGCGCGTGACAAATCAGTACGGCGTTGGATTTTTCAGCATTGAGCACACCATAGGTCTCGTAAGCCAAGTCATACGCACGGATGGCCTTGCCACTTTGCAGTGGCAAGGGCGCATCAAAGTGCATAGAGGAAGAGGTGGCAATCATCGTCATGGCAAAAAAAACCCGGTCTTCGCTAAAAACGAAACCGGGTGGCGTCTTTAGCTGCATTTATAAAGCGCCCGCAATTAATTTGGTAAATCAGCGCCCTCAAATTTTATCCTATGTCATGGCTATATTAAGTTTGCCGCTGTATTTCCATCAATATGCTAGTGCGTTCAAAATCCATCGCTATGATCTAGTCCATGACATTCCAAGCCCAAGTTGCTTCCCACCGCCCCTATTTGATGCGTTTTGCCCGCTTGCAGCTGCGCAACGATGCATGGGCTGAGGACGCAGTATCAGAGACACTCTTGGCAGCACTGTCCAAGCCTCAGGCTTTTGGTGCGCAAAGCCAACTCAAAACTTGGTTAGTTGGTATTTTGAAGCATAAAGTAGTGGATTTATTGCGCAGCAATTTACGGGAAGTCAACTTTAGCGATTTAGGTGCATCGAACGACGACGATACAGACCCACTTGATTTGATTGGATTCAAATCGGACGGTCATTTTTCTGAACAACCTGCGGACTGGGGCAACCCA
The DNA here is from genome assembly GCA_031428975.1 of Polaromonas sp. Lineage (GTDB taxonomy): Bacteria > Pseudomonadota > Gammaproteobacteria > Burkholderiales > Burkholderiaceae_C > JAAFIP01. The sequence continues at coordinate 3,434 of JANOYR010000191.1, read as the reverse complement.
GATCAAAATTTGTCGCAAAAACAGTTTTTCACCATACTAGATGCTTGCATGGAGAAACTTCCCGCTGTTCAGGGACGGCTTTTTTTGATGCGCGAATGGCTCGAACTCGATGCTGATGAGGTATGTAAGACATTGAACATTTCTGCGACCAATCTTTATGTACAACTGCACCGTGCACGCCTGCGTTTGCGCAGCTGCCTAGAAATCAACTGGTATGGAAACAAAAGCAATGTGGTTCAACCCTAGCTGCAAAAAAGTTGCAGCCATGATTATTGCCCGCGAAGATCGGTCTTTAGCCATGGGCGAGCGATTGGCATTGCGCACCCATATGTGGATATGCGCTGCTTGTCCTAATTTTGAATTTCAAATTTTAAATATGCGTGGTGCTATGCGCCAGTGGCGTAACTACACTGGTGAATAATCAGCGTACCTGTCGTTACGCTTGCTAAATCGATTGCTCTAATCGCTCTGCGCAGCTAGGTCAGACACATAATCAAGGCCTGCAACGGCACGGCTTCCATACCAGCTGAGCATTTCACCATCCACCAGCTGCACCTTTGCGTGCGGCATCCATTGTTGCACCTCTTCTAGGTGCGTCCCATTAAACTGATAGGGTTCACTAGAAAGTAACACACGGTCTACTTGCTTTAGCCAAGACGCTTCAGCGCTTACTACGGGGTAGCGTGATGCGCCAGGCGTTGACAAGCCATCGCCACCCATCAACGTCGGCCATGTTTCCCAGCCAATCAATGCCAGCATTTGGCTAATATATGTGTCACGTGCTACAGTCATCCAAGGGTCTCGCCAAATGAGGTAGAGTACTTTTTGTTTGCTCTTAATTTCTCGGTTTTCTATTTCCAGTAACTTCGTTGCAATTTTATTTTTTAAAGCATTTAGCGCTGCATATTCGACATTGATTGCTTTAAATTCGCCGCTGAAAATGGCGTCAACAATTTGATCAATTAGCTGTAAGTTGTCCGCAGGTTTCATCGGATGCGTTACCACAACATGGGGCACAAACTGCCTCAACGCTACTACTGTTTCTAATCTGTTTTCGTCAACATTCACCAGTGCATGGCTGGGTTTTAAACGCCGTATTTTCGCCAAATTAACATTTTTTGTGCCGCCGATTTTTGGGATGCTTTTGACATATTCAAACGGATGGATGCAGTAACCGGTACGACCTACGATAAACTGACCCAAGCCCATGTCTACTAACAGCTCTGTAAGGCTCGGCACAAGAGAAACAATGCGCGGCGCTCTCCATAAATCTGTGGTTTTATGGAGGGGACTGCCATTTTTAGGCAAAAAAACATCATTTCCGTGCACAAACGTATTATCAGGTGCATAATCAAAGGGCGTGTAGAGTTAAGGCTTTTTTTATTAATAGGTTTTGATTTTGCATGGTTTCGGTGATCGGTCAGTTTCGCGCCACAGTTAGTGCTTTCGGGACTCCATCGCTTTTTTGAAGTATGTGATTAATAGGAGTCCCTTTCATGGGCAATAAACTGTACGTAGGCAATCTGCCTTACTCAGTGCGTGATGAAGATATGCACGGAGCTTTTTCAGCTTTCGGTAGCGTAACCAGCGCTAAAGTGATGATGGAACGCGACACGGGTCGCTCCAAAGGCTTTGGCTTTGTGGAAATGGGCAGCGATGCAGAAGCACTCGCAGCTGTTGAAGGCATGAACGGCCAACAACTCGGCGGTCGTGCTGTAGTTGTCAATGAAGCGCGTCCAATGGAGGCACGTCCTCCACGCACCGGCGGTGGCGGCTTCGGCGGCGGTCGTCGTGAAGGCGGCGGCGGCGGATTTGGTGGCGGCGGCGGTGGCGGATTTGGCGGCGGTGGTCGTCGTGAAGGCGGCGGCGGCGGTTACGGCGGCGGCAATGGCGGCGGCGGTGACGGCGGCTTTCGTAGCCCCTACGGCGGCGGTGGTCGTGGCGGCGGTACTGGCGGTGGCGGCGGACGCGGCGGTTATTAATTGAATGGTGCAAGTTGCACCTTCTCTTAATTTCACCAAACAAAAGCTCCCAATCGGGGGCTTTTTTTGTTTTATAACTTCAATTGCCACAATCGTTAAATTGTGAAAGCGCAAAGTGTGCTGTTTCTGCTTTTTAATTGAAGTGATAGCCGGCCCTTTTAGGGTATTAAATTCGATTGTTGTGCATCTGAATTTGAAACGCATGCAATCTATGCGCCTCTATACAAACGCAGTGGCTCAATTATGCACCGCCGCAATTTATAAACTCTTTGTAATTTTGCGTGTTGCGGGCTCTAGCCATTGGGTCAACAGCACACTATCGGCACTCCAAACAGAGTCTTGCTCACTCGTTCTACGCAAGTCCGCTGCAAAGGCCAGCTGCTCCCCTATTGCACTCGATTGTCGCAGTCGCAGCGGTAAACCTGGATACAACCGTGCAGATGATTTCGATTGAAGCATTACATGCTGTATTTGCCAATAATCGCTCGGATGTGCGGCTGCTACAAAAGCAAGCACCAATTCTTGAGCCCCCTCAACCAAGCCTAATGTCGCCAATTCACCTTGCATGAGCACTCCTGTGAGGCCAGCATGGTCGAGGGTATGTACATAGTGGTGTAATTTTTGCAGGCTACTAGCTCGCGCCCTTTCAGAACGCAAACTACTAACGTAAACCAACTGAAATACCGCCGAGTGTTCTTTACGCATGCACCTGTACACCATAGTCCCATGGCTTGCCGATTATCGGTAGCTTCTTAGACACAGATATTAAATTAGCTACTACAGGCGAACCAAACTAATCTTTCGGCCGATCAAGGAATCGTTAATTTGACACGCTGTTGTGTCTTGAAATAACTGTTGTGTGCATTTGATCACGCAGTTAACAATAAGCTAGATGACAATTTTCTGCATTGTCCTTGCCTAAGTGTGTTGTAACGCGGTTTAACTATCTAAACAACGCGATGGCTAGGCTTTCGCTTGCTCCAAAAGAGTCGCAGCATCGCTAACCTCGAACTTGCCAGGGCCCTCCACATTCAATGTCATAACTTTACCATCTTTAATGAGCATGGAGTAGCGATTGGATCTAATGCCCATACCACGTGTACTCAAATCTAAACTAAGACCCGTAGCTTGTGTAAATGCAGCGCTGCCATCCGCCAACATACGCACCTTAGCCCCTGTTTTTTGATCTCGCGCCCATGCACCCATCACAAACGCATCGTTGACACTTACACACCAGATCTCGTCCACGCCAGCTGCTTTTAATTCATCAAATTTTTCGGTATAACCCGGCACATGCTTAGCCGAACAGGTAGGTGTAAACGCACCGGGCAGAGCAAACAGTGCAATCGTTTTGCCGGCAGTCGCCTTTGTAATATCGACCGCATTTGGTCCAATGCTGCAACCATTGCCTTCTACCTCAATAAACTCCATCAAGGTCGCTGCGGGTATCGT
>JANOYR010000190.1:0-41328 GCA_031428975.1 Polaromonas sp. | reverse complement strand
GCCACAGCGCCAAAATGCACGCATTCGGTCATGCCGCCGCGCGTGGCTTCTATTAAGGGGGCGAGTTGCATCAATTGCTCCGTAGGGTGTAGCGCGCTGCGCTTGGGTCGGTGGGTGCTTGTGTAGCAGCGTTGGGTGAATTGGCTTCAAATACCAGCTGCTTGTCATGAAATGCCGCCACCGCAGGCCGGTGCGCTATGGATACCAAAGCACCACCAGTGCGCTGCACCAGAGCCACCAAGCGTTCGTAAATGGTGTCTTCAGCCGCAGCATCCAGCGCGCTGGTCGCTTCGTCGGCAAATACCCATTGCGGCTCTTTGAGAAAAACCCGCGCAATCGCTAGGCGCTGCTGCTCACCGCCAGAGAGTTTGTGTTCCCAAGCGTCTTCATCATCAAGCCGCGTAGCCAGTGCGGGCAGCAACGCAAGTTCTAGCGCCGCGATTAGTTGCGTGTCGTTGAATGCTGCAGCATCATTCGGATAGGCCAGTGCGGCGCGCAAACTGCCTTGCGGAAAATACGGTCGCTGGGGAATAAACATGGCTTTGCTGGCAAAGTTGGCAGGCAAAGACACCGCACCGGTGCTGAAAGGCCAAATGCCTGCCAGCGTGCGAAACAACGTGCTCTTGCCGCTGCCCGACGGCCCGCTGAGCAACACCGTGTCGCCTGCAACCACGCGCGCATGGGCGTTTGCAAGCAAGGCAGCGCCGTTGGGCAATGACAGATTCAGCCCTGCAATTTGCAATTCCTGTACTGCACTATCTGTAGCGGCATATGACGGTATGACGCTGACATTGGTTGATAATTTCGATAAGTTGGCTTCAAAATCTGTCAAACGATCCGTAGTGGCTTTCCAACTGGCAAGGCTGGAATAGCTGTCCACAAACCAGCTGAGCGCGTCTTGCACACGGCCAAAGGCAGACGATATTTGCATAAGCTGGCCCAACTGAATCGCCCCCGAGAAAAAGCGCGGCGCAGCCACAATCAGTGGAAACACCACCGCAGCCTGCCCATAGCCGGCCGTGAACCAGGTAAGGCGCTTTTGCGCTTGTATCAGTGACAAATAGTTTTTCAGAACGGCGCTAAAGCGCAAGCCCAGCGCTGTTTGCTCAACTGCCTCGCCCTTGTCCAACGCAATGGCCTCGCTGTGTTCACGCACCCGCACCAAATGGTGGCGAAAATCCGCCTCGTAGCGTTGCTGCCAAAAGCTCAAGCCCACCAGTGGCCGGCCCACAAAATAAGTGATCACGCTGCCAGCCAGCGCGTACACAACGGCCATCCACACCATAAAGCCCGCAATCTCATAGGTGCTGCCCCCCAGCGAGAAGCTAAAGCCACCGCTCAAGACCCACAAAATACCAATGAAGGACACAAGCGTAACAACCGCATTGAGAAAGCCCATGGTGAGCGCCACCGTGTCGCTGGTGAACATGTTGACATCTTGCGAAATACGCTGGTCAGGGTTATCTGGGAGGGCGTCTTTGGTATTGCTTGTGTTGTCTTGGCTGGTAAATCGCAGCAATTCCAACTGGTAAAAAGCCTTGTTGGCCAACCAGCGCTTGAGCATGTCAGCCGTCATCCATGTACGCCAGCGCAGCTGCATGAGTTGAGTGATGTAAAACTTGTAAACCACAATGACCATATAGGCAAATGCAATGTAGAGAAAGCGTTGCAGTTGCTGCCAAAAAACCGGCTCGTTCTTGTCTTGCAGCGCGTCATAAAACACGCGGTTCCATTCGTTAAGCTGCACCAGCATATACACCGAGGCTAAGTTGAGCAGCACAACCGCCAGCAGCAGACCACGGGCTTTCCATTTGTCCTCAGAGCTAAAGTAGGGCAAAGCCAGCGCCCAGACTTTGGTGGTCTGGAGTTTGGCTTCGGTGATGGATTGTTTGATGGTCATAGGGTGTATTGCTTTGTACTGTGCATCGTAGCGGATTAGCCAGCGACTTTTTGCGTGGAATGTTTTTCACCAAGCCACAAACAAGTATTCGTACTCGCTCTGGCATAGCCCGTGCTTTACCGCAAGGTGACCATCTAAACGCGGCGAAGCTAAAAACTCAAGCCGGATTCGAGACCCCACTGACCACATGCCCCGCTGGCACATGGTCGGAGGCGGATTGCACATGCCCCGTTTGGTCGTCAAAGAAAAAATCGGGCTCAAACTCGCGCAAAAACTCTCCCTTGGCCAAGCCACCCAAAAACATTGCTTGGTCCACGTCAATGTTCCAGTTCATGAGCGTGCGAATCGCCCGCTCATGCGCGGGTGCACTGCGGGCAGTGACCAGTGCAGTGCGAATACGCATTTCTGAATTGCCAGCAAGTTGTAGCTTTTGCAGCGCCTCGAGCAGTGGTTTAAATGGCCCGGCACTCATGGGCCGTGCCGCATGGGTGCGTTCGTGCTGCTGAAAAGCGTCCAAGCCTTGGGCCTGAAAGACGCGCTCGGCTTCGTCGCTGAAAAGCACAGCATCGCCGTCAAAGGCAATGCGCACCTCGCTGGGGTGTGCCGTGCTGGCCTGCGCACTTTGGGGGTAAACCTGCGCGGCGGGCACGCCCGCATCAAGTGCGGCACGCACGTCTTCTAGGTGGGCGGATAAAAACAAATTCGCGTTCAGCGGCCGCAAATAGCGCCACGGCGACTCGCCGCGTGTGAAGGTGCAGCGGATGATGGGCAATTCGTAATATTCTGCAGATTTCATCACGCGCAGGCCGCTCACGGGGTCGTTGCGCGACAAAATCACCACCTCTACCCGCTGCTGGCCGTCAGCGTTAAAGCGCAGCAGCTTTTTAACTAGCGAAAACGCCACGCCCGGCTTGGCGGGCTGGTCCACGCGGTCAAGTTGCAGGCGCATGTAGTTGCGGTCATTGCCTTGCTCAAAGAGCTGGTTTTCTTCTTCAAAATCAAACAGCGCCCGCGACGATATCGCCACCACCAATTGCCCGTCTAGATTGGCAGCCATCTATTTGACCAACTGGTTGAGCTGGATGATCGGCAGCAGCACCGCCAACACAATCAGCATCACCACCACGCCCATGGCCACAATCAAGAGCGGCTCTAGGATGGTGGCCAACGCCATGGCGCGGCGCTGCACTTCGGTGCTCAGCTGGGTGGCGGCGCGTTGCAACATGACGGGCAGTGTGCCGGTTTGCTCGCCCAGCCGTGCAAACATGGCCAAAAGGCCGGGAAAACGCTTCTTTTGCGCCATGGCACTGGCCAGTGGCGCACCTTCGCGCACCAGCACCAACGCATCTTCGGCATCGGCCCGCATCGCGCGGTTGTTCAGCGTTTGGGCGGCTGCTTGCAGCGCTTTCAAAATCGGCACGCCTGCGCCGCTGAGCATGGCCAGTGTGGACGCAAAGCGCGAGGCGTTGTAGCCGCGCGATAACTTGCCGATGATAGGAATGGTCAGCCACGCGGCATCCATTTTGAGGCGCGTGGCATCCACTTTGCGTGCATAGTGGATGCCAACCGAAGCTAAAACAAGGAAAGCAAGCATCAACCAACCATAATTGCGCACAAAAGCGCTGATGCCCATCATGGCTTGCGTGAGCCACGGCAGGGCGCGCTTGCTGCCAGCAAATACCCCCGCCACTTGCGGTACCACATAGCCCACTAAAAACAGCACAATCACAATCGCCACCAAGGTCACAATGGCCGGATACAGGGCAGCGCCAATCAGCTTGGACTTGAGCGCTTGGCGCTCTTCCAAGTCGTCGGCCAGCTTGTCCAGCACCAGCCCTAAGTTGCCCGATGCCTCTCCCGCCCCGATAACGGCGCAGTAAATATCGCTGAACTCTTTGGGGTGCTGAGTGAGCGCTTTGGCAAAGTTGGAGCCCGCATTCACCTCGGAGCGCAGGGCGGCTAACACGTTGCGCTGGCGCTCGTCTTCGGCCTCGTCGGCCAGTGCAGTGAGCGCCCGCTCCAGCGGCAGGCCAGAGCCCACCAGCCCAGCTAGCTGGCGTGTCCAAATGCTCAAGGTGTTGGCATTGAAAACGCGGCTGGCAAACAGGCTGCGGTTTAAACCCTTGCCCGCGTTGTTATCACCCTCAGTCACCGCTTCCACCAGCATCGGCACCAAGCCTTGGGCGCGCAGCATGCTGCGGGCAGACTTGGCCGTGTCGGCCTCCACCACACCTTTGCTGGTGTGGCCTTGCGGGTCTAGGGCTTCAAATTGGTAGGCGGGCATGGGGGGAGTTTAATGGCTGTGGGGCATGCGCTTGGCGCTGGGTTGCGGAAAAAAGCGGTGGATCGCAGACAAAATGCAGCAATTTTGCTTGTCCAAGTTGGTCACTCTGCGGCTAAGCAACCGTTTGCGCATTGGCACAGCACTCGCTTAGCCGCAGCGGGAGGTGGTGGGTGTTTGGGCGGTATTTTTCTGCCGTTTGTATTTTTGAATAAAAAAGCGCATATGTCACCGTCTTGTGGTCATAATTTGCTACATATCTCATAGTAAAAGAAGCGCTAAGAACGACTGATTCCGGTATTAAAACCTAAAAGCGAGCATAGCCCGAGCAGCGTTTTGGCGCTCCCGTCCGACCGATTTGCGGTATGCCCGCCATGAGGGAGCGGCGGGAGAGCCAAAACGCTGCTCGGGCGCGAAAATCAAAGCCACAAGTTTTCCCCTCACACCATCAGTGGCTCAGTGTCCATAGCCTCAATCTGCTCATGCAGCATCGCCACCTCGCCCTGCCAATAGTCGCTGCTGCCAAAATACGGAAAATTGATGGGGAAAGTGGGGTCAGACCAGCGGCGGGCCAGCCAAGCGCTGTAGTGAATCAGGCGCAAGGTGCGCAGGGGTTCGATCAGCACAAGTTCGCGGCGGTCAAAGGGGCGAAATTGCTCGTAGCCTTCCACGATGGCACTTAGCTGCTGGACACGCTGGGCGCGGCTGCCGCTGGCCAGCATCCACAGGTCTTGCACCGCAGGGCCCATGCGCGCATCGTCTAGGTCCACAAAGTGTGGGCCGCCTTGGGGCAGGTCGGTGGGTGTCCACAAGATGTTGCCGGGGTGGCAGTCGCCATGCAGCCTTAATACGTTTATTTTATTTGCATTATTGGGCAATGTCACTGTCGTATGGTCATATGCTGCTATGTATTTTGATGCAATGGTTAATGCGCTTTGGCAGGCTTTTTGCCATGTGCTGCGCACATCCAGTGCAATCGCATCGTTGGCTAGCAGCCACTCCATGCTGTCGTAGCCAAACGTTTGGGTGTTTAAAGTGGGGCGGTGCACGAAGGGTTTGGCAGCGCCCACGGCGTGGATGCGCGCTAAAAACCTGCCCGTCCATTCCAGCGTTTCCCAGTCGTCTAGCTCAGGGCTACGCCCGCCGCGCTTGGGGCTGATGCTGTACGCAAAGCCAGCATGGTGGTGCAGGCTAGTGCCGTTTATCAAGAGCGGCGCCACCATGGGAATGTCAGCCGCCTGCAGCTCAAAAGCAAAGGCGTGTTCCTCCAAAATAGCCGCATCGCTCCATCGCGCAGGACGGTAAAACTTGGCCACTACTGCGCTGTGCGTTTGTCCAGTGGCATCGGTTATCGGCTCCTCAAGGTGCAACAACACCACACGGTTTTCGTAGCTTGACAGCATGGCCAGTCGGCCGTCGCAGCGCATGCCCACCGCGTCTAGAGCGTCCAAAATCAGCTCAGGGGTGAGTGCGGCGTAAGCGTGCAGGTGTGAATCACCGCGCTGCGGCTGCTCTGGTGCGTCTGCGCGGGCGTTGTTCATGCTGAAAAACGCTTATTTACAGAAAAATTGGCCAATGTCATCGTCATATGGTGAAAGCTTGCTATTAATTGATGAATCATTTGATGAAAATGCCATGGCAATGCTTGCGCAATTGCTGAAGGTTTAAGCATCCGTGGGGGCTTCTAAGAGCCCAAAATGGAACACGCTGCCGCCAAACTCAGCAGGCGCAGTGTAGCTGTGTGTGCCGGCGCTGCGCCAAGCCACGGGGTGCGCAAAGGCTGGGCCGCCATATACAAAGGTATGGAATTCGCCGTTTTCACCGCAAGCATCGACTCCTTGGGGCAGACTGTCCACAAAGGCTTGGTCAAACAGACGGCCTGCATACGACGCATCCAAAAACCGTCCGTCCACGCAAACCACCACGGCTTTGAAGCCCGCCGCCCAAAATTCACGCACCAGATCCATACGCTGGGCTTGCCATAGCGGCAAATGAGCGGTGAAGCCTGCTAGAGCGCAGACTTTTTCCTCCCAGTCGCGGTGGGCTTGCAGGTCAATATCACCAAAAATCGCGCCTGAAATGCCAGCTTCTGTTCTGGCGGTATGCAGCGCGTCAATGAATTGCGCTTCGTAGTTTTGCCATGTAGCCGACAAAAACTGTATCTGCAAGCCCAGCGCTTCAGCCTGCGCCCGCAGCAGCGCAGGCGGCACGCCGTGGCTTCGTGCGCGCGTGCTTGTTTCGTCCAGCGCGGTTAAAAGCCGGGTAACGCGCAGCCCCTGCTGCTTGGCGCGCCACAAGGCCAGGCAGGAGTCTTTGCCTCCGCTCCATGAGACTAGGTGGTTTTTAATGGGTTGGTTGGGTTGCATGGGGTGAATACTAAATACAGAACTGCCGGACGCAGAGGACGCAAAGGTTACGCAGAAGACGCAAAAGAATACCGAAAAGATATTTTATAGTGTGTTTGTAGTAAATTTGGTTAATGTCAGCGTTAAATGGTGATAGTTTGCTATTAAATATATAGTTACTTCAACTTCAACTTCAACTTCAATATGATTCGATTCGATTTGATTTGATGACCTCAACCACATTGCGCTACTAAGCATGCTCAAAAAAGACCAGCTAAACCATTGCCTTTGGCTGTTCTTTTGCGTCTTCTGCGTAACCTTTGCGCCCTCTGCGTCCGGCAGTCCGGTTTTAAAAGCTAAGCACGCTCACCCATGAAAAGTCAGCATATGCCCCACCCGCGGATCCCCCGCGCCTGCCAGCACCTGCGCGTAAGCCGCTTGCACGCCCGCTGCGCCGCTGTGCTGCTGCACCTGTAGCCAGCCGCCAGCTTTCACCGTGCCTGTGAAATCGTGCCACGCAGCCAGCAATGTGTTGCCCAATTGCTCAGCGCCCCAGTCGGCAGCGCGTTTTTTGATTTGCGCAGGTGCAAAAAACAAGGTGGCGCGTGGGCCGGGCAGGCCTTTGCCGCCTTTGAGGTCTTCCACATGGGTGCCGCCGATAGAGCAGCTATAGGCCAAGTTGCTAAAGCGGGTGTGGATTTGCATACGCAAGCTGCTGCTGCCTGCAAAATCGATGTACACGCAGGGCATATCGGCAGCCAGCGTGTCCAGTTGCTCGTAGCTCAGCACCTTGGTGTAGCAGACCAGTGATTCGCAAAATGCGCGGTTTTTCTCGGACGTGAGGCCAATCACCTCGATGCCTGCGCGTTTGTGCAGGCAGTGCGCTGTGCCGTAGGCAGTTTTGCTGGATGCGCTGGACAAAAGCATGGTTTTAGCGCCAAAAAATGCGTTGTCGGCCATGAAATCGTCGATTAAAAACGAAGTCATGAACAGGGGGCGCATCAGGGCTTGCACGTCTTCGCTATCGGGCGTGTAAAAAGCATCGGTGTTGCAGCGCATGTATTGGTTGTACACGCTGTGCAGCGCGGCGCGGTGCGGTGCAGCGTCTACAAAGCCGCGCTCGCTGAGCCTGGCGGGCGAGAGCACGGCATGCGAGGCCATGGGCCAGTAGCCATAAATGCGCTCGCCCACCGCCACGCCTGCATGGAGGCTTTGCACCACGGTGGCAAACCCCCAAACGGGCACAATGCCCCAGCCCTCCTGCGCCGCAGGGTAAAAGCCCCAATACGACATGGCATCGCCAAAGGCGGCGTAGGTGATATTGTTGGAGGTGAGGGCAAAGCGCTCTATGCGCAGGCGGATTTGGCCGTTTTGAAGCGGCGCGTCTTCAAGTGTGGCCAGTTGGGCTGTCGCAATGGTGTCTTTTTTAACCAAAAGCTGGGTGCTGGACATGTTTTTTCCTTGGGAACTGTGGGTTTTCACGGGCGTGAACTTCGCCCGTAACGCAATACGATGAAAGCTTGCTATTTTGCACTCCTAAATCGCCCGCAGAGGCAATCTAGGGGACACCTTTTTTGGAGCCCACAATGTTTGATTATGTGATTATTGGCGGCGGTTCGGCAGGCTGCGTACTGGCCGCACGCTTGAGCGAAGACCCTGCCGTCAAGGTGGCGCTGTTGGAGGCGGGCCCAGCGGATAGCTCGGTGCTGATCCACTGCCCCGCAGGTCTTGCGCTTTTAGCCAAAAGCCAACAAACCAATTGGGCGTTTCACACCGTGCCCCAGCCCGGATTGGGTGGCCGCAGCGGCTACCAGCCGCGCGGTAAGGTGCTGGGCGGCAGCAGTTCGGTCAATGCCATGATCTATGCCCGCGGCCACCGCGCTGATTACGACCACTGGGCATCACAGGGCAACGCAGGATGGAGCTTTGACGAGGTGTTGCCCTATTTCAAGCGTGCCGAACACAACGAGCGCGGCGCATCTGACTTGCACGGCACAGGCGGGCCTTTGAATGTGATGGACTTGCGCAGCCCGAATAAATTCGGTCCGGTGTTTGTAGACGCAGGCGTGCAAGCGGGCTACCCGCGTAACCCAGACTTTAATGGGGAGAGCCAAGAAGGCGTGGGCATGTACCAAGTGACCCACAAAAACGGCGAACGCTGGAGTGCGGCCAAAGGCTACCTCACGCCCAACTTGGGACGCGCCAATTTAACCGTGATCACCGAAGCGCACACCATGCGCATTCTCATGCAGGGCAAACGCGCCGTTGGGGCAGAGTACAAGCAGGGTGGCGCAATTAAAACCATAGCGGCATCACGCGAGGTGCTGCTTTGCGCAGGTGCGTTGCAATCCCCACAAATTCTGATGCTCTCGGGCATTGGGCCGGCAGCGCAATTGCAAAAACATGGCATCACGGTGGTGCACGACAGCGTTGGTGTCGGTGCGGCGCTGCATGACCATATTGATGTGGTGCAGGTGTTTGATGCGCCGCATTTAAACGATTTGTTCGGCACATCCGTGCTTGGTTTGTGGCGAGTGGTAAAGGGTATTTTTGAGTGGCGCAAGCAGCGCAGCGGCATGTTGACTACCAACTTTGCTGAGGCGGGTGGTTTTGTCAAATCTGACCCTGCGCAGCCGATTCCAGATTTGCAGTTTCATTTTGTCATTGGCAAGCTCGTGGACCATGGCCGAAAAACCACTTTTGGCCACGGCTATTCTTGCCATGTGTGCCTGCTGCGACCCAAGAGCCGAGGCACACTCACACTAGTCAGCAGTGACCCTTTTGCCCCGCCGTCGATCGACCTAGGTTTTTTAACTGAAAAAGAAGACATGGACACCATGGTCAAGGGCTTCAAGCAAATGCGCCATTTGCTCAACCAAAGCGCCTTGGCCGGCTACAAAGGCCGCGAACTCGAATCGTCAGCAGCGGCGCAAACCGACGCTGAAATTGAGGCCTTCATACGCGCTAAAGCCGACACGATTTACCACCCCGTGGGCTCATGCCGCATGGGGCCGCTGGATTCTGACCCGGTGGATGCACAGTTGCGCGTCAAAGGCATCGAAGGCCTGCGCGTAGTCGATGCATCTGTCATGCCCCGCATCGTGGGCGGCAACACCAATGCGCCCACCATCATGATTGCCGAGAAGGCGGCCGATATGATTCGGGCGGGGTGATCAATTAGGCTTTGAACCGCTTACGAATCAAAGCCATAGCCAGCCAAAACGACCCAACAGCAAAGGCCACCAAGATCAGCAAATTACCCACCGCGCCAGTGGGCATTTTGCCTAAAAATAAGGGGCGTACGATGTCAATGGCTGCGCCCAGTGGCAGCCATTGGGCTATTACCTGTACCCAGCCGGGGAGTTGGTCACGCGGGAAGAATACGCCGCTTAAAAACATCATGGGCGTGAGAAACAGTGTGAAATAGTAGGTGAAAAAGTCATAACCCTTGGCCAGAGCGGTGAACACCATAGACATGCAAGCAAAGGTAAAGCCCACCAAGAGCAGCACGGGCCAGGCCAGTAGCAGCGTCCATTCGCGGCAAATGCCCAAAATAAGCAACACAGCCATTACTGCTGTGACGGTAAACACAGCTTTGTAAGCAGCCCACAAAATTTCAGCTAACACCACATCGTCTAAGCTCACGGGCGCATTCATAATGCCTTCCCATGTTTTTTGCATCTGCATGCGTGAGAAGGCAGAGTAAAGCGCCTCAAAGCTGGCTGCATTCATAGCGCTGGTGCAAATATAGCCACTGGCTACAAACAAAATATAGGGCACTGCCTGCCCACCGTATTGCACCGTGCCCACCAGTGCGCCAAGGCCATAGCCAAATGCAACCAAGCCAATCAAAGGGTCAGCTGTGTTGCCAATTAGGCTAGGCCAAAAAAGCTTTTTCCAAACCAATAAATTGCGCAAAAAAACGGGCCACCAGCGCATGCTTAGCTGCGGTGCGCGCCAAATCGAATCTGATGGACGCATCATGCATCCTCCCTGATTTGTCTGCCTGTGAGCTTTAAAAACAGGTCTTCTAAATTGGCTGGGCGGTGCAGGGTGCGCAGTTGCGGGTAGGCGGCCAGCGCTTGCAGAAGGGGCGCGGCATCACGGGTGTAGAAAAATACAGTTTCTCCGCTTACCTCAACCCGCGCTGCATGCACCGCCAACGGTGATTGATGCAGCGCCAAAGCACCTTGGCCAAAGACCTCGACCACCTCGGGCTCAAGGTGCTCCTCTATCAAGGTGCGGGGTTTACCTTCAGCAATTTTTTTGCCGTGGTCAATCACCAAAAGCCGTGAGCACAGGCGCTCGGCTTCATCCATGAAATGGGTGGTGAGCAAAATAGATTTGCCCTGCTGCAAGAGCAACTGCAAGCGCTCCCACATAAGGTGGCGAGCTTGCGGGTCTAAGCCTGTGGTGGGTTCATCGAGTAACAGCAGCTGTGGGTCGTTTACCAATGCCCGCGCCAAGCTCAAACGGCGTTTCATGCCGCCCGAAAGCTCGCCAGGTTTGGCTTTGGCTTTGCTGGTGAGCGAGGCAAACTCCAACAGCTTGGGAATACGCGGGAGAATATCCGCGTCTGACATGCCGAAATAGCGGCCATAGACCAAAATGTTTTCTTCCAAATTGAAGTCAGGATCCAGTGTGTCAAATTGACTGACTACGCCCAGTTGTGTCTTAATGGCGCGGTCGTCATGTGGCATGTCCAAAGGCTGATGTGTGCCTGCAAAGTGGTAACGCACACGACCCGTGTCGGGTGTGGCTAAGCCTAAGCACATGCGAATGGTGGTGGTTTTACCAGCGCCGTTGGGCCCAATCACGCCCAAACATTCCCCCGCAGCAATGTCAAATGAAAGATCATCTACGACGGTATGCGCCCCGTAACGCTTGTGCAAATGGCTGGCTGAAAATAAAGGAACTGTCATGCACTAAATTGTGCCGGATAATCCTGCCATATTCATTGAACCATGGTGATTTAAGTGTCAGACCGCCTCGCAGTGCTTCCCCAATACCTTATGCCCAAAAAGGCACTCACCCAATTTGGCGGCCTTGTAGCTGGCGCGCAGATGGGAGCAACCACGCAAGCCATCATCCGCTGGTTTATCAAACGCTATGGCGTGAACATGGCAGAGGCTGCCAACCCTGACCCCAGCAGTTATGCCAGTTTCAATGAGTTTTTCACCCGCGCATTGAAAAATGGCGCACGCCCATTGGCCGATGCCACTTGGGTCTGCCCGGTAGACGGTGCAATTAGCCAGTTTGGCCGCATTGAAAAAACACAAATTTTCCAAGCCAAAGGCCACAGCTACAGCGCCCAAGCCTTGGTGGGCGGCGACGCAGATCTGGCGGCGCAATTTACCGATGGGCATTTTGCCTGTATTTATTTAAGCCCCAAGGATTACCACCGCATCCACATGCCCTGCGCGGGCACGCTGCGCCAAATGGTCTATGTGCCTGGGGATTTATTTTCAGTGAACCCAACCACTGCACGCGGTGTGCCTGGGCTATTTGCTCGCAATGAACGTGTCGTTTGCGTCTTTGATACTGAGTATGGGCCATTCGTGAATGTTTTGGTGGGTGCAACCATCGTAGGAAGCATGTACACACCATGGCACGGAGTCGTGAACCCGCCTCGCCATAGCAATGTTCAAACATGGCGGTATGACGACAGCCGCATAGTCTTCAAACAGGGCGACGAGATGGGGCGTTTCTTATTGGGTTCTACGGTTGTGATGCTCTGGCCAAAATCTGACTTGGCCTTTAACCCGCAGTGGACACCCCAAAAATCTGTGCGCTTGGGTGAAACAATGGCGACATTTTGATGATTTTTTAATAGCCAGATAGGGATTACCAGAAGTCGTTAATCCGCAAAGGGCTCTTATATTCACCTGACTGAATTTTAAGAACTTGGAGCGTCAGTGCAGTTTCTGCAATTATTAATAAGTGGTGTTTCACAAGGCTGTATATATGGCTTGATCGCCTTGGGCTTCGTATTGATATACAAAGCGACTGAGACGGTCAGCTTTGCCCAAGGTGATCTGATGATGCTGGGCGGCTTTGGTGGCTTGGCGTTGATGACGGGGCTAGGCTTTCCTTTTTGGATCACGATTCCCTCTGTAATGCTGGCGATGGCACTTTTCGGAGTCTTGGTTGAGCGCATTGTCATTCGCCCTATTCTTGGGCAACCAGCCTTCTCCATTGTGATGCTCACTATAGGCATTGGCTACGTGGCACGTGGCCTGATTACGATGATTCCTGGCATTGGCACCGAAACCCATACGCTGCCAGTGCCCTATAAGGACCAAATTTCCAACTGGGGAGGTTTGGTGATCAATTGGGAGCAAATGGCCATTATTGCGGCCACAACGGTGCTTTGTGCAGTTTTGTTTGTGGTGTTTCGCTACAGCAAAATCGGCATTGCTATGCAGGCATCGTCGCAAAATCAATTGGCGGCCTACTACATGGGCATCCCCGTCAAAAGGCTCAACGGCTTGGTCTGGGGACTGGCTGCGGCAGTGGCAGCTGTAGCAGGAATGTTATTGGCACCGATTACCTTTGTACATGCCAATATGGGTTTTATTGGTCTCAAAGCCTTCCCTGCGGCTGTGGTGGGTGGGTTTGGAAGTTTGCCAGGCGCTATTGTGGGGGGAATCATCATCGGCGTTGTGGAAAGCCTCAGTGGTTTTTATTTGCCCGAGGGCATCAAGGATATTTCTGCATACATCGTAGTTCTTATCATGCTGATGGTTAAGCCCAATGGCTTGTTCGGCGAAAAATTGCGCAAGAAAGTCTGACCAGATGCGCTATATTTTTAAAACCAATTACGCCCAAGACATTGCGCTAGCCAAGCATGGTGGCCATGTATTTTGGTATGCACTGCTAGTGGTACTTTTGGCTGCGGCTCCTTTTGTGCTGCCAGAGTACTGGCTTGCTCAACTGACATTTATTTTGATCTACGCTATTGTCGGTTTGGGTTTAATGGTGCTTGCAGGTTTTACGGGGCTGTTCTCTATCGGGCATGCTGCATTCTTGGGTGTAGGGGCTTACACCCAAGCAGTGCTAACCAATATGGGTTGGCCTTTTCCTATTGCTTTGGCCGTGGCAGCTGGTTTGTCTGCAGCGGTAGGCGTGGTGGTTGGCTTGCCTGCTCTTAGGGTAAAGGGGATCTATCTGGGAATCGCCACTTTGTCGTTTGGTTTCATTGTGGAAGAAGTGTTTGCACGCTGGGAGTCTGTCACGCACGGCAATGCAGGTTTGTCTGTCAAGTCGCCAGAAATGTTTGGCTGGAATGCTGGCAGTTCGGAAGAGTTTTATGCCATTTGTTTGGTTATCACGATCGCATGCACATTAGCGGTGCTCAATGTGCTGCGATCCCCTACAGGCAGGGCGTTTGTAGCCATTCGGGACTCGGAAATTTCAGCGCAAAGTATGGGAATACATTTGGCGCGTTATAAAACCCTGTCGTTTGCATTGTCTGCCGCATTGGCGGGTATTGGTGGTGCACTGTATGCGCACAAGCTGCGTTTTATATCCCCCGATCAGTTCAATATAGTCCAGTCGATTGATTTGTTATTGATGGTGGTGATTGGAGGCTTGGGTTCGGTGCATGGTGCGTTTTTAGGGGCAATTTTCTTAATCACCATGCCGCAGCTGATTTCACTGGCCAAAGACTATTTGCCTGCGGCGATAGGGCAGGCAACAGGGTTACAGGGTCTCGTGTACGGCGTGATTTTGATAGCTTTTGTGCTTTTTGAGCCCATGGGTTTGTATGGCCGTTGGTTGAAGGTGCGCACTTATTTTCAACTGTTCCCGTTTTATAGAAAAGGCATGTTCAAGCGCCAAAAGAGCTTTTTAAAGTCGGACCGATTGAAATGACTCCAGTTGCGATACATTCTTTAAATTCTGAGCGATTTCTGCTCAGCGCCAAAGACCTCAGCGTGCGCTTTGGTGGGGTGTTGGCCGTGAATAAAGTGGGCTTTGATGTGCGTGAAGGCGAGGTTTTCACGTTGATTGGTCCCAATGGCGCAGGTAAAACAACCGTCTTTAACCTTATCAGCCGTATTTATACGCCCACCACCGGCAGCATTGCCTTTCTTGGTCAAGACTTGGTCTCCAAAGCTGCTCACGAAGTAGCCGGTTTGGGTATTGCGCGTACTTTTCAAAATATCGAACTATTCGAACACGCCTCTGTGCTGCATAACTTGCTCATTGGTGGGCATACACAGCGCGTGGGCAGTTTTTTCAGTGAATTGTTTTTCACTGAAAAAACCCGTACTGCAGAATTAGTTGCAAGAGAACGAGCAGAGAAGGTCATTGAATTTTTGGATTTACAGCACCACCGAGACAGTTTGGTTGCTGGACTTCCGTATGGTGTTCGCAAGGTGGTCGAAATGGCGCGCGCATTATGTATGCAGCCCAAGCTTTTGCTGCTTGACGAGCCTTCGTCAGGGTTGAATGTAGAAGAAACCGAGGACATGGCTTTTTGGATTCAAGATATCACGCAAGAGCTGGGCATTACAGTTTTAATGGTAGAGCACGACATGAGCCTTGTTTCTAAAGTGTCAGACAGGGTGCTTGCCATGAATCAAGGCGAGGTACTCGCTATGGGTACCCCGCGCGAGGTACAAACGGATCCTGGCGTGATTGAGGCGTACTTAGGATCAGTAGACGACGTCTCCTCGCTTAGACGACCTCTAGTGCACAGCGCTTCTGCGCGTGGGGTGGCTCTATGAGTGACATGGTTGCCACCAGCAGCGACAACGCTGTTCTCAAACTGCTCAATGTAGAAAGTGCCTATGGCCCTATCCGCGCGATTCGCGGGGCAAGCTTGCAAGTGCGAAAGGGTGAAATCGCGACCGTACTAGGATCGAATGGGGCTGGTAAGACGACTATTTTAAAAACTATATCTGGCATCATTGACCCCCGCAAAGGGAGCATAGAATTTAAAGGCCAAGACATCACAGCCAAAGATCCTGCATTCATTGTGCAGCAAGGTTTGGTGCAAGTTCCCGAAGGGCGCGAAGTCTTTGCTTTGCTTTCTGTGCGTGACAACCTATTGATGGGCGCTTATACACGCAGTGACAAAGACGGTGTAGCGCATGACATGGAAACGGTGTTTAACTATTTCCCAATCTTGCGAGAGCGCGCAATGCAAGACGCAGGCTTGTTGTCGGGAGGGCAGCAGCAAATGTTGGCGATTTCGCGCGCCATCATGGCTGCCCCTGAGCTTATTTTATTGGATGAGCCGAGCTTGGGTTTATCGCCTAAGTTAACCAAAGAAATTTTTGAAATTGTGGTGCGCATCAACCGTGAGCGTGGCACCACCATACTTTTAGTTGAGCAAAATGCCAACATGGCACTCAATGCAGCTGACTATGGCTATGTGCTTGAAAATGGCCGAATTGTGATGGAGGATACTTGTGCCCATTTGCGTGAAAAAGATGACATTAAGGAATTTTATCTGGGCATGAAGGAAGAGGGCGTGCGCGGTGAGCGTCGCTGGAAGAAAAAGAAGAACTGGAGATAAGATGAACCTCACACAGAGCCGCCTCCAAAAAAGTAGCCCTTTCTCTTGGGTTGGCGTATTTCACAAACTGATAAGCGTAGGAGTTGCATGAGCAATCTCTGGAATTTATCGAATCTCACGCCTGGCGATCATGTCATGGTAGCTGGAGATACCCTTCCTGCCATGTTTAAAAATGCGGTGGACAAGCGTGGAGATATGGTGTGGATGCGCCAAAAAGAGCTGGGGATTTGGCGCAGTTGGACTTGGAGTCAAACTGACACCGCGATGCGAGAGATTGCCAACGGATTGCTTTCCCTCGATTTTGCCGCTGGTGAAACGGCTTCGATTCTGTCTAATACCGTCATCGAATGGGTTTTGGTAGATTTGGCCGTGTTAAGCGCGGGAGGCGTTTCTAACGGAATCTATCCGACAGATGCTTCCTCTCAGGTTCAATACTTGTGCGAAGACTCGGGGACATCGGTTCTTTTTGTTGAAAATGACGAGCAGCTAGACAAGGCTCTCGATGTGCGCAGTCAGCTACCTAAACTTCGCAAGATCATAGTCCTAGACATGGAGGGCTTGCGCAAATTAGATGATCCCATGGTGATGGGCTTAGACGCGTTGTGTGCGCTTGGTCGAAGCTATGCCAAGGATCATCCAAAAACTTTAAATGAGCGTATCGATGCGGTGCAATCAAATGCGCTAGCTATATTGGTGTATACCTCTGGCACAACCGGCAAGCCCAAAGGGGCGATGCACAGCCATAAGAGTTTGGTGCATACAGTGCGAGGATACAACAGCTTGGTATCGCAAACCGAAGCGGATGAGCGCATGTGTTTCTTGCCTTTGTGCCACATTGCCGAAAGAGTGGGCGGGGAATACCATGCAATGTATACCGGTGCTAAGCTCAATTTTGTAGAGAATCCTGAAACTGTGCCTGAAAATGTGCGTGAAATCGCACCTACAGTGTTCACTGCTGTGCCACGCGTGTGGGAAAAATTTTACTCAGGTGTGATGATTGCGCTGAAGGAAGCTGGCTTAGTGCAACAGGCTGCCTATAGCTGGGGTATAGGGGTAGGCACGCAAATTGCCGATAGAGTGTTGGCTGGACAAGAGGTAGATGGATACCTCAAGTTTAAATTCCATATCGCTAAATTAATTGCACTGAATAATGTGCGTAAACTGATTGGAATCCACAGAGCGCGTATATTGGTGACTGGTGCTGCCCCTATTTCGCCGGATCTCATTAAGTGGTATTTGGCACTTGGCGTGCCTATGCTAGAGGTGTGGGGGATGACGGAATCTTGCGGTGCCTCGACTGGAATGCCACCAAGTCGAATCAAGCCCGGATCTATTGGGACCGCGGCAAATTACAACGAAGTACGAATTGATGCCGCCACAGGTGAAATACTGGTACGTGGTGACAACGTATTCATGGGATATTTAAACCAGCCAGAAAAAACAGCAGAAACGATTGATGCCGAAGGCTGGTTACACACAGGCGATGTCGGAAGTATGGATGCTGACGGGTACTTCAAAATCACCGACCGCATGAAAGACATCATTATCACGGCGGGCGGAAAAAACATCACGCCTAGTGAACTAGAGAATGAGTTGAAGTTTTCTCCCTACATTACTGACGCGGTGGTGGTGGGTGACAAAAAGCCATATTTGACAGTCATCATCATGATTGACCAAGAGAATATTGAAAAATATGCCCAAGACAATGATGTACCTTTTAGCAACTACAGTAGCCTCACACGTGCGCCTGAGGTGCAAGCGCTGATTCAACAGGAATTAGATCGGGTGAATAAAAAGTTTGCACGGGTTGAGCAAATCAAAAAGTTTTGGCTGTTAGATACGCAACTGTCGGCTGAAGACGAAGAACTCACACCCACTATGAAGCTCAAACGCAAATTGGTGCAAACTAAGTATGCGCCGCAAATTGAAGCCATGTACAAGGCCTAGTTTCTGGGAAGCGCCCCCTCGAAAACCCGATCAGCGTTTTGCCCAGTTGACACGTTGTCATATGGGCAGCACACTCACTTGACCCATTGACTCACTAATTTTTTAGGAAATACTATGAAACTTAGAACCCTCGCCAGCTCCACTGCATTGCTTGCTCTTGCATTGGTCGGTACCCATGCCTTAGCTCAAAAAGCCCAAGGCGTATCCAAAGATGAAATTTTGATCGGTTCGATTCAAGATTTGTCGGGCCCTTTGGCTGGATTTGGCAAACAAATTCGTCTTGGTATGATGCTTCGGGTGGACGAAATCAATGAGCAAGGTGGTATCAACGGCCGCAAACTTAAATTGCTCATGGAGGACTCTGGTTATGATCCGAAAAAAGCGGTGTTGGCGGCACAAAAACTGGTCAACCAAGAGAAAATTTTCTTAATGGCAGGGCACTTGGGTACCGCGCAAAACTTGGCGGCAATGCCCGTCCAGTTTGAAAAGAATGTGATTAATTTCTTGCCTGTCACAGCAGCGCGTGAAATGTTTGATCCGTACCATAAATTGAAATATTCATTTGCCGCACCGTATTTCGACCAAATGAAAAACACTTTACCGAAGTTGGTAAAAGAGAAGGCGGCGAAAAAGGTATGCACTATGTACCAAGACGATGAGTTTGGTCTAGAGGTGGTACGTGGCGCAGAAGAGGGTCTCAAATCCATGGGGATGACCATGGTGGAGAAGACTTCATTTAAGCGTGGCGCAACAGATTTTTCTAGTCAAGTTGCAAAAATGAAGGCGAGTGCCTGTGATTTCGTGGTGCTTGGCACCATTATTCGAGAAACGATTGGTGGAATTGGCGAGTCACGTAAAACAGGCTTTAATCCTACCTTTTTGGCTTCCAGCGCTGGGTATACTGATTTAATTCACAAACTCGGTGGTCCCGCTATGAATGGCTTGTATGCCACCATGACCGTACAAAATCCTTACCTTGACGAAGCTTCGCAGCCGATTCGCTTTTGGGCCAACAAGTACAAAACCAAATTCACTGACGACCCCACTGTTTTCTCTGTGTACGGTTACAGTGTGGTGGACATATTTGCCAAAGCTGCACAAAAAGCTGGTACTAATTTAACAACGGATAGTTTCATCAAAGCCATGGACACGATGACAATTCCCGCAGACATGTTTGGCAGTGCGCCAGCTACTTATAGCTCCACCAAGCGTCTGGGCAGCGATGCATCGCGCATATCGCAAATAACTGACGGCAAGTGGAAAGTGGTGTCAGACTACGCCAAATAACAATTTGGCATGGGTAGCTGTAAAAACCACCTTCCGAGGTGGTTTTTTAATTTTAGGGATTACGCGCGATCTTTAGCGGCTTTTACGGCAAAATCCCCAATTGCTTGGCTGCCAGCTCTTTCATGATTTCCTCCGATCCCCCGCCGATCATCATGACTTTGACCTCGCGGTATATGCGCTCGCTCACTGTGCCGCGCATAAATCCCATGCCACCTAAGATTTGCACCGCTTGGTCGGCACAAAACTGCATAGTTTGGGTGGCGTGGTTTTTCAGCAAGCACACATCAGCCACCCAATTGTTGCCAGTATCCCCCGCGTCGTGTTGCATCGCCACTGCATTTACCCATGCGAGTGTGGAGCGGATGCGCATCTGCATGTCTGCCAGTTTGTGGCGAATCACTTGATGCTCGGTCAAACTGCTGCCAAAAGCTTTGCGCTGCTGCGCCCAAGCCAAGGCCTCGTCATAGCAAGCCTGCGCAAAGCCCAATGCGCCAGCTGCCATAGCCACACGCTCGCCATTGAAATTGCCCATGATAATTTTAAAACCTGAGCCCTCAAGCCCCAACAAATACTTGGCAGGTACGCGCACATTATCAAAGCGGATATGCGCCGTGTCAGAGCACCACCAACCCATTTTGTCAAGTTTGCTGCGTGCTATACCAGCGCTATTGGCGGGGATGAGGAGCATTGATATGCCACTTGCACCGCGCTGTTCGCCAGTGCGCACGGCCACGGTAAGCCAATCGGCCCGCAAGCCTGAGGTGATGAAGGTTTTTTCGCCATTCACAACGTAGTGCTCACCCTCCAGTTGCGCCGTTGTACGCAACGCCGCAACATCAGAGCCACCACCGGGCTCGGTGATGCACAGAGCCGAGATGGTTGTACCCGACAAAACACTAGGCAGCACCTCGCGCTGCAAGGCTTCTGTGCCATAGGCCAGTAGCGGAGGCATGCCAATGTTGTGCGAAAAAAGCGATGCAAACACACCGCCGCTGCCGCCAAAGCGTGCCAAGTTGATCCACATTCCAAGCTTAACCGCCATGGGCATGGGTGTGTCGTCCGCACCGCCTAGGAATAGCGGGTAGCCAATGCCCAGCAAGCCAAGCTCAGCCGCGCGTGCATACAAAGCCCTTGGAAACTCTCCAGCAGCCTCCCACTGGTTCACATGCGGGGCAATTTCGGTGCGGGCAAAGCGCTCCACAGAGTCAGCCAGCGCTGCTTTTACTTCGGCCCAGTCATCGGCAGCCATGGCCAGACTTAAATGCTTGAAAAATCAGGTTTGCGTTTTTGCATGAACGCGCCAAAGGCTTCGCGCGCAGCGGGCTCGCCCAGCATGCGGCCAAAGCTACCGCTCTCGTCGGCTATCACTTGCAGCACAGTAGCCGTTTGGTTTTTCTTCATCAAACGCTTGGTTTCAATCAATGAAGACAGTGGCTTGGCAGCCAGCTTACGCGCTATGCTTTGTGCGTAGTGATTGGCCTCGGTAGGCGGAACAACGCGGTTCACCAAGCCCACCTCCAGCGCCGCTTCGGCCATGAAAGGCTCGCCCAACAGCAGCGCTTCTGCCGCGCGGTGGTAGCCCATCATTTGCGGAACTAAAAAGCTTGATGCGGCTTCGGGGCAAAGGCCAAGGTTAACAAAGGGCATAGAAAAAGCCGCGTTGTCACCTGCATACACTAAGTCGCAATGCAGCAGCATAGTGGTGCCAATGCCTACCGCTGGCCCGCTCACTGCAGCAATCAGCGGTTTGCTGAAAGTGGCCATACCGCGCAAAAACTGCATCACAGGAGAGTCAGCACCGGCCGCTGGGCGGTGCAAAAAATCGGCAATGTCATTGCCCGCGCTGAAAATCGTTTCATGGCCTTGGATTACCACCACGCGCGTGGTGGCATCAACCTGCGCTGATGCCAAGGCATCTGCCATGCTTTGGTACATGGCCGCATTGATGGAGTTTTTTTTCTCAACGCGGTTCAATGTGATGGTGCATACTCCCGCATCGTGGTGGATCAAAATATCGCTCATAGGATGTTAGTCTTTCAATGCTGCGTTAACAAATTCAATACGGTCTTGGCCCCAAAACATCTGATCGCCCACAAAGAAAGTAGGTGCACCAAAAATGCCGCGCTCTACTGCCTCTTGTGTCAGCGCCTTGAGCGCGTCTTTGGTGGCCTGCTCGTTGGTGAGCGCCAAAAGCGCTATGGGGTCAAAGCCAGCCTTAGCCAAGGCTGCGCCCACGTTAACGGGGTCATTCATATTGAGTGATTCCACCCAAATGGCTTTGAACATGGCATCGCAGTAGTCGAAGAAGCGTGGGTCTTGGCGCAGTTGCATTGCAGCAGCGCCGCGCATCAGTGTCAAGGTATTGATTGGAAAGTGCGGATTTTTGTTCAGCGGCACCCCATAAGCTTTGGCGAAGCGTGCAAAATCCACGAAGGTGTAGCGGCCTTTTGCGGGCACAGTCACTGGAGATTGGTTGCCCGTAGCTTGAAAAACACCGCCCAAGAGCATGGGCTTGCAGACCGCTGTTGCGCCTGTTTCCTGCTGCATGCTGGGCAGCTGTGTCCAAGCTAAGTAAGCCGCAGGGCTACCAAAGTCGAACCAGTATTCAAATTTTTTCATGCGTATCGCCTCAGTCAATATCAGAATTTTTCTATGTACGGCCGCAAGTCTAGTTCATGGGTCCACGCATCGCGCGGCTGCTGGTGCAGCATGAGGTAGGCATCGGCAATGTGGTCAGGGTTGAGTATGCCATCTTGGGATTTGAGCGCATAGCGTTCGGGGAATTGGCTGCGGATGAACTCGGTGTCAATCGCGCCGTCAATGATGGGGTGCGCCACATGCACACCCATGGGCCCAAGCTCACGCGCCATGCTTTGCGCCAAAGCACGTAGCGCCATTTTGCCGCCTGAAAACCCTGCAAAACCTGCGCTCCCGCGCAAAGACGCGGTGGCGCCAGTGAAAATAATGGTGCCTTTGTGTGCGCAGCCTTGTGCCAAGTCCTGTGCTGAATTCTCACGCGCAACCATACGCTTGGCCACCTCGCGCCCCGTTAAAAAGCCTGCCAAGCAGGCCATTTCCCACATTTTGGTATAGCGGCGTGCTGTCTCGGTCAAAATACTGTTGGGTGAGTTGGCCCCAATATTAAAAACCATCACTTCAATGGGTGCTATGTCGCGTTCAATCAGCTCAACGAGCGCCACCACCTCTTCTTCCACGCGCGCATCGCTGCCAAATGCGTGACAAATGCCACCTGCATTTTCGATCTCGTTTTTGAGCGTTTGCAGCTTTTCTAGGCTACGCCGTGTAACGCAGAGTGTGTAGCCCTCGCGAGCAAAGCGTTTTGCCACGGCTGCGCCAGTCGCATCTCCTGCGCCAATCACTAAACAAACGCCTTTTTTTGACATACTATTCCTTGTAGTACACGACTTGGTGTGTTGTGGCCAAAAGTGCGCCTGATTGCGACCACAATTGCGCGGTATGGTCGAAAAAACCATTGAAAAAACATTGCGCTTTTGCCTGACCCAGAACAAACCCAGTACCCACTATAGCCAGTTCAGCCGTATCCGAATGAAAATACACGGTCATTGATACTGTGCCAATGGGCACAAACGTGCGTCGGCGCAGGAAGACACGGGGGAAAAATGTATCCGCAATCGCAGCGAGTGAGACAAAATCAAGCGGTCGCAACTGGGCATCGCGCACCCACATCTGCGTCAGCGTATTGCCCTCTGAGCCGTCCCACACCGTAGGCAAGCCGCCTTGAACAGGCCGCATCTCATAGCGCTTGGGCCACTCTAAGCGGGGATGGTCAGCAAGGGGCACAAGATTTGGTGCAGCCACTTGGGGCATAGGCGTTTCGTTGCTGCTAAAACTGCTGCGCCGCATGGCGGTGACTGCCGTGGCCGTGATCACCACCTGACCCGCTTGCAAGAGCTGAATTTGCCAATGCTGGGTAGAACGGTTAGTACGCGCGGGCAATGCAATTACCTCAAATGTGCCCTCAGCTACGCCCGCACAAAAATTCACCGTGAGTGAAACGGGATTGCCCAAAAGCTCTGGATGTTGCATGACCGCTTGCAGCATCACAGCGGCGGTGATGCCGCCAAAAGGGCCGACCATATTGAGCCAAGGCTTTTGAGTAGCCCCGCTGTAGCGGCCATCTCCCAAGCTGTGGAGTGCCACAGCTTGGTCAAAATCTAACAGGCTGTTTGGCATAGTTTGGAAGCAAAGATTTATACGCGTTCAAATATACCCGCAGCGCCTTGCCCCATGCCTACGCACATGGTCACCATGCCGTATTTGAGCTTGTGGCGCTGCAGGGCATGCACCACGGTGGCCGCACGGATAGCGCCAGTAGCGCCCAGCGGGTGACCAAGTGCAATCGCGCCGCCCATGGGGTTAACTTTGCTCGCATCCAGCCCCAGCGTGTTGATCACAGCCAAGGACTGCGCTGCAAATGCTTCGTTCAGTTCATACCAATCAATGTCTTGGTGCTTTAAGCCTGCATATTTCAGGGCGGCAGGAATGGCCTCAATCGGGCCGATGCCCATGATGTGCGGTGGCACGCCACGGCTGGCATAGCTAGAGAATTTAGCTAAAGGCGTGAGGTTGTAGCGTGTAAGCGCCGCTTCACTCACTAAGATGAGTGCGCCTGCACCATCTGAGGTTTGGCTGCTGTTGCCCGCAGTGACCGAGCCGCGGGCGGAGAATACGGCCCTGAGCTTGCCCAAGCCTTCCACGGTGGTGTCGGGGCGGGCGCCTTCGTCTAGGCTCACGCTACGCGTGTTGGTAGAGACTGCTGCGCTGTCCAAATCCACATTGCGCTCGATTACCTCCACCGTCGTCATCTCATTGGCAAACTCGCCCGCTTTCATGGCGGCCAAAGCCTTCATGTGGGAGGCGTAGGCAAACTGGTCTTGCGCGTCGCGGCTGATCTTCCATTGCGTGGCAACTTTTTCAGCAGTAAGCCCCATGCCGTAAGCAATGCCGTAGTTGTCCACATTGTCGGTGTCAGCAAAAATGCTGGGCGACAAATTGGGCGAATTGCCCATCATGGGCACCATGCTCATGCTCTCGGTGCCAGCGGCAATCATCACGTCGGCCTCGCCAATGCGGATACGGTCAGCGGCCATTTGCACAGCGCTGATGCCAGAGGCGCAAAAGCGATTCACGGTAATGCCGCCCACGCTCTTGGGTAGACCTGCGAGCACAGCTCCCACCCGCGCCACATTCAGTCCCTGTTGTGCTTCTGGAATGGCACAGCCGCAAATCACGTCTTCTATTGAGGCAGGATCAAGTCCGGGCACTTGGGCGAGTGCACTACGTAGCACAGCGGCCAGCAATTCGTCGGGTCGTGTGTTGCGAAAAAAACCTTAGTGCGAGCGACCGATAGGGGTGCGCGTGGCAGCAACGATGTAGGCTTCTTGAATTTGTTTGGCCATGGTGAAAATCCTTGGGGGGCTTGGAGCAAGCGATAGGGGTTTGGTAGGTAGTTTTAGCTGCTAGCGGTAGCCGCTAAAGCTACAATAGCAGCAGGTTTTTGTGGGCGTTTGGATGGAATCCAAGCCCAAATAAATCGACATTCCACAGGCTCTATACCTGTTTCGTCAGTTACGGTCACGGGCACGACCACTTCGCCTTTGTCAGTGCTGCGCATTAGCGTGCGCTGCTCGGCGGTGAGTGAGGCCACGGCTTTGAGCGCGCCTGTGGCGCGCTTTTTAAACTGCACATTCAGCTCTTTGACTACGGGCACGCAGTCGTCGCGCACATTCATGCCCACCACCATGCCGGTGGCGGTTTCGGCCAAAAGCGTGGTGGCTGCGGCATGCACGCCTTCAATGTGGTTTTGCACCTTGCGCACATTGGCAATGCGTATTTCTACCAGTTCATTGGTCATCACTTGGTAGCGCAGCTTGGCAGTGCCAGTCATTGGCACAGCGCGCCCCATCACCACTGAGCGAAACCAGGGGCGAAAGTAAGCAGGCACTTCGTCTAAACGCGCCAATTGGCGCTCCAATCGGTTGGGCGAGTAGCTTTCGGCTAGTACAGTCATGTCAGTTACGCACCGGTTTGCCGGTAGACAGCATGCCCATGATGCGTTCTTGAGTTTTGGCCATGGTTAGTAGGCTGCAAAAAGCTTGACGCTCAAGCGCCATCAGATATTCTTCGGTCACCAATGTGCCCGCATCCACATCGCCACCGCAGATGACATTGGCAATCAAGCTGGCAATATGAAAGTCATGCTGGCTGATAAAGCCGCCATCGCGCATGTTGATGAGTGAGCCTTGGATGGTGGCTTTGCCGTTTCGCCCCGCCACAGGAAACTGGCGCTTTGTAGGCGCGCGGTAACCGGATACCGCCATAGACTTCGCTTCGTTGATCGCCACAAACAATAGCTCATCCTTGTTGGGCACGATCACATCGCTGTGCAACACATAGCCCAGTTTGCGCGATTCAATGGCACTGGTGCCTACCTTGGCCATGGCGGCGTTGGTGAAACCTTCGGTAATAAACGGTAGCAAGTCTTTGCCATTACTACTGGCCATGTTTTCGGCAGCACGGCGGGCAATGTAGGCCAAGCCGCCAGCGCCAGGCACTAGCCCCACGCCGACTTCCACTAACCCTATATAGCTTTCCATGGCCACAGCGCGCTTAGCGCTGTATACCGACAGCTCACAGCCCCCACCGAGCGCCAAGCCACGCACAGCGCTCACTACCGGCACATTGGCGTAGCGCAGACGAAGCATCACGCGCTGCACCTCAGCCATGGCCTCTTGCAGCAAATCCACGCCGCCGCTCATGAATGCAGGCAGCATGCCCTGTAAATCAGCGCCTGCGCAAAACGGCTCGTCGCCCGACCAAATCACCACGCCCTGATAACCTGACTCGGCCATCTCTACGGCTTTTTCAAGCCCGGCCATCACCTCCATGCTGATCACGTGCATTTTGGTTTTGATAGACGCAATGACCACTTGTTGGTCTAAAGTCCACAGGCGAATTGCAGCATCTTCAAACAACGTCTGTCCTGCCGTTTCAAACTTGACCGCATTCGCACCCAACACGTTTTCTGGAAAATGCTGGCGCACATAGACTGGCAGGTCACGTTTGGGCACAAAGGCCTGAATGCTGGGATTCCACGAACCCGCTGGCGTGTGCACACCACCTGCATCGGCAACTGGGCCTGTGAATACCCAGTCAGGTAACGGTGCATGACACAGCGCCTTACCAGCGTCGATGTCTTCTTTGACCATATTGGCGACATCTAACCAACCAGCCTCTTGCCACAGTTCAAATGGGCCTTGTGCCATGCCAAAACCCCAACGCATGGCCAAGTCCACATCACGGGCGGTCTCGGCGATACTGGCTAAATGGATCGCCGCGTAGTGGAAACCATCACGCAAAATAGCCCACAAAAACTGTCCCTGCGCACCCTCTGCATTGCGCAACAGTTTCAAACGCTCGCTTGCAGGCTTTTTGAGCATACGCCCATACACATCGTCGGCCTTTTCGCCACCCGCCACATAGTCGTTGGACTTGGCATCAAAGCGCAAAATATCACGGCCTACTTTTTTAAAGAATCCGGCTTTGGCCTTTTGGCCGAGCGATCCCGCGTCCACCAGTGTTTTAAGCACCGCTGGCGTGGCAAAGTTGCCATAAAAGGGATCAGTCTCCAGACTTAAATTGTCTTGCAGGGTTTTGATGACATGGCCCATGGTGTCAAGGCCCACCACATCAGCCGTGCGGAATGTGCCCGAGCTGGCGCGTCCAAGCTTTTTACCCGTCAGGTCATCCACCACGTCGTAGCCCAAACCAAAATTTCCCACCTGCTTCATCACGCCCAGCATGCCAGCTATGCCCACGCGGTTCGCTATGAAGTTAGGTGTGTCTTTGGCGCGCACTACGCCCTTGCCCAGTGCGCTGGTGACAAAGCTTTCCAGTTGGTCTAGCACCTCGGGCTGGGTGGTGGGGGTGTTGATCAACTCCACCAAAACCATATAGCGCGGGGGGTTGAAAAAATGGATGCCACAAAAGCGCGGCTTGATGTTCTCTGGCAGCGCCTCGCTCAGCTTGGTAATCGACAGCCCCGAAGTGTTGGATGCCACAATGGCATGCGCCGACACAAAGGGTGCTATCTTTTTATAAAGGTCTAGCTTCCAGTCCATGCGTTCGGCAATGGCCTCAATGATGAGGTCGCAACCACGCAGTTGCTCCAAATGCTCCTCGTAGTTAGCTTGGCCAATCAGGGCGGCGTCTTCGGGCACGCCTAATGGCGCGGGCTTGAGTTTTTTCAAGCCCTCAACGGCCTTGATAACGATAGCGTTTTTGGGCCCCTCTTTGGCTGCTAGGTCAAACAAAACAACGGGTACTTTGAGATTGACCAAATGTGCCGCAATTTGCGCACCCATCACGCCGGCGCCGAGCACGGCGACTTTTTTCACTTGAAATCTGGAAACTGGAGACATCTATTACTTTCTGGTCAGGTTATTGCACGCGTTCCCAAGTCTGGGTGCGGCCAAAGGGGCCAATGCTGCCGCGCACAGCTAGCTTTTTGCCGCCTTCTTGCGGGGTGAGTTTCAGGCCATATTCTTTGCCGTTTTCAGGGTCAAGGATCTTGCCACTTGTCCACACGTCTTCGTTGGCTTCTTTCTTAGCACCACGGATAATTTCTAGGCCCACAATGGGTTTACCTTTGCGTGCGTCGGTGCACTCCTCGCACACGGAATCTTGCTTGGCATCTTTGCGCAGCAGTTTGCTGACTTTACCCGTCAGCACACCTGCTGTGTCTGTGATGGTTATTTCAGATTTGATTTCTTTGGTTTTTTCGTCTATTGAGTGCCATTTGCCCACGGGTGTATTTTGCGCCATCGCAGCAGCACTGAATAAACCTAAGGCACACGCGACGATACCAAACTGCAACTTTTTCATAAAAACTCCAAGTGAATGTAGAACAATAGTGCGCCAAATAGACGCAACCACATTTTTACGCGAATACCGCGTCCGTGTCCATTAGCACTTTACTGCCCGTACGTGCGGTGCGCATGAGTGTGGCGGTTTCTGGCATCAGCTTGGCAAAGTAAAAACGTGCGGTCTGCAGCTTGGCCAAGTAAAAGTTGTCGGTGTTTCCGGCAGCGATTTCGCGCAGCGCTACTTGCGCCATACGCGCCCAGAAGTAGCCAAATACCAAGTGGCCCGCCACACGCAGGTAGTCCACAGCGGCAGCGCCTACTTCGTCGGCATTTTGAAAGCCCTTAAAGCCCAGCTCAGTAGTAAGCTTGGTGACTTGTTCGCCCAAAATAGCGATGGGGGTGATGAACTCGGCCATTTTCTCGTTCACGCCTTCTTCTTCTACCAAGGCGGCAATGAGCTTGCCGAATTTTTTGAGTGTTGCACCATTATTACCTAGCACTTTGCGGCCTAGCAAATCCAAGGATTGGATCGTGTTGGTACCTTCATAAATCAAATTGATACGGTTGTCGCGCACAAACTGCTCCATGCCCCATTCTTTGATAAAACCGTGGCCGCCAAACACCTGCATGCAGGCATTGGTGGCGATATGGCCGTTGTCGGTGAGAAAAGCTTTGACGATGGGGGTCAGCAGAGACAACATTTCATCGCTGTCCTTGCGCACCTTTTCGTCAGGGTGGTGGTGCACCTTGTCTAGCAGCACGGCGCAGTAGGTGGCCAGTGCACGGCCACCTTCGGCATAGGCGCGTGCGGTGAGCAGCATTTTGCGTACATCGGGGTGCACAATGATGGGGTCTGCTGGCTTGTCTTTGGCTTTGGGTCCAGACAGCGAACGCATTTGGATGCGGTCTTTGGCATAGGCCAAGGCGTTTTGGTAAGCTACTTCGGTCAACCCAAGCGACTGGTTGCCCACCCCCAAGCGTGCGCCATTCATCATCACAAACATGCCTTGCATGCCTTTGTTGGGCTGCCCCACCATCGTACCAATCGCGCCATCAATCGCAATTTGTGCTGTGGCATTGCCGTTGATGCCCATTTTGTGCTCTAGGCCAGTGCAAAAAATCGGGTTACGTGCGCCCAGCGTGCCATCGGCATTGACCAAGAATTTGGGCACAATGAACAGGCTCACGCCCTTAATGCCGGGGGGCGCATCGGTCAGGCGTGCCAGCACCAAATGCACGATGTTGCTGGTCATGTCGTTCTCGCCAGCGCTGATGAAGATTTTGTTGCCTGTAATCTTGTAGGTGCCGTCTGGCTGTGCCTCAGCCTTGGTGCGCATCAGTCCCAAGTCGGTGCCGCAGTGTGGCTCGGTCAGGCACATGGTGCCAGTCCATTCGCCGCTGGTCATTTTGTGCAGGTAGGTGTCTTTTTGGAGCTGTGTGCCGTGCACATGCAGCGCACCGTATGCACCGTGGGTCAGGCCTGGGTACATGGTCCAGGCTTGGTTGGCGCTGTTGAGC
This sequence comes from Polaromonas sp., assembly GCA_031428975.1. GTDB lineage: Bacteria > Pseudomonadota > Gammaproteobacteria > Burkholderiales > Burkholderiaceae_C > JAAFIP01. Next base: position 11,621 of record JANOYR010000190.1, on the reverse strand, counting down.
ATTTCATAGACGCATTGGTTCACGGTGCTGGGCAGGCCTTGGCCACCGTAGGCGGGGTCGCAGCTCAGGGCTGGCCAGCCGCCTTCGACATACTTGGCGTAGGCTTCTTTGAAGCCTTTTGGCGTGGTGACGCTGTGCGTAGATTGGTCAAGCGTGCAGCCCTCGCGGTCGCCACTGATGTTGAGCGGAAACGCCACTTCAGAGGCGAATTTGCCAGCTTCTTCTAATACGGCATTGATAGTGTCAACGTCGGCATCGGCAAACTCTGGAATCTGTTTGAAATCGTCAGTGACTTTAAGCAACTCGTGCATCACAAATTGCATGTCGCGTAGCGGTGGGGTATAGGTTGGCATGGCTTTAGGCTTTCTTTAGCTTGGTGGAAACAGGTTTAGGCAAAATAGGATGGGAAGAAGCTGGCACAGCATTGCGTGCCAAGATGTCATTGAAGCCGCGCACAGCACGGTCAATGGATTTGGGGAATTTCATAAAACGCGCCTCGTAATGCAGCGCCAAAATCAAACCGTGGATTTCAAAGGCCATTTGGCTCTCGTCGGCATCGGTATTGAGCTCGCCCGCCTCTTTGCCCTGCACAATGGCGCGGTTCATAGCAGCTAGCCACGTGTTCACCGAACCCACCAATGCGTCGCGCACAGGGCCCGGGCGGTCGTCAAACTCTACCGCGCCGCTGATATACAGGCAGCCCGAATCAATCTCGACCGAGGTGCGCTTCATCCAGTTGGCAAACAGGGCGCGCAGGCGCTCTAAGCCGCGTGGGCTAGAAAGCGCTGGGTAAAATACTTCTTGCTCAAAGCGGGCATGGTATTCGCGCACCACCGATATTTGCAGCTCCTCGCGTGAGCCAAAATGCGCAAACACGCCCGATTTGCTCATTTGTGTGACCTCGGCCAGTGCGCCAATTGACAGGCCTTCTAGGCCGATTTGTGTGGCCAGCCCCAACGCAGCGTCCACAATGGCGGCCTTGGTTTGCTGGCCTTTGTGCAGCGCCCGGCCTTCCGGCGCGCCCGAGCCTGCGGGCTTGGCGTCTTTGGGTTTGGCAATCAGGGTGAGACTCATGGTGGCTGTGTAATCAATTGAAATAAAACGAACGGTCGTGCTATTTTGCAATATTTTTAGCTTGCCTGCGCGGTTTGGGGGTATTTCTAGTGCGCTGCGCCTAGGGTTTGGGTGGGATTACCCTAGGTTTTGACTTCAAATACTCATTATTTCATAGCGCGCTATGACCATATGACGCTAACATTGTCACTATTTTTTATAAATATGGCGTTTATTTTTTCTAGCATAGCTTCTTTGATCTGGCACGTCCGAGCGCCGGATGGTCTTTGCCGCCGCTCCTCATGGGCCGAGTACGACCAAATCGTCGGGACGGCAAAGCCCATCCGGCGCACGGATTTGTAGCGCGCGAGGGGCGCAGCCCAACAGACCGTGTATGCGTTTGAGTGAAACCCAATACTTGTATGCGCAAAACCTCGACCCCGTACGGGCTGAGCTTGTCGAAGGCTTCGTAACTGCTTTCCATCAAGAAACGCTACTAAATGCAGAGCGCACTATGATTATTTGACGATGACATTGAGCAATTATCTTATAAAATTAGCCCACAGCGTTCGCCAGTGGACAAACCTGCGCAATCCGCTGGCTAAGCTCGCTTCGTAGGCCTTGCAGTTGCGCTATCCGCTCGTCTATGGTGGCTACTTTCTCGCGCAGTAGCTGGGCCACGGCTTGGTCGGGTTTGTTGTTGCTCCACAGGGCGGGCAGGCTGGCACCGATTTCTGCGAGCGTGAAGCCGAGCTTTTGCGCGGTGCGTATGTAGATTACCAACTGCGCCGTCTCGGGCGGGTATTCGCGGTAGGTGTTGTCGCTGCGGGTGGCGCGTATGAGCCCCAGTTTTTCGTAAAACCGCAGGGTGTCGCGGCTCACGCTGGTGGTTGTGGCTAATTGTCCAATGCGCATGAATTGCTCAGATAGTGCTTGACCTTGAAGTGTACTCTAGGCTTTAAGCTTGTGTTTTAACTGGAGAAACCCTATGATTTCATTGCCTTTTTACATGCGCATCGTGCGCGCCAGCGCTTGGTATGACCTGATTGTCACCGTCGGTTTTGCCACGCCTTGGACCTTTATGGCCATTCACCAAAGCCTGCTGGCGCTCAGCCAGAGCATGGCGATACCGGGTGCGCTGCCGCCGTTTGAGCCTGCGCACATGCTGATGGCCAATCTGCTAGGCACAGTGGTCACATTGTGGGCCGTTTTGCGGCTGCGCCACACGCAGCGTGTGCATGGGCAGTACGACGCAGCAGCGCGCTTTGCGTTCGCCGCCTTGCAGCTTTACGCCGTGGCGCATGGAGCGAGCCTGTTGGTTATGGGGTTTACAGTGTTTGAGTTGTTGTTTGGCGTGGCGCAGTTGTTGCCAATTCGGCAATCTGAAGGGTATTAATGCTAATATAATAATAGCAATAAATGACCATATTACGGTGGTATTGCCACTATTTTTCATAAATCATGCGTCAGGAGACACTAAAGCCCGATAATCAGGGATATGACTAAAGAAACCACCTCCAAAGCCTTGGGCTTTGACCAACTGCCGCTACCGCCCGCTACCTTGGCGAACCTCGCGGCGCTGGGCTACACGTCCATGACACCCATTCAGGCGGCCAGCTTGCCGCCTGCGTTGGCGGGGCAAGACATCATTGCGCAGGCCAAAACGGGCAGCGGCAAGACAGCTGCGTATGCGCTCACTCTCTTACAAAGCCTTAATCCACGCCGTTTCGCGGTGCAGGCTATGGTGCTGTGCCCCACGCGCGAGCTGGCCGACCAAGTAGCCACCGAGCTACGCCGCCTAGCCCGCGCAGAGGAAAACACCAAGGTGGTGACCCTGTGTGGCGGCGTGCCCCTGCGTGGGCAAACCGCCAGTTTGGAGCATGGCGCGCATATTGTGGTGGGCACGCCCGGGCGCATCATGGACCACTTGGAGCGCGGCAGCCTAGACATATCGGCGCTCAACACGCTGGTGCTCGACGAGGCTGACCGCATGCTAGACATGGGCTTTTTGGACGATATTCGCACGGTGGCCAAGCAGTGCCCCAAAGAACGGCAAACCTTGCTTTTTTCTGCCACCTACCCCGAAGGTATTGCCAGTTTAAGCGCCCAGTTCATGCGCAACCCGCAAACTATTAAAGTAGACGCAGAGCATTCAGGCAACAGTATTGAGCAGCGCTGGTACGAGGTGAGCAGCCATGAGCGCTTGCATGCCGTAGGCCAGCTGCTGGCGCATTTTCGCCCCGAGAGCACGCTGGCTTTTTGCAACACCAAGGCGCAGTGCAAAGACCTGTTGGACGTGTTGCAAGGCCAGGGCTATGCTGCGCTGGCGCTATATGGCGAGCTGGAGCAGCGCGAACGCGACCAAGTGCTGGTGCAGTTTGCCAACCGCAGCTGCAGCGTGCTAGTGGCCACCGACGTGGCCTCGCGCGGCCTAGACATTGCCAATCTGAATGCAGTGATCAACGTCGATGTAACGCCCGATGCCGAAATCCACGTACACCGCATAGGCCGCACCGGCCGCGCTGGCGAGGCGGGCTTGGCACTGAGCCTCGTGAGCATGAACGAGATGGGCCATGTGGGCAAAATCGAGCAAATGCAAAACCGCGAGTCGCGTTGGCACAAGCTGGGTGAGCTCAAACCTACCAGCGACAAACCGCTGGTGCCGCCCATGGCCACCCTGCACATACAAGGCGGCCGCAAAGAAAAAATCCGCCCCGGCGACGTGCTGGGCGCACTCACTGCAGACTTAGGCTACACCCGCGAGCAGGTAGGCAAAATCACCGTCAACGAGTTTTCTACCTATGTGGCAGTGAGCCGTGCCATTGGCCATGATGCAGCGCGACGGCTGGGCGAGGCACGGATCAAGGGCAAAGGGGTACGGGTGCGCTTGTTATGAAGCAGATTGCGTTTTCCATGTTGGTTGCGGCGCTGCTGGTCTGTGCGCTGCCCTGTGCCACCATCGCGCAAGATGGTAGTTGGAAAGATGCGCTGGGTGATGCAGCAAGCACTAGCCAAGAGCTGCGAGAAGAAATCGTAGCCATTGCCCAGATCAAAACCAAAGCAAGCGACAAGCTACCGCCCCTGGTGGGCACTTTGTACCAACCGCAGGGCGCAGGCCCCTTCCCAGTCATTATTTTGAGCCACGGCAGCCCCAGTCGCGCTTCAAAGCGGGTATTGCTAGGGCGCTACCGTTTGCTAGAGCAAATCAAGACCCTGGTTGGGCAAGGGTATGCGGTGTTAGCGCCCATGCGGCGTGGCTATGGAACATCGCCCGGGGAATATGCCGAAAGCTTTGGCTACTGCGAAGACCCCAAATACGACCGTACGGGCACAGAAAGTGCACGGGATCTGCACGCCGCTTTGGCCTTTGTGCGCACACGAGCCAGCTTAAACGCTAAAAATATCGTACTGATGGGGCAGTCAGCGGGAGGATTCGCATCGCTAGCTGCAGCCAGCATGCAGCCCAATGGCGTGGTGGCTGCAATCAATTTCTCGGGCGGGCGAGGCGGCAACGGCATGGACGGCATTCCCTGTCGTCCCGATGCCATGGCTAAAGTGATCGCCCATTACGCCAGCACAACCCGTGTGCCAGTGCTGTGGTTATATGTGGAAAATGACAAATACTTTGGCCCAGATGTAGCCAAATCATGGTTTGCCGCTTTCGAAGCCGCAGGCGGCAAAGGCAAATTAGTGCTGCAAGCGCCCTATGGGCAAGACGGCCATTTGATGTTTTATAAAGCCGAGGCCATTCCTATTTGGAGTGGCGCTGTGCAAGCGTTTTTTACTGAACGAGGGCTAACTGCGTTCATTGCGCGCATTCCTTGAGTGCTTGATGCATCGCCGCCGCTGGCAAGGCTGTTGTTTTTGTAAGACCTGACTCAATACTGTTTGCTTAGATATTGTGCCTAGCTTTTGAAGCTGCTTGTTCTGACGCGCCCGAGTAGCGTATTGGCGCTCCCGCCACTCCCTCATGGCGGACATACCGCAAATCGGTCGGACGGGAGAGCCAAAACGCTGATCGGGCGCACCAGAACGAGCAGTTTCAAAAGTCAAGCAAAACCTCTAAAAGAACAGTATTGAGACCTGACTCTCTTGCTAGTGGAGTTACCCACCGATCAGTACATCGGAATTTTCGGATGCGATATGGAGGCGTGTTTTTGTGTGGTCGTTGGGGCGAAGACTTGAAATCCTTGGAGACCGTTTTGCGCAAATGCATAGCACTAAGCAGTGGTTGGTCGCGTAGACCGATTCAATACATCACTGCCAAAAGCGGTGCGATCTACCGCACCGAGAATCAAGATGCGTTAGCGCCCAAGAGTTCGCAGCCCAGCAGTGTGGGTACATTTTCTGTGCCGCAAACCTGAGATCAATCAATTGGCTGTCAGTGGGCGTCAGACAATTTGGCCGCCTCAACCGCGTCCGAGCCGTCTCCTTGCGCTCCGTTGAAAAACAAGTTCAATGCCACTGCGCTGATAGATGCCAGCAAAATGCCAGACTCAATCAGAGGATGGATGCTGTGCGGCATCCACTGTTTGAAATTTGGTGCAATCAAAGGAATCATGCCAAAGCCGAACGACACCGCGACGATGAAGAGATTGTTGCGGTTGTTTTTGTAATCTACGCCGCCCAATATTCGAATACCAGTGGCTGCAACCATTCCAAACATCACCAAGCCTGCACCGCCCAGCACAAAGGTGGGTAAGGACTCTACCAACGCTGCCATTTTTGGGATGAGTCCCAAGACGATCAAGATAACACCACCCGCCACGCAAACAAAACGGCTACGCACACCTGTGACACCTACCAGCCCGACATTTTGAGAAAAGCTGGTGTAGGGAAATGTATTGAATATGCCGCCAATCAAAGTGCCGAGACCATCGGTACGCAAACCAGCCGCCAGATCTTTTTGGCTGACTTTTTTGCCAGTCATGTCGCCAAGTGCCAAAAACATACCGGTGGATTCGATCATCACAACTACCATCACCAAACTCATGGTGAGTATCAATACCGGGTCAAACACAGGGGCGGCTATGGCAAAAGGCAAGACCAGATCAAACCAGTTGGCTTTTGCAACCTTTTCAAAAGTCATCAGACCAGCCATGGTAGCCACCAAACCGCCCAGCAATATCCCAAGCAATACCGATATATTGGCGATAAAGCCCTTTGCGTATTTGGCAATCAGCAAGATCGACACCAATACAAGGGAGGCTATGCCTATATGTGTCAGTTGTGCGTATTTAGGATTCGGCACAGAAGAGACCAATGCCAAACCCTTAGGAATAGCGGGCACCACGCTGGCAGCGGGAGCGCTCGCACCAGCCGCTGGAGTGACCACTGCGTTGGCCATGCTGCCAACATCGGCGAGCCACTTGCTGTGCTCGTGGCTAACCACGTTAGGAGCGGTAGGACCAAAAGGATTACCGAATATCCAGTTGATCCCGATGCGCATTAAACTGATACCAATCACCGCAATGATGATTCCCGTGACCACGGGGGGGAAAAATCGGAGCATTTTGCTGACTGTTGGGGCGATTAATATAGACACCGCACCAGCTCCTATGACCGATCCGAAAATCAATCCCGCCCCTTGAACGCCAGGGTTGCTATTGGCCATGGCGACCATCGGAGCAACAGAGGCAAAAGTCACCCCCATCATGACGGGCAATTTGATGCCAAACCATTGCGTCGCCCCTAGCGATTGAATCAAGGTAACCAAACCACAGCAAAATAAATCTGCCGATATCAGCATGGCGACTTGATCGGGGCTAAGTTTGAGCGCACGACCAACGATGAGCGGTACCGCTACAGCGCCTGCATACATGACAAGCACATGTTGCAGGCCCAAAGCGCCCAGCTTGACAGTTGGCAATCGCTCGTCAACGGGGTGTGTCTGCATTTCTGCCATAAAGTGCTCCAAAAAATGATTAGAAATTGTATACAGTCTTACTGTATACAATTTTCTGCATCCAATTTCTAGGGCTAACCCTTATGCGTGCGCCATTTCAATAAGCGGGGCGATGAATCTCAGGACTTTTTATAGGCCAATACAGTTTGTTGCTGCTGTCCCAAGCCTTCAATGCCCAAAGTCATCACGTCACCAGCGCGCAAAAAACGCGGCGCGGGTTGCCCGTCTTTCTTGATGCCCATACCTACACCGGGTGGCGTGCCCGTGGTGATGACGTCGCCCGGCATGAGCGTCATAAATTGGCTCACATAACTGACGATTTTGGCAACGCTGAAAATCATGGTCTTGGTGTTCCCAGTTTGCATGCGTTCGCCATTCAGGTCTAGCCACATGGCCAGCTTCTGTGGGTTGGGTACTTCATCTTTGGTTACCATCCAAGGTCCAATTGGGCCAAAAGTGTCGCAGCCCTTGCCCTTGTCCCACTGAGGGCCGCGCTCAAGCTGGTATTCGCGTTCGCTTACATCATTGACCAGCGCGTAGCCAGCTACAAAGTTAAGTGCGTCTTTTTGACTGACGTATTGCGCCTTAGTGCCGATCACAATACCCAGCTCCACCTCCCAATCGCTTTTGACAGAATTTTTAGGCAGCATCACAGAGTCATCGGGGCCTTGGACGCAACTGGTGGCCTTCATGAAGACAATAGGTTCTTTGGGGATCGGCATGCCTGCTTCAGCCGCGTGGTCAGAATAATTAAGGCCAATGGCAATAAATTTCCCGATATGGGCCACGGGGCAACCCATACGTGGCTTACCTTTGACGGCGGGGAGTTTGTCGGTTTTAATTTTAGAGAGTTTGGCTAAAGCAGTCCCCCCCAATTGCTCTGCGCCAATGTCTTGAACAACACCGCTTAAGTCTCGCAAAATGCCTTGGGTGTCAATCAGACCAGGTTTTTCTTTGCCGGGCTTGCCGTAGCGCACTAATTTCATGCTGTCTCCTAAAGGGTTTGATAAGCGCTAATTGTAGGGTAGCGTTTGTGCGCCTTGGTGGCCAGTTGTGTAAACTAAGCATATGCAAAAACACATCCCCATCCACAGCAGCCCTGAGCGCATATGGGGTAGTCCGCCCACCAGCCAAGCGCCCGGCTGGGTTTATACCGACGCTAGCCTGTATCAGCGTGAGATGGAGCGGCTTTTTTACCAAAACCATTGGTGCTATGTGGGGCTTGAATGTGAAATCCCCCATGCAGGCGATTACAAATTATCCAAGATTGGTGAGCGAAGCGTGGTGATGGTGCGCGAGCGCGGGCGCCCTGGCCAAGCAGACAGCATCTATGTGGTGGAGAACCGCTGCGCGCACCGCGGCGTGCAATTCATGCGCGAGCGCACAGGCAATGCACGCAGCTTTGTTTGTCCTTACCACCAGTGGACGTACAAACTCAATGGCGATTTGGCGGGACTGCCGTTTAAAAACGGCGTTGATGTAGCCGCCACAGAAACATGCGAGGCTTTTAAGCAAGGCGGTATGCCAGAAGACTTCCAGCTCGGTGAGCATGGTCTCACCAAACTCAAAGTAGCGCGTCGTGGCGGCGTAGTTTTTGCTTCGTTTGACCACGGCGTGGAGTGCTTTGAAGACTATTTGGGCCCTGATGTGCTCAAGTATTTTGACCGTGTGTTTCACAAGCCTCTCAAGCTCTTAGGTATCAACCGCCAGCGCATTCCCTCGAATTGGAAACTGATGCAGGAGAACATCAAAGACCCTTACCACCCAGGTCTGCTGCACACATGGTTTGTTACTTTTGGCCTCTGGCGTGCCGACCAAAAAAGCCAAATGGTGCTGGATGCCAAAGGCAGGCATGCCTGCATGGTCTCTAGGCGCAATGAAGCCGCCGCCACAGCGGCTGTGACTGCGGGTGTCACAAGTTTCAAAGAAGGCATGAAGCTTGGGGATGATCGATTGCTAGATGTTGTGCCAGAAGCGTGGTGGAACGGCCCTACCGTAGTCATGATGACCTTATTTCCCAGCCTTATCATCCAGCAGCAAGTCAACTCACTGTCCACCCGCCACATACAGCCCGTAGGCGTGGGCGAGTTTGATTTTGTGTGGACACATTTTGGTTTTGAAGACGATAACGAGGCGATGATCCAGCGGCGTTTACGCCAAGCCAATTTATTTGGGCCAGCAGGTTTTGTGAGCGCAGACGACGGAGAGGTTATTGCGTTTGTGCAACAGGCTTTTGCAGCGAATCAAGAGGCACGTACCTTGAGCGAACTAGATGGACTTGAGGTTAAAGCCACCGATCACATGGTGACTGAAACCCTCATCCGCGGTATGTATGCCTACTGGCGAAATTGCATGGATGTTTAACGCTGTATGCATAAGAAATACTGCCAATGTCACGGTGAAATGGTCATAGTGTGCTATGAATAATATAGTTATGAAAGATTCAAATTTTACTGATGTGCAGGCGCTGCATCTGCGTTACGCTCAAATTTTGGACAGTACCGATTTTTCTGAGTGGCCAGATTTATTCACTGAGCAATGCACCTACCAAATTCAATCGCGTGAAAATTTTGAAGCTCGGCTACCGCTCTCGATTCTACATTTTGAAAGCCAAGCCATGCTGCGCGACCGTGTCTACGGTGCACAGCAAACGATTTACCATGACCCGTATTACCAGCGGCATATTGTGAGCGCACCCCTGCTTACGCTAGAAAACGCAGAATGCATCGAGGCTGAAACAGCATATCTGGTAATACGCACGCACCGCAACGCTCTGCCTGAGATTTTGAGCGTTGGCCGCTACCTAGACCGCATGGTGCACACCAGCCAAGGGCTAAAATTTGCCCAGCGCTTATGCATTTTTGACAACGACTTGATCGCCAATTCAATGATCAAGCCAATCTAGCCGATCGATACCGAGTGCTGTGGCTTAAATAGAAATACCACCATCAATGCTGTAAGCCTGCCCAGTTACAAAGGCAGATTCGTCAGATGCCAAAAAAACCACCAAGGGCGCGATCTCGCTTGCTTGCGCGAGACGCCCCATAGGCTGGCGTGCAATGAAAGCTTGGCGTGCTGCTGCGGGATCTTCAAAAGCGTTGATGCGGTCGCCCAGCGACGGTGTGTCGACTGTGCCTGGGCATATCGCGTTGCAGCGTATCCCTTGCGCTACAAAATCCGCAGCTACAGATTTAGTCAGGCCAATCACTGCAGCCTTGGTTGTTCCATATATGAAGCGATTGGGTAAGCCTTTGATACTTGAGCATACGCTGGCCATGTTGATGATGCTGCCACTGCCTTGGCGTACCATCAAGGGCAGAACAGCTTGAATAGCCCAAAACTGGGCGCGCACATTCAGGTTAAAACCAAACTCCCATTCGCTTTCCTGAGCATCCAGCACACTGCCAGTATGCACAAAACCTGCGCAGTTGAATAATATGTCCAAGCGATCGAACCGGCTGATGCATGCCGATATAGCTGGTTTGTCCAGTACGTCCAGCACCTGTGTGCGCACATTGACCACGCCTGTGTAGCTAGCCAAAAGTGCGGGATTCACATCGGTAGCAATCACCTGAGCGCCCTGAGCGGCCAGCGCCAGCACACTGGCTTTGCCAATGCCTTGGCCAGCGGCGGTGACTAAAGCGGTTTTTCCTAGAAGTCGCATATCGTCCTTGAATGGCAATAAGTAGTGAAAAAATACGGTCTAATGATGAATAGCCGTGCAAAATTTTTGCCGAGAGGTAATGGAATCCCAATCCCAAGCAATGCCCAAGCCAGCAACATCAGACGGGTAAGCATAGCCGTCAACAATCCGCATGCGGCTAGTGGTAATGTCGTCCAGCTGGGGGATATATTCCACCCAGGCTGCATTGGGTACAGCGGCGCAGAGGCTCACATGCAGCTCCATTAAAAAATGCGGGCACACCGGCACATTAAAGGCCTCGGCCAAGTGTGCTACCTTCAGCCACGGCGTGATGCCGCCAATACGCGCTACATCAGGCTGCACTACACTGCATGCGCCTGTTTCCAAATATTCGCGAAACTGTGACAAATGGTACAAAGACTCGCCCACTGCCACGGGTATGGCCGTTTGCTGGCGCAAGTGGCGGTGGCCAGACACGTCCTCGGCAGCCATGGGTTCTTCTATCCAGCCGAGACCCAAACCTGCAAATGCGTATGCACGCCGCAGCGCCTCGCTGCGGTTCAAGCCTTGGTTAGCATCCACCATGATGTCAAATGCGCCGCCCACGGCATCGCGCACAACTGTAAGTCTAGCCACATCTTCGCTCACATGCGGTCTGCCCACTTTGATCTTTGCGCCTTTAAAACCCTGCTCTTTGGCTGCCAGCGTTTGCTCTATCAGCTCGCTGCTGCTCAGGTGCAGCCAACCCCCTTCGGTGGTGTACAGCGGTACACGGCTTTGTGCGCCACCCAGTAGTTGCCACAAAGGTAATTGTTGGCTTTGTGCCCTCCAATCCCACAAGGCAGTGTCTACGCAGGCCAGCGCCAAGCTGGTGATAGCGCCCACTGCAGTGGCGTGGGTATGAAAAAACAAGTCCTTCCAAATCGCTTCTACTAAGAGTGGATTCTTGCCTAGCAGGCGCGGCACAATGTGGTCGAGCAGCAGCGCCACCACCGACGAGCCGCCAGTGCCAATGGTGTA
>JANOYR010000189.1:0-5491 GCA_031428975.1 Polaromonas sp. | reverse complement strand
AACAACCTTGAAAACTGTACTTGCTTGGGGGGGGGCATTGCCTCTCGGTGTGGTGGACATCGCCGCATGCACGTCGAAGGCCTTGACGCAAGAGCAAATCAACACACTTGAACAAGTAGAAAAAATAGCCAGCATATCGGCCAATGATGTCTTTTCGATTTGCTGGACATCTGGGACAGAAGCCCAGCCCAAAGGCGTTCCACGCAGCCATAACGAATGGCTGATTGTTGCGCCAAGTATCATTGAGGCGGCATGTTTGCCGCGGCATGCACGGCTACTTAATCCGTTTCCATTTGTCAATATGGCGGGTTTGTCCACTGCATTTTCTGCATGGCTTGTCTTGGGGGGCACGGTCGTACAACACCAGCCTTTTAGCATGCCTGTTTTTTTACAACAACTGCGCGAAGAAAAAATCGATTACACCGTAGCCCCTCCGTCAATATTGAATACATTGCTGCAAAATGACACGCTGTTGGAGGGCATTGATTTCAAACGTCTTGCTCGCATAGGTTCGGGCGCGGCACCGCTTTCACCATGGATGGTGCAAGGGTTTGCACAGAAGTATGGCGTACAAATTGTGAATTATTTTGGCTCCAATGAAGGAGCGGCATTGTCCGCATCTGACGTTGATATTCCTGATCCTGCTTTGAGAGCACAATTTTTCCCCCGTGCGGGAGTCGATGGCTATGCATGGAGTGTATCGACGACCCGTAAAATACAAACCCGCTTGGTCGACAGTGATACGGGCCACGACATCACGGTTGCAGGACAACATGGTGAGCTGCGATTTAAGGGCCCTACGGTGTTTGGTGGCTACTTTCGTGCGCCTTTGCTCACACAGCATGCATTTGACGAGCAAGGCTTCTACAAGACTGGCGATCTTTTTGAAATCGCCGGAGAAGCACTCCAATATTACAAGTATGTAGGTCGATCAAAAGATCTGGTGATTCGTGGTGGGATGAATATCTCAAGTGAAGAAATTGAAGGCTTGTTGGCTGCCTGCCCGGGAGTGCGTGAGGTAGCCGTGGTGGGTGTTCCAGATCCCATACTAGGTGAAAAATTGTGTGCCTGCGTTGCTGCACTAGAAGGGCAGCTATTGTCTTTGGCCCTATTGACGCAGTATCTGCGCCATGAGCAGCGTGTAGCCGCATACAAACTTCCCGAATATTTTTTATCACTGCCAAGTTTGCCGCGTAACCCCATAGGAAAAGTGCTTAAAAGAACTTTGCGTGAACAAGCCGCCGCACTTTTTACACCTTCGGAGACAATATGAGCCCGCATACGCAGCACCACAATATGCCAGTGCTTTTACTCGTTCCGGGTATGCTCAATACCGCGCGCATATGGTCGTCTGTGTTGCCCATGCTCCAAAACGTCGCAGATGTTCGAGTTGCGGATGTCACCACACAGTCCAGTATTGCGCAGATGGCGCGCGATGCGTGGGCATTGGTCGCGGATGTGCCGCAGTCGCAGCGGCTTGTGGTGTGCGGATTTTCAATGGGGGGTTATGTTGCGCTTGACCTTGTTGGTAGCTACCTGTTAGGAAAACGCCCTAGCAGCGCGTGGGCTATTGCGCTGATCAATACATCTGGCGCACCTGAAACACCAGAGGGTATGGTCGCCCGAGAGAAAACTATTCAAGCCCTAGAGCGCAATTTTGAAAAAGTGATTCAAGGGATTGCGACATTTGGTGTGTGCAAAGACAACCAGACCAACACGCCTCTGGTAGTTGAGCTACTTGCAGTGATGCGCGAAGCTGGGCCTCAAGCTGCGGTTCGTCAGCTGCGGGCCATTATGGCGCGTGATGACCAACGCCAAATGCTGGTACGGATTCACGCAGACACTCTGGTGGTGAGTGCGCGCGACGATTTGGTCGTGCCACCTGCCGCATCACAAGACTTAGCGGCAAGCATCCCCGGTGCAAAACTCGAATGGATCGAATCAGCAGGACACATGACTCCACTAGAGCAACCCAAGCGGCTGGCTGACTTATTGACGACATTGCTTTGAAAGGGCGATTATGAAGAGACGCAATGTTTTGCAAGGACTCGGGGCTTCAGCGGCACTACAAGCAATGCCCTGTGCTTGGACGCAGCCAGTTTTCCCCGATCGGTCCGTCAAAGTCGTCGTGCCCTTTGCTCCGGGAAATACCTTGGACACCGCACTGCGTCAGGTCGCAGAGGTTTTCAAAAACAATACGGGTCAAGCACTCGTCATAGAGTCAAAACCAGGGGGTTCTGGAATTATTGCCGCTCAAAACGTCATGCACGCAACTCCAGATGGCTACACCTTATTACTGGCTAACACGAGCATGTTCACGATCAATCCCCATACTTTTTTGAAACTACCTTACGATCCTGAGAAAAATTTCAAACCAGTGACTAATTTTTTAGGTGCTGCATTGGTTATGGCAGTGAACGCCAGTGTGCCAGCGAGTAACATCGCAGAGTTTGTGGCATGGTCTAAATCGAATGCTGGTAAAGTTTCTTTTGCTTCGTTCACGGCGGGTAACTCATCCCATTTTGCTGGCGTGATACTGAACCAACGTGCCGGTATCGACATGGTGCATGTGCCTTTTAATGGAACCCCCCCAGCTGTACAAAATTTAGTGGGCGGGCAGGTACATGCGGCTTTTGTACCGCTCTTGGCTGTCAAGGCCCATGTAGATTCTGGCAAAGTCAAATTATTGGCGATTACCAGCCCACTTCGGTCTTCACTAGCGCCTAGTGTGGCTACCTTTCGAGAGCAAGGGTATCCGGAACTTGACATTTATATATGGTCAGCGATTGCAGCGCCAGCAGGCACTCCAGATGTCAGCATCAGTAGATTGAATGCCGAGTTCGTTAAAGTATTGCGAAGCGCCGAGATCCAAAGCAAATGGGCTGCAGTTGGCTTCGAACCTCTTCCGAGTTCTCCCGAGGAATTCTCAAAATTTTCTCAGGCAGAGTCAAAACGTTGGGCAGAGGCCGTCAAAATCTCTGGCTTTAAAGCGGCTGAGTGAAGGGCTTAGGCAGCGTATGTCGACCAATCCATTCCCCTTTAAACTACGCCTGCCCGTTTTTGCAGCGCCGATGTTTTTAATCTCTGGGCCGGAACTCGTCTTGGCTGCTTGCAAGGCAGGCATCATTGGCGCTTTTCCGACACCCAATGCGCGGCCAGTAGAGCAGCTGGAAATCTGGATGAAGCAGATCACAGAAGGGCTTGCGCTGGCGCGCGATGCCCAGCCTCAAGCCACCATTGGGCCCTGGTGTGCGAATCTTGTCACGCATTCGTCCAACACGCGCTTGGCGCAAGATTTGGCTCTTGTCGCCAAGTACAAGCCTCCCATCGTAGTCACTGCACTTGGTAGCCCAAAGCCAGTCATTGAGGTGGTGCATGCCTATGGAGGTTTGGTCTTTGCTGATGTGATCACGATTGCGTTGGCCAAAAAGGCGGTGATGGCAGGAGCCGATGGTTTGGCTTGTGTGTCGGCAGGGGCTGGTGGGCACACTGGCTTTTTATCGCCATTCGCATTTGTAGGTGCAGTGCGAGATTTTTTTGATGGGTACGTGATCGCGGGTGGTGGTATTTCAGATGGTTGGGGTATTGCAGGCGCTGTGGCGTCGGGCGCTGACTTTGTCTATATGGGGACTCGTTTTATCCCCACCACGGAGAGCATGGCACCCGCCGCATATAAAAATATGGTGGTCAACAGTACTGTGGATGATTTGATCGTGAGTGCTGGGGTAACGGGTACTGCCGCGAGTTGGCTCAAGCCATCTCTGGTGGCCAATGGTTTAGACCCAAACAATATGCCTGATGCCCCCGGTCGTAGATACGACAGCAACCAGTCTTTTGCAGGCAAAAAATGGATGGATGTTTGGGCAGCAGGACAAGGTCTTGGCACGATCAAATCGATAGAAACGACTTCGAACGTTGTGGGGCAACTTGCCCATGAATACCAACAAGCGCTCAGTCGTATGGCGCAGTTGCCCTGGACAGCATCGCTTGAGGGAATTACTTTTGACCAAAGGACTTTGACATGAAAGAAACCGTGCACATTTTGGGTGGTTTTCAAACCGATTTTGCAAAAGTGTGGTCGCGTCATGGACAAGATATGTCCGATATGGCGCGGGAGGCAACACTGGGTGTATTGGCCCATTGTTCTCTCGAGGCATCAAAAATTGATAGCATCCATGTCGGAAATGCATTTGGCGAGCTTCAACGCCAGCAGGCGCATCTGGGCGCTATGGTGGCGCAGGTGGTGCCAGAGTTATGGGGGGTGCCAGCCATGCGCCATGAAGGCGCATGTGCCTCATCGTCCTTGGCTGTGCTGACTGCCATGGCAGAGATTGAGGCTGGTCGATATGATTGTGTATTGGTTTTAGGGCTTGAAGAGTTTAAAAATGTGCTAGGTGATGTGGCCTCGCAGAATCAAAATGCAGCCGCATGGCAAGGGCATGAAGACATTGATTGCAAGTTCATGTGGCCTGCAGCGTTTGGTCTTGTGGCGCAAGAGTATGAAAATCGCTATGGCTTAGATCGCAAATATTTAAACCGTATTGCACAGCTCAATTACAGCAATGCCAAGCGCAACCCATTAGCGCAAACGCGAAAGTGGCAGTTTGATGAACTCAGTTTTACGGACGACGACAGCGCAAATCCGGTGATTGAGCCTGGTACGCGCCGCCAAGATTGTGGGCAAATTACCGATGGTGCTTGTGCCGTTGTGCTTGCTTCCAGCCGCTTTGCACAAGCGCACGCGACGCGCTTGGGTATGCCGATTCGCGCAATACCGCGCATCACTGGCTGGGGCCATCGCAATGCGGGTCTTAAACTCAAAGACAAGCTAGAGCGCAGCCGGGGGGCGACCTATGTTTTTCCGCATGTTCGACAGACCATAGAAGATGCATGGCAACGTGCTGGTGTTTCAGGTATTGAGGCCATGAGCGGCATAGAGACACATGACTGCTTCACAACTACCCAGTATATGGCGATAGACCATCTGGGATTGACTGCGCCGGGGCAAAGCTGGCAGGCCGTGGAGGATGGGCGCATTGAAGCGGGCGGAAGTTGCCCTGTAAATATGAGCGGCGGTTTGATAGGTTGCGGGCATCCGGTGGGAGCCACTGGCACACGCATGCTGTTTGATGCGGCCCAACAAGTGACGGGCAATGCAGGCGAATGCCAAATCGAAGGTGCTAAGCGGATTCAAACACTCAACATCGGTGGTTCGTGTGCTACTGTGGTGAGCTTTGTGGTGGAGCAAGGCCTCTAAATTCTGAGGAGTACACGCCATGAATGCATCCATGCAGCTTCTTGCCCAATTGACCGTGAATGGTATCTCTGTTGGAGCCGTGTATGCGCTGGTTGCGTTGGGGCTGGTGTTGACTTACAAAGCGACGGAGGTGCTGAATTTTGCGCATGGAGATTTGCTTGCTTTTTCAGCATTTACGGCATGGGGTTTGATCACCGTTTTGGGGTTTTCATTCTGGTGGGCTTTGTTGTCTAC
>JANOYR010000188.1:0-20511 GCA_031428975.1 Polaromonas sp. | reverse complement strand
AGTATTCTGCGCATTCGACCTCCCACTGCCTTTCCATCATTTTGGGAAGTCGATAGATCACTACATTGAGAAAACTACCGATTAAGAGGCCGAAAAGACCAACAATGATCACTTCCAACATGCTTAAACCACTTGTCCGAGCTTGAAAATTGGAAGGTACATGGAGACGACGATGCCCCCGATAATTGATCCTAGTACAACGATGATGATGGGTTCCATAAGACTGGAAATTCCAGCGACCATGTCGTCAACCTCGCCCTCGTAAAAATCCGCAGCCTTACCAAGCATGTGATCAATAGAGCCAGACTCTTCACCTATGGAGCACATTTGCAATACCATTGAAGGAAAAAGATTCGCATTGGTCATCGCAGATGTAAGGCTAGTTCCGGTGGATACTTCTTGTTGAATTTTGGATGTGGCGGATGCATAAACTGAATTTCCAGCTGCACCGCCTACAGAATCAAGCGCCTCTACCAGAGGCACACCCGCTGCAAACATGGTTGACAAAGTTCGAGTCCATCGCGCGATACATGACTTTTCTACTAAAACGCCGAAGACTGGAAGTTTAAGCATGACACGATCCATTACCATTTGAAACTTTTCATTCCGTTGCCAAGCTTGCATGAAAAAATAAATTCCCCCTCCAAGCCCCCCGAAAATCAGCCACCAATACTTCACAAAAAATTCACTCAGCGCAATGATAAACATAGTTGGTGCCGGTAAGTCAGCTCCAAAAGAACTGAAAACTTGTTTAAAAGCAGGGACGACAAAAATCATGATCACCGCCACTACAACAAACGCCACAATAAGGATAGAGATTGGGTACATCAAAGCAGATTTGATTTTGGACTTAATGGCCTCTGTTTTTTCCATATAAACGGCAAGCCGATCCAACAACTGTTCCAAAATACCAGCAGCCTCTCCAGCTTCTACAAGGTTGCAGTACAGGTTGTCGAATTGGATGGGGTACTTGCGAAACGCGACAGACAAGGATGTACCCGTCTCCACATCCATGCGGATATCGTTGAGTAGTTTTGTGACGCTTGGGTTAGGATTCCCGCGGCCAACGATATCGAAAGATTGCAAGAGCGGCACACCCGCCTTCATCATGGTGGCCAGTTGTCGCGTAAAAATGCTCATGTCTTTAGCTGTGATGCGTTTTCCAGAGCGCATCCGGCGTTTTTTGACTTTCGTGACCAAAATGCCTTGACGGCGCAAAGATGCCTGCACCTGGTTTTCTCCAGATGCACGCATCTCGCCTTTCACAACCTTGCTGTTGCGGTCTTTGCCTTCCCATTCATACACAAGTTCTGTGCTGTCTTTTTTTATTGCTGTTGCCATAATAATTCCCTTGGGGATTCTGTTGCATGCACTATTGTGACCTAAGCATTGGTACAGGCCAGTACTTCGTCCAGCGAGGTCATTCCCATCCGTACTTTGCTCAATCCTGACTCTCGCAGGGTGCGCACACCATCGCGAGAAGATTGCTCTGCAATTTCCATAGCACTGCCGTCGCGCAAGATGATGCGTTGAATTTCCTCACTGATCGGCATCACTTGATAAATACCCACGCGACCTTTGTAGCCGTTATTACACATGCTGCAACCCACAGGGCCATATGGAGTCCATGTGCCGTCAACGTCTTCATCTTTAAACCCTGCCTCTACCAATGTTTCCCGTGGAATATCTACAGGTGCTTTGCAGTTCACGCAAAGGCGACGAGTCAAACGCTGGGCGGTGATCAAAATAACTGCAGAGGCAATATTGAATGGGGCAATACCCATATTCCGCATCCGCGTTAGTGTAGTGGGCGCATCATTCGTATGCAATGTACTCAATACCAAGTGCCCAGTTTGAGCAGCTTTGATCGCGATGTCGGCAGTTTCTAGATCGCGAATCTCGCCGACCATGATGATGTCAGGATCTTGCCGTAAAAAAGATTTGAGTGCAACCGAAAAAGTAAGCCCTGCGCGGTCATTCATGTTCACCTGGTTGATGCCAACCAAGTTAATTTCGCAGGGGTCTTCGGCAGTAGAAATATTCACGCCTGGTTTGTTTAATATGTTCAGACAGGTGTACAAAGAAACAGTTTTCCCGGATCCGGTGGGGCCAGTCACCAAAACCATTCCATAGGGTCGCTGCACTGCGGTGAGTAGACGGTCCTTTTCTTCGGGCTCGTACCCCAGCGCTTCAATGCCTAATTTTGCGCTGGATGGATCAAGAATTCGGATAACGATCTTCTCTCCAAACATGGTGGGCAGCGTACTAACCCGAAAGTCGATCATCTTGTCAGGCCCCATCTTCATTTTCATACGCCCGTCTTGCGGTACACGCTTTTCGGAAATGTCCATGCGGGAGATGACTTTGATACGGGACGCCAGTTTATCTTTGATTGCAATGGGAGGCGCTGCAATTTCTCGCAACTCACCATCGACCCTGAAGCGGACGCGGTAGGTATGCTCGTAGGGCTCAAAGTGCAAATCAGATGCGCGCATGTTGAATGCGTCAACCAGCATTTTTTGTAAAAATTTGACAACAGGAGCATCCTCTACCTGTTCGCCCACATTTTCTGTTTCCTCTGTCGCCCCGGTGTCAATCGTACTTTCTTCAAACTCAAAATCTCCACCAATGATGCTTTCCATGGCTTCGCTAGCGCTAACAGCTCCAGCATCCACCAACTTGCTCAATTTGTCGTATTCAGCGATTACCCAATCGGCACCCAGTTGGGTCGCGAATTTAATTTTTTCGGCTGTTTGCTGATCCGAAGGGTCTGCTGTTGCAATGATCAATCGTCCGCCGCGTTTACTCAGCACTACCACGCGTAAACTTTGGCAGAGCTTGGGATCGAGTATGCCTTTGGGCAGCCGCTGGATATCAAGTGCATCAATATCGATTAAGGGTGCAGCAAACGCTATCGACATGGTGTGCGCCAGATCTCTTGGTGATACAGCGCCTGAGCCAGTTAGCTCTGCAATGAAGCTGGTTCTAGAGGCGTGAGACTTTTTGTACAAATCCTCAGCCATTTTTTGACTAAGTTTGCCAGCCATGATCAATGCCCGACCTAAACCGGGCAATGCAACATTGGAGACTTCAGTGATTGCGTTTGCAGCAGCAGCCATGGGCAATTAATTCTTTATGCTAACCATAACCTGTGATCATCGCTTATTTTAACGTGGCTGTAAACCAACGGTTTAAATTCAGGGCGACAAGCAACGCTGTTTTGTAAAAATCCGCCAACAAAACGCGCATGAAATGAAAGCAAAGGGTCTTAAGTACGCCTAGTCAGAAGCTGCTTGGCTAGCAGTAGCATTGACTGGGTAAATCCATTGTCGGGCCAGCCATTTAAAGCGTCGATAGCCCGTTGTGCTTCCGCAGATGCAGCCAGACGCGTCGCTTCGATAGCGCCAGTCGAGCGTACGATGTCTATGATTGCTGCCAATTGATCTACCCCCCCGTTTTGTATTGCTGTTTGAATTAACAGCCGTTGCCCAGGGGCGCAGCGTTGCATGGCGATGATCAGTGGGAGCGTTGCCTTGCCTTCTCTAAGATCATCGCCCAAATTTTTTCCCATTTCGTGTGGGAGGCCGTCGTAATCCAATATGTCGTCAATCACCTGAAAGGCTGTACCAAGGGATTGTCCGTATTGCATGCAAGCGGCTTCCATTTCTGGGCTAGAGTTTGATAAAACAGCTGCCAAACGTGCGCTTGCCTCAAACAATTTGGCGGTTTTGGAGCGGATCACTTTTAGGTAACCGTCTTCGTCCAGTGAGGCATCGTGCATATTCATAAGCTGCAAAACCTCGCCTTCTGCAATCACATTAGTAGCCTCAGCCAAAATTTGCATCACACGCATGTTGCCTGCATCGACCATCATTTGAAACGCTCTGGAATACAAAAAATCTCCCACCAGTACGCTGGCGGGGTTGCCAAATGAGGCGTTGGCCGTTGCACGCCCACGGCGAAGGCTCGATTCGTCCACGACATCGTCGTGCAAAAGCGTGGCCGTGTGAATAAATTCAACGACAGCTGCCAAGTTAAAGCGTTGTTTGCCGGTGTAGCCTAAAGCCCCAGCGGTGAGCAGGAGCAGTGCTGGCCGTAACCTTTTGCCTCCAGCCGATATGATGTAGTGTGATATTTGGCCAACAAGTGGTACATCGGATGCTAATCGGGCGCTTATTACTGCGTCTACCTCGCACATATCGTTAGCAACAAGTGAAAGAACTTCGGAGGTGGTGGTGGAAGATGCGGCCAAGGTATGCGTGCTCAATATAGGCCTGATTATATTAACTCGCGTGGCGTTTTAGTTTATTGTTGAGAGGAAAACCCGCACATGCTATAATTTAAGGCTCTGTGGAAAATCTTCCGCAGATTCTTCCATAGATAAAATTCTAGAGGTTCTTATGTACGCGGTCGTAAAAACCGGTGGCAAACAATACAAAGTTGCTGCTGGCGAAAAATTTAAAGTAGAACAGATCGCTGCGGACGTAGGCCAAGAGATAGTGTTAGACCAAATCATGGCTGTCGGTTCCGGCAGTGATTTAGTCATCGGCACTCCTTTGGTTTCCGGAGCAGCGATTAAGGCCACGGTAGTGGCACAGGGCAGGCACGACAAGGTGCGCATTTTCAAAATGCGTCGTCGTAAGCACTATCAAAAGCGCCAAGGCCATCGCCAAAACTACACCGAGCTGTTCATTGCGGAAATCGCTGACGGCAAAGGTGGCGTTTTCAAGGCAAGCTTGGCAGCTCCTGTTGCTTATGTACCCGCAGCTGGTGGCAAAGATGACATCGAGTTGATTGAAGGCATTGGCCCGAAAATCGCTAAAGTACTGGCCGCTGGAGGCATCACCACGTTTGCTGCATTGGCTGATGCCAAGGCAGACGACATGGTGGCTATGCTCAAGGCATCAGGTGGTCGTTTCAGCTTGGCTAATCCTGCATCGTGGGCTGAGCAAGCCGCTTTGCTGCGTGATGGCAAGATGGACGAATTCAAAGCGCTGTGCGACGCTCTCGTCGGCGGCGTGAAAAAATAATTTTCTTGGAGCTTTGAAATGGCACAGAAAAAAGGCGGCGGCTCGACGCGAAACGGAAGAGATTCCAACCCAAAAATGCTCGGTGTGAAGGCCTTTGGCGGTGAGTTAATCACCGCTGGCGCGATCATCGTGCGCCAACGTGGTACCAAGTTTCATCCCGGCGACAATGTCGGTATTGGCAAAGACCATACGTTGTTTGCTCTGGCTGACGGCCATGTGTCATTTAGCCACAAAGGTGCGCTGAATAAGCACACTGTGAGCATTGCAGCGGCGGCTTAACGACTGCTAACCTCAAAAAACCCCGTATCACGGGGTTTTTTGTTTTGTAAACTAGTGTGCTATGAAATTTGTTGACGAAGCCTATATCGACATTGCTGCAGGCGATGGGGGGAACGGCTGCGTCTCGTTTCGCCATGAAAAATACAAAGAATTTGGTGGCCCCAACGGGGGCGACGGCGGGCGTGGTGGTCATGTCTATGCCGTGGCAGATCCCAATTTGAACACCTTGGTGGATTTTCGTTTCGAACGACGACACGAAGCGCAGCGCGGCGAGCATGGTATGGGCAGCGACATGTTTGGAGCTATGGGTGACGACATTACCTTGAAAATGCCTGTTGGTACGATCATTTCTGACGCTGAAACTGGCCATGTGATGTTTGAAATGATCACTCCAGGCGAGGTCATCACCATTGCCAAAGGTGGTGACGGTGGTTTTGGCAATATGCGTTTTAAATCTGCCATTAACCGTGCGCCGAGACAAAAAACACCAGGTTTTTTGGGTGAGCGCTTCAGTGTCAAACTCGAGCTTAAAGTTCTGGCTGATGTGGGACTGCTGGGTTTACCCAACGCTGGCAAATCCACTTTGATTACAGCTATTTCAAATGCTAAACCTAAGATAGCCGATTATCCGTTCACCACGCTGCACCCCAACTTGGGGGTGGTACGTGCAGCCCCCGAGCAAAGCTTTGTCGTTGCTGACATGCCAGGACTCATTGAAGGCGCAGCAGATGGCGCAGGTTTGGGGCATCGCTTTCTAAGGCACTTGCAGCGCACGCGTCTCTTGCTGCATGTGGTGGACATGTCGCCGTTTGACGACAGTGTTGACCCTGTAAAGCAAGCCAAGGCAATCGTGGGCGAGTTGAAAAAATACGACGAAGAACTGTTTGCAAAGCCGCGTTGGCTGGTACTGAACAAGCTGGACATGGTGGCTCTCGAAGATCGCCAAGCAGTGGTCAAAAACTTTGTCAAACGCTATCGAACGGCTATGAAGCTCAAAGCCGCTGACCCTTTGATGGTGTTGGAGATTTCCGCCCTTACACGCCAAGGCTGTGAACACTTGGTGCAAGCCGTGAACAAACATGTGCAAATGCACCAGCGGCGTGAAAATAGTCCCGTGCAAGTAGACCCCCGCTTTGCTGTGGAAACTGGCGTGGTGGACGACCGCACTGCGGCGCATGCCGAGGCCGACGCCAAAGCCGCAGCCGAGTTGGCCGTTGATCCGCGTTTTCGACCAAACTGACACAGTCACTAGGTGTTTTGATGTGAAATTCACCGGATGTTATGTGTTATTTTTGTTAACAAAATGCTATTTTATTAGTAGCATTAAATGACCATTTAACGACGACATTGGCATAATTTATCTAAAATATGGCTAATATAGGCTCAAAAAATATCGCCAATGCCAAACGCCTCGTTGTGAAGGTGGGTTCAAGCTTGGTGACCAACGAAGGCCGCGGACTAGACGAGTCAGCTATTGGTCTGTGGTGTCAGCAACTTGCAGCTCTGGTAGCTGATGGGCGTGAAGTGGTCATGGTGAGCAGCGGTGCAATTGCCGAGGGTATGAAACGGCTTGGTTGGGCTCTGCGTCCGACTAATATATCCGAATTGCAAGCTGCCGCAGCCGTGGGGCAAATGGGCTTGGTGCAAATGTATGAATCCAAATTGCGCGAACGTGGGCTCTCTAGTGCCCAAGTGCTGCTGACGCACGCAGACTTGGCCGACCGTGAGCGATATTTAAATGCCCGCTCCACGCTTTTGACGCTCTTGCAGCACAGAGTAGTGCCCGTCATCAACGAAAATGATACGGTGGTGAATGACGAAATCAAGTTTGGCGATAACGACACTTTGGGTGCCTTGGTGGCTAATTTGATCGATGCAGATGCCTACATCATCCTGACTGATCAAAAAGGGCTGTTTAGCGCTGATCCGCGCAAAGACCCTGATGCCAAGTTCGTCGATGTGGCACAGGCCGGTGACCCAGCCTTGGAGCGCATGGCAGGCGGTGCAGGATCTTCAATTGGCCGAGGCGGTATGATTACGAAAATCCTAGCCGCTAAGCGTGCTGCGGGCTCAGGAGCTAGTACTGTGATAGCCTATGGGCGTGAACCCAATGCACTGGTGCGTTTGGCGAATGGCGAATCGATAGGAACGCTGTTAGTCGCATCAACCCATAAAACACAAGCACGTAAGCAGTGGATGACTGACCATTTGCAACTGTTTGGCGCAGTAGTCGTGGACGCGGGTGCCGCAGAGCGTTTAGTGCATGGTAAATCGAGTTTGCTCCCTGTCGGAATCACCTCTGTCGAAGGGGTTTTCTCTAGGGGAGATGTGGTAGCGGTGCGAAATCTACAAGGTGTAGAGATTGCCCGGGGTTTGGCAAACTACGCAAGTGCGGAAGCTAGGTTGCTTTGTGGTAAGAAAGCATCAAAATTCGAGGCTCTTTTAGGCTACACCGCTGGCCCTGAGATGCTGCATAAAAGCAATCTAGTACTCACCATAAACTGAGTACGAATTAAACCCATTCAGGCCAGGCCTGAACGGTTACAGACTTAGTTAGTCGCCCCTGAGAAACCTCCAAACCCCAGCATCCATGCGGGTTCGCAGCCGATTAGTGGTATAAAAATTGCGTGCTTTAAGGTCATATCCACCCTAAAGCTTGCAAATTTATGGCTCTTCGCGAAACCACCCATGACAGCGATTTAGACCTCTTTCGCCAAGAGTTGGTTAACTTGGTAGATCTGAACCATGAACTGTGCGTACTAGCCAACCAACTCGACTGGAGCGCCATGGAGCAGCGCTTTGGCGGCCTGTACAAAGCTGGCCTTGGCCGCCCAGGCCACCCCATCCGTTTGATGGTGGGCCTGCAACTGCTCAAATACATCCGCAATAAAAGCGATGAAGAGCTAGTAGCCACGTGGGTAGAGAATCCCTACTGGCAGTACTTTTGCGGTGGACAATACTTTTGCCACAATCTGCCCATTGACCCCAGCCTGATGACCAGCTTTCGCCAGCGTATTGGTGCCGATGGCTGCGAATTCATACTAGGCTTGACAGTACAAACGGGCTTAGACACCAAGACCATCACGCCCGCCAGTCTGGCCGTGGTCAACGTAGACACCACCGTGCAAGACAAAGCGGTGGCCTTTCCCACCGATGCACGGCTGCTCAACAAAGCCCGCATAGCGCTGGCCAAGCTGGCTGTTCAGTGCGGTATCACGCTGCGCCAGCCCTACACCTTCATAGGCCAAAAAGCATACTCGCAAGCGGCCCGCTACGCCCACGCCCGCGAGTTCAACAGAGCCGCAGGTCAAACCAAGAAGCTGCGCACCATGCTGGGGCGAGTGATCCGCGATACCCAGCGCAAGATGCAAGACATGGACTTGGGAGCCAAACAACGCAAGCGCTTGGATAAGCTGCTGCAAATTGCCAGCCGCATCCACAGCCAGCCACGCGTGCGTACCCAGGATGACCCGCCCAAGATCTACAGCGTGCACGCCCCCGAGGTGGAGTGCATTGCCAAGGGCAAAGCCCACAAGCAGTACGAGTTTGGGGTCAAAGTGGGGATTGTGACGACCAACAAAGAATCGTTTGTACTAGCGGCCAAGTCACTGCCTGACAATCCTTATGACGGGCATACGCTCAAGGCGTGTTTAGACCAAGCCCAGCGCACCAGTGGCGTGGCGGCCAAAGAGGTTTTTGTGGACAAAGGCTACAAAGGCCATGGCTGCAACAGCGATATTTGCAATGTGTTCATATCGGGAGCAAAAAGAGGCATCACGCCCAGCATCCATAAGCGGCTTGGGCGGCGCAATGCGATTGAGCCGGTGATTGGGCATATGAAGTCGGACAGTCGGCTGAGTCGCAACTTCCTCAAGGGTGTACAGGGCGATGCAATCAATGCGCTGTTGTGTGCAGCTGCGCACAATCTGCGCAAGATTCTCAATAAGCTGAGGCTTTTTTGCGCGTATTGCTTCCTGCGTGTCGGTGCTTTGTTAAGCGCTACTACAGCCGTAGTATCGACACTGGATATTTCGCGTTGGACAGAGGCTTTATTGGCTCGCCATCTCAGGCTTGGATTGGTGGCTATTTGAGAAAAGGGGGTTTCTCAGGGGCGACTAGTTAGCCGCTGTTGCCGCAGGTGTGCGCAGGCGAATATGCAGTTCTTTGAGCTGCTTTTCGTCAACTGGAGATGGGGCTTGGGTCAGCAGGCACTGGGCACGCTGGGTTTTTGGGAAAGCAATCACATCTCGAATGCTCTCGGCACCGGTCATAAGGGTAATGATGCGGTCTAAACCAAAGGC
Organism: Polaromonas sp.; assembly: GCA_031428975.1. Lineage (GTDB taxonomy): Bacteria > Pseudomonadota > Gammaproteobacteria > Burkholderiales > Burkholderiaceae_C > JAAFIP01. The sequence goes on along the minus strand of JANOYR010000188.1, from coordinate 10,901 downwards.
CAAACCACCGTGCGGGGGCGCACCGTATTGCAAGGCATCAAGCAAGAAGCCAAATTTGAGTTTTTGCTCGGCTTCGCTGATATTGAGTGCGTCAAATACTTTGGACTGCACATCGGCGCGATGGATACGCACCGAGCCGCCGCCAATCTCCCAGCCGTTGAGCACCATGTCGTAGCCCTTGGCAATGCATTTTTCTGGAGCGGTAGTCATCCAGTCTTCGTGGCCGTCTTTAGGCGCAGTGAAAGGGTGGTGCACCGCCGTGTAGCGCTGCGAGGCATCGTCATACTCAAACATAGGGAAATCCACGACCCACATAGGACGCCAGCCCGCTTCAAACAGACCGCTCTTTTTGCCAAATGCACCCAAACCTATTTTCAGGCGCAGCGCACCAATCGCGTCGTTAACGATTTTTGCCTTGTCGGCGCCAAAGAACAAAATGTCTCCAGCCTGTGCGCCGCTGCGCTCTAGGATGGCAGCAATAGCTGCATCGTGCAGGTTTTTAACAATAGGGGACTGCAAGCCGTCGCGGCCTTTGCTAGGATCATTCACTTTGATCCAAGCCAAGCCTTTCGCACCGTAGATTTTGACGAACTCAGTGTAAGCATCAATTTCTCCACGACTGATTGCGCCCTCTACTCCGCCGCCTGGAACGCGCAGGGTTACCACGCGCCCCCCTTTGCTAGTAGCAGGGGCAGAAAACACTTTAAAGTCCACATCGCCCATCACATCGGTGAGCTCAGTGAACTGCAATTTTACGCGCAGGTCGGGTTTGTCGGAGCCATATAAATGCATGGCATCTGCATACGCCATCACAGGAAATTCGCCCAAGTCTACATTCATGGTGTTTTTAAACACTGTGGTCATCATGCCTTGGAACATGTCACGGATTTCTTGCTCAGTCAAGAAGCTGGTTTCAATATCAATCTGCGTGAACTCGGGCTGGCGGTCAGCGCGCAAATCTTCATCGCGAAAGCACTTGGTGATTTGGTAGTAGCGGTCGTAGCCCGCCACCATTAACAATTGTTTAAACAACTGGGGCGACTGCGGGAGCGCAAAAAACTGACCTTCTTGCACGCGGCTGGGCACGAGGTAGTCACGCGCCCCTTCGGGAGTAGACTTGGTGAGCATCGGTGTCTCGATGTCAATAAAACCATTGCCGTCCAAATATTTGCGCACTTCCATGGCCACCTTGTAGCGCAGCATCAGGTTGTTTTGCATGTAGGGGCGGCGCAAATCTAAAACACGGTGCGTCAGGCGCGTGGTTTCGGATAGGTTGTCGTCGTCTAATTGGAACGGCGGCGTGACGGAAGGGTTGAGCACATTCAGTTCGTGGCAGAGCACTTCAATTTTGCCGCTTTTAAGCGCATCATTAATGGTGCCTGCGGGGCGTGCACGCACAAGTCCTTTGACCTGAATGCAAAACTCGTTGCGCAGGCTCTCAGCGGTTTTGAACATGTCGGCGCGATCGGGGTCGCAGACAATTTGTACATATCCTTCGCGATCGCGTAGGTCGACAAAAATCACACCGCCGTGGTCGCGGCGGCGGTTGACCCAGCCGCACAAGGTGACGGTTTGCCCCAAGAGGGCTTCGGTGGTCAGTCCGCAATAGTTTGAACGCATTTGAGACATTGTTTTACTCCAGCCCTTGGGGGCACTCCAAAATTAAATTATTACTTTGCAGGGGCGGCGCTAGCAACCACTGCGGCATGGCTACCAGGCACCACCACGCCCATCGACACGATGTATTTCAGCGCTTCGTCCACGCTCATGGCGAGCTCAATGCAGTCGCTCTTTTTAAGCATCACAAAGTAACCACCCGTGGGGTTGGGCGTAGTGGGCACGTACACGCTCACATGTTCGCCATGCAGATAATCGGCCACTTCACCGTTGGGGGCGCCCGTTACAAAAGCAATTGTCCAGACGCGCTCGCGCGGCCACTCAATCAACACCGCCTTACGAAAGGCATTGCCAGAATCGGAAAACAACGTGTCGGAGACCTGCTTGACGCTGGAATAAATGCTGCGTACCACCGGGATACGGTTGAGCAAAGAATCCCACCATTTCATGAGCTTTTTGCCCAAAAAGTTGCTTACCGCGGCGCCCACAATGAGCAATATAGCAAAAGCCAAAATCACCCCAAAACCGGGAATATGAAAACCAATGAGCTTGTCTGGTTGCCAATGCGCTGGCAGAATTAGCAGGGTTTTGTCAAGGCTTGACAATATCCATTCAAGCACCCAGACTGTGATGCCCAGCGGCACGATGACCAAGAGGCCAGCAAGCAGCCATTTGCGCACCGAGGCCATCATGGCGCGGATACCGATGTTTTTGCCGCAGCAGGCGCAGGAGTTGCTGGAGCGGGCGCAGGGCTAGAAGTTGTAGGTGCTGCGGCAGGGGCAACAGCAGGAGCTTCTGCTTTGGCGGTAGCTGCTGCTGGCGCGACGGTTTTAGATTCGCCCACCCCTGAATTTGCGCCGTCTTTTTTGCCATCACGAAAATCTGTGACATACCAGCCTGAGCCTTTAAGCTGAAAACCCGCAGCAGTGAGCTGTTTTTCAAAAGTTGCCGCGTGGCAAGCGGGGCATACAGTCAGCAAGGGGTCTGACATTTTTTGCAAAACATCCTTGGCATGGCCGCAGGACGCGCAACGGTAGGCATAAATTGGCATACAACAACTAAAAAGACAAAAATAAACCGAAAAAATAAACAGACAAGTGGGCGTTGCAAGACCTAAAAGCGGCCAGCATTGGCGCAAGCTGCAAAGCCTTCTATTATAGTCTGTCAGCAGAAAATGGCAGTTTGGTTAAATCCCATGCACCTGATGGTGCGATCCGTGGCTGTTTTTAATGACTTGGGGTGCAAGCGAGCCAAATAGCATGCCAAACAGTGCCGCCAGAATGCCAGCCAGCTGTCCCGGAAATGCGGTACCCAAAGGAGTGGCCAAAAAAGTGCCCCAGGTGAGTAGACCCAACACAATGGAAAAAATAGCACCCTGCGTGCTGGCGCGCTTCCAATACAGGCCAAACACCAGCGGAATGAATGCGCCTACCAACGTCACTTGGTAGGCGCCAGAGACCATTTCATAAATGGGGGTGCCCTGCATTTGAATAGCATAGACCAAAACCAAGGCACTGAACACCAGCACAGTAATGCGCATGGTGCGCAGCTCTGTTTGGTCGCTCACACGCGGCTTGAACTGCCGCCAGATATTCTCGACAAAGGTCACGCTTGGCGCAAGCAGAGTGGCCGAAGCTGTGGATTTGATGGCCGATAAGAGTGCGCCAAAGAACAAGACTTGCATGACAAAAGGCATCTTGGTCATTACCAGCGTGGGCAATACTTTTTGCGGATCGTCTTTGAGCAGGGCGACCGACTCTGCGGGCATGATTAGCAAGGCGCTGGCCACTAAAAACATGGGAACAAAAGCAAACAAAATATACAGCACACCGCCAATTACCGGTCCCTTGGTGGCGGCGTTCACGTTGTTGGCCGACATGACGCGCTGGAACACGTCTTGCTGAGGGATAGAGCCCAGCATTATCGTGATGGCTGCGGCAAAAAAGAAAATCATGTCTTTGAACGTGGGCTCTGGCCAAAATTTGAAAAGCTCTTTGCTCACCGCAAAGGCAATCACTTTGTCGGCTCCGCCCGCCATGCCGCTGGCATAAATAGCAATAATGGACAGACCCAAGACCAAAATAATCATTTGAATAAAGTCTGTGACCGCCACCGACCACATACCGCCAAAAAGGGTGTAGGCGAGAATCGATACAACACCAATTACCATTCCCATGGGAATGGTAATTGCCCCGTTAGACAACAGGTTGAATACCAAGCCCAGCGCAGTCACTTGCGCAGAAACCCAACCCAAGTAGCTGAGCATGATGATCAGTGAACACAGCACTTCCACTGTACGGCCAAAACGTTCGCGGTAGTAGTCGCTAATCGTCAGCAAAGTCATGCGGTAGAGTTTGCCCGCAAAAAATAGGCCCACCAAAATCAAGCAAGTACCTGCGCCAAAAGGGTCTTCCACCACGCCATTGAGGCCGCCAGAGACGAACTTGGCGGGAATACCCAGCACAGTCTCAGAGCCAAACCACGTGGCAAATGTGGTGGTCACAATCATGATGAGAGGGAGGTTACGTCCCGCAATGGCAAAGTCTGCGGTGTTTTTAACCCGTCTAGCCGCCCACAGGCCAATGGCGATGGTGATGAGCAGGTACACAATAACCAAAGTCAACAACATGGCAAAGAGTCTCCTATTTGAATAACGTGAGGCCTAAAAATATTTAGACAAATTAATTCTGAGCAAAAACTGTACCAAAATCAAACCCAGTAAAAATCCAAGGCCGCAATAGATGATTTTTTGCAGCAGGGCATTGGTGCGCTTTTGCTCGGCAATGAGTTCTTTGATGTCACCGTGGCTGTCCGTTTGGTTGTCACGCAAATAGCTGTGCAGCAGGCGCGGCAAATCAGGCAGCAGTTTGGCGTAAGTGGGCGCTTGGGCGGCGAGTTGAGCCAATAGTTTTTGCGGACCCATTTGCTCTAGCATCCATTTTTCTAAGAATGGTTTGGCCGTGCTCCACAGGTCTAAATCGGGGTCGAGCTCACGGCCCAAGCCTTCAATGTTGAGCAAGGTTTTTTGCAGCAATACCAGCTGTGGCTGAATTTCCACATGGAAGCGGCGCGAGGTTTGAAACAGACGCATTAACACCAAGCCCAGCGAAATTTCTTTGAGCGGCCTGTCAAAGTAAGGCTCGCAACAGGCGCGGATGGCGCTTTCTAGCTCATTGACGCGGGTGGTGGCAGGCACCCAGCCCGATTCGATGTGCAATTCAGCCACGCGCTTGTAATCACGCCTGAAAAACGCGGCGAAATTTTGTGCTAAGTATTCTTTGTCATGCTCGGTGAGTGTGCCCACAATGCCAAAATCTAGTGAAATATAGCGTCCGAAATGCGCAGGGTCGGTGCTCACTTGGATATTGCCAGGGTGCATGTCGGCATGAAAAAAACCATCGCGAAACACTTGGGTGAAAAATATGGTCACCCCGTCAGTGGCGAGCTTTTTCATGTCTACACCCGCGCTGCGCAGCTTGTCGAGCTGGCTAATTGGCAGGCCCTTCATTCGCTGCATCACCATCACTTCGGTGTGGCAATAATCCCAATACATCTCGGGGATCAACACCAAGTTGAGCCCCTCCATATTGCGCCGCAATTGGGCCGCGTTGGCCGCTTCACGAATCAAATCTAACTCGTCGTGCAGGTAGGTGTCAAATTCGGCCACCACTTCGCGCGGCTTGAGGCGCTTGCCGTCGGCGCTGAGCGACTCGACCCAGCCCGCCATCATGCGCATGAGGCTCAGGTCTTTTTCAATGACGGCTAGCATGCCAGGGCGCACCACCTTCACAGCCACTTCGCGCTCAGCACCGTCTTTGTGCAAAATCCGTGCAAAATGCACCTGCGCAATAGAGGCGCTGGCAATCGGAGTTTGGTCAAAACTGATAAAGATATCGGCCAATTTTTTACCAAAAGCGCGCTCAATGGTGTCCACGGCCACACTGCTAGGAAAGGGGGGCACGCGGTCTTGCAAAAGCGCCAGTTCGTCGGCGATGTCAGTGGGCAAGAGGTCGCGGCGGGTGGAAAGCACTTGGCCAAATTTGACAAAAATAGGCCCTAAGCGCTCCAGCGCCTCGCGCAGGCGCTGGCCGCGCGGCGCACGCAGATCTCGCCCCACCGAAACAATGCGTGCAATCAGCTTGAGCCAGGGTTTTTGAAAACTGGTGAGCACCAGCTCGTCTAGCCCATAGCGCAGCACAATCAGCACGATGAACGCGCCGCGCCAGATGCGGGTAAACCAGCTCATGCAGTGGCCTGTGCTGCTGCACTGGTCTGCGCGTGTGTGGCTTGGCCACTTGCCGAAGTCGAAGTCGAAGCAAAGGGTGCTTTGGCCACATAGCCTTTGAGCATGCTGGTCATGTGTTGCACGCCTTGCATGAGGGTGTGGGCGGGCGCATCTCCCATGATGCGGCTCAGGTCTTCCTCGGCATCCCAGCGCACATGGTCTACCAACCAATTGACCTCGGCGGCCAGTTGCACATCGCCCTCGATACGAATGGAGGGCTTTTTGCCCTCCAGCGCGGCCTGTGCCAATGCAAACGGCGAGGTTTCTTCTACCGTCAAGGCCAAATCAGCGCGTGCACCCGCGGGAGCAATGTCTAGCAGCCCAGCTGGTGTTGCTATGACTTGCATAGTGAAGTATGACCATTTAACGCTGACAACCCGTCCTTTTTGTCGAAAAATTCGTTCTGTGGCTTGTTTTTCTTGCGCTAATACGTGGTTAAGCAGCAAAACTATACGCCGTTGGCCCTCTTCAATAAGCCAACTGGGCGATGTGAGCAGTTTTTTAAGCGGCTCAGGCATGGCAGTTTTGATAAAGTCAGGAATGGGCGGAAAACCAAAAGGCTGGGTGGGGTTCATAGCGTTGATTATGGAATGAAAAACGCGCCCGTAGGCGCGTTTGGTTGGGGGGCTGCGAAGATTTAGGTGAGTGCTTGCACGCCTGCTACCAGCCAACCACCGCCACCCACTTTGGCTTTGGTCATGTTCCACACTTCACGGAAAGGCTCTGGGGAAGTGGCTGGATCTTCTTTGATCAAGCCGGAGAACTCTACGCTGGCCATATAAGCTGTTCCCACATCTTCAATGCCCAAGAGCTTGGCTTCGAGCATGGCCACTTCGGTGTGGTTCACGCCACTGCCAGTGTGCGACTCGCGCTCGGCCAGTTGTGATTTGATCTCTAGCAGCATGTCGTCGGTCATCATAGCGCGCAGGCTGCTGATGTCAGACTTGTCCCAAGCGGCCTGCAAAGTGATGAAATTTTGCTTGGCGGACGCCAAGAAACCATTGGTGTCAAAGTCTGCGGGCACGCCCCAAGACTGTGAACCCGACAGGCCTGCGCTGGATGCCGCGCCTGCGCCTAAAGCGGAGCCAATCATGCTACCGCCCGAAGTCACTGCAGCAGGTGCAGCAGGGGTTGCGTCAAAGGCCATGCTGTTGCGCTCCCAAGGGCGTGCCGAAGCGTCATTGCCAACATTGGCTGGGTTGTAACTAGCAGCAGCATTGCCTGCGCCTGCGCCAGCGCCCTGCATCGCGTAAGGGCTGTTTTGTTGTGCCATATTGCCATTTTGGTTGCCGTTTTTGCGGTTCATGAACCACTTAAACGCCATCCAAGCGGCAAATGCCAAGGCTGCAAACATCAGCACTTGCATGATGCCACCTGCCATACCCGCCAAGCCGCCCACGCCCATAGAGCTGAGCAAATAGGCCAAGCCTGCTCCAGCGGCCAAGCCGCCGAGCATCGCGCCCCAAGGCTTCTTAGGCGCTGCTGCTGGCGCTGCCGCAGCAGCGGGTGCCGCTGGCGTAGCAGGCTTAGCTGCGGTGGCTGCACCCCCGGCAGGGGCTGATTGGCTTTGCGTCACATTGTTGGACTGTTTGCCCACAGATTTACCGCCGCCCATACGCTTTGCAGCATCGGCTTGGGCACTAAACAGCATCATCGCTGCCACTAAGACTACGGACCAGACTTTCATAAAGCCTCCAAGTTAATACATTAAAAAACAACTGAAACTGAAAACTAAAACCCTAGCTCAAAATCCATCAGCACTTGATACCCACATGCAAGGCCACCACGCCGCCCGTCATGTTGTGCACATCCACATGGCCAAAACCTTGCGCCTGCATCAAAGTTTTTAAAGTGGCCTGATCGGGGTGCATGCGGATGGATTCTGCCAAATACTGGTAACTGTGCGCATCGCCCGCTACCAATGACCCTAGCTTGGGCAGGACATTGAAACTGTACCAATCGTAAGCTTTGGCCAGTGGCTTGGCTACGGTGGAAAACTCTAATACCAGCAGCTTGCCACCAGGTTTGAGCACGCGGCACATTTCTGCCAACGCCGCGTCTTTGTGCGTCATGTTGCGCAGGCCAAAGGCCACGCTCACAATGTCAAAATAGTTGCTGGCATAGGGCAGCTTTTCGGCGTCACAGACCATGGTGGGCAAATGTACCCCCGCATTGTGCAGGCGCTCACGGCCTGTGCGCAACATCGCTTCGTTGATGTCGGTGTGCACCACTTGGCCAGTAGCACCCGCTTTTTTGGCAAAAGCCTGCGCCAAATCACCTGTTCCGCCGGCTATATCCAGCACTTTAGAACCTTCGCGCACGCCGCTGGTCAGGATGGTAAAGGCCTTCCACACGCGGTGCAGCCCCATGCTCATCAGGTCGTTCATCACGTCGTATTTTGAGGCCACAGAATCAAATACGCCCCGCACCCGTGAGGCCTTGGCGCTCTCGTCAACGGTTTGAAATCCAAAATGGGTACTGCTCATAAAGTGAATGCTATCTGTTTGCCTGGCTCGAATGCCTATTACCCCTTGTAAAATCAGGGCAATCTGGCGGTTTTCAAGGGTTTGTGTGGGGGATTTGCTGAAAATATGGCATATGTCAGCTTCAGAGCGTCATTGTTTGCTATTTATTTTGTAGTTCTATCGATTCGCATTTCAGTGGAACTTTGCGCTCGCAGACACTCCTTGGACTAACTGGGTCTCGCCGTTTTGGAGCGTCCAAGCGCCGGAAAGGCTACTGCGCCGCTCCTCATGCGGACGGGTACGGCCAAAATCGTCGGGACGCAGCAGCCTATCCGGCGCTTGGACTTGTGGTTTTCTGGAGGTCGAAGCCCAAATACCAAATACCAAATACCAAATACCAAATACCGTACTTCAAAGCACGAGCGCAGAATTTCACGGCGAGTGTGTTGACCCAACGCAACGGCATACCCTCCCGTCCGTTCGGCCTGAGCTTGTCGAAGGCTTCATGCACATCTGCAATTTTCTGCAATACTACAAAAAATATAGTGAACAATAACCATATGACGCTGACATTGCCAGTATTTTTCTTAAATATTTCGGTTACATAGACGGTACATCATCCAATGACTCGTACACCGCCAAACCCAGCTTGCGTGCTGTGGCCACGTCCAAGTCTGCGCCCTTGGATGCGCCCGAGATGCGCAGCACCGCGTCGCAGCGGGTGAGCAGGCGCTGGGCAACTGGTGTTTGGTATCGCTCAAACACCGCGTCGCCCTGGGTTTTGCCGCCCGCCGCATGCACAATGGGCAGCGCCATCCACTCGCTCACCAGTGGCAAATGGCCGCGCGCGTACAGCGGCAAGGCAAAGCTTTCAAGCCGGGCTTGGTTAGCAGCAATTTTGGCGGGGTCGCCGCCAGTGCCCGACATATAGGGGCCAGCAATCAGGATCAGCATCGGTTTCATAAACACCTCTTTTCGTTGAATTTCATGCATTAGTGTGGATATACGCGCTAATATTATTGCCATTACTCATTTTAATCAAGTGGTAGTGCGTATTTTTGCGTAAATACACGCGCTAAGACCTACAATCGCTGCATGCTTAATTCGCAACGCAAACAGCACATATTGGCCCAGCTGGCCGCCCACGGCCAAGTGCTGGCCAAAGAGTTGAGCGTGGCGCTGCAAGCCACGGAAGACACCATTCGCCGCGACTTGCGCGAGCTGGCCGCTCAAGGGCTGCTGCAGCGGGTACACGGCGGCGCACTGCCTGCCTCGCCCGCTACGGGAGACACGCTGGCGCGCGCCCGCATTGCCAGCCAAGACAAGGCGGATTTGGGCAAACTGGGTGCGAGCCTAGTTAAGGCAGGGCAGGTGGTGTTGCTAGACGGCGGCACCACCGCGCTAGAAATAGTCAAGCACCTTCCCCTGAGCCTGCAAGCCACCGTGGTCACCCACAGCCCCGAGGTGGCCTGCGCACTGGCCGCACACACCAAGTTAGACGTGATCATGTTAGGCGGCAAACTCTTTCGCCATTCCATGGTGAACATGGGGGCGCAAACCCTGCAAGCGGTGGCGCAGATGCATATTGACCTGTATTTCATGGGCGCAACTGGCGTTCACCTGCAATCAGGCCTGACCACCGGCGATTATGAGGAAGCCGCCCTCAAACGCGCCCTGCATGCCCAAGCCGCCGAAACCGTGGTTTTAGCTTCCCCCGAGAAACTAGGTGCTGCCTCGCCCTACGTCATCGCCCCGCTGGCTGCCATCTCCATCCTAGGCCTCAACCATGCGCCCGATGCGGCTTGGCAGAGCGCTGCTGCGCAGTTTGGGATCAGCGTGTTGCTTACTGGCGCTGAGTGACCTTTTGCTACGATAAGCGTAGCGTACTATGACCATATGACAGTGACATTGGTACTATTTTTCTTGCAATGCACAAATCTAAGCACGAAACGCTACAAAAGCTGGAATGGTATGAACCCTTCGACAGGCTCACGGCGAGCAGAAAAAATCAGTGCGAATGCCCGCACGAAGCCCCTGCTGCTTCGACCATCGGCGTGTCGCGCGTAGCGCCCGCGTCGAGCAGGCGTTTTTCGTAATCTGCCCAGAGCTCGCCTTGCTGGTGGCCTAGGTAGTACAAATAATCCCAGCTGAAAATGCCGCTTTCGTGGCCATCGGTGAAGACGGGTTTGACGGCGTAGTTGCCAATGGATTCGAGTGCTTGCAGGCCCACCTCGCGTTTGCCCGTTTGCAACACTTCCTGCCCCGGTCCGTGGCCTTGCACCTCGGCAGAAGGCGAATACACGCGCATCAGCTCCAGCGGAATGTTGAAGTGCGCACCGTCCGAAAAACTGACTTCCAGCGTGCGCGACTGCTGGTGTACGGTGATGTCGGTGGGGGTTGCGGTGTCTTTGGTCAGGCCTGCCATAAAGTGTCTCTTATAAAAAATGAATGAATTTTTCAGCGATTTCGGTTTTATTTTCGCGCTTTTTGCGTTGCCTCAAGTCCCACTGAGCCAACCATCAAACCAACACCCG
>JANOYR010000187.1:0-4739 GCA_031428975.1 Polaromonas sp. | reverse complement strand
CATCAACCTTCAATCATCTGCGCGCCTGACGATGCACCAAAACAAATCAACTATTTGATCCACAACCGAATCGAATCCCAGGCCCGGCCCAGCACGCCAGCTTCTTCCACGGCCTCCAGCGCCACCAGCGGAACTTCAGCGATCACCGCCGGGTTGTCGCCCGCCGTGATTTTCAAGCTGCCAATCGCCTGACCTTTGGTAAACGGCGCCACCAGTGGATCGGGCCGTGCGACTTGTGTTTTGAGTTTGGCGCCACTGCCCGCGGGCACTGCCACCACAATAATTTGCGCCTGGCCCAGCTTGACGGTCGGCGTTTTGCCCTTCCACACCGCAGGCGTAGCCACTGCCTGGCCCGCGTCAAACAGCTTGACGGCCTCAAAAGCGGTGTAGCCCCAGTTCATGAGCTTTTGTGATTCATTGGCCCGCGCGCTGTCGCTTGCAGCGCCCAGCACGATGGCCAGCAGGCGCCGCTGGCCGGGTGCGCCCGCCGCCAACGACACCAACCGCAATTTGCTGCTGTTCCGCGACCCCACCGTCGACGGCCTGAAAACCGGCCACACCGAAGCCGCTGGCTACTGCCTGATAGCCACTGCCAAGCGCGAGGTGCCCGGCGCCGGAAGCAGGCGCTTATTGAGCGTAGTCTTGGGCACAGCCAGCGAAAACGCCCGCGCCGCCGAGAGCCAAAAGCTGCTCAACTGGGGCTACACCGCGTTTGAGGCCGTCAAGCTTTTTGACGCGGCACAAGTCGTGGCCTCGCCCAAGGTGTTTAAAGGGGTGGGCAATGCCGTCAAATTAGGCAGCTTTGCGCCCCTGATTGTGGCCGTGCCCACTGGCAGCGCCAGCAAAATCAGCACCCAAGTCAACCGCGCCGAGCCCCTGCTTGCGCCCTTCACCAAAGGCCAAGCGGTGGCGCGGCTGCAGGTTAACTACGCGGGCCAGCCCTATGCCGACTTGCCGCTGGTGGCGCTAGAGGCCGTGGAGCAGGCCAATTGGTTTGGCCGCACCTGGGATGCGGTTCGGCTGTGGATTAAGTGAGCCAAATACTATTATTTTTATAGCGCACTATGACGCATTGACGGCGACATCTGCCATATTGTTCTAAATTAGCGCAAGTGCTTGGCGCGTTTGCCAAAGATGGCATCCGCCACGCTCAAGCGCCGCGCTCCCGTCAAAAGCGTAAAAGTCTCCCCTGCCGCCAGCGTGCCCGCGCGGTCCACGGCCAGATACCAGCCGCAGCGCTTTGTTGTAACCATCTCGCGCGCAGCCTGCGCAAAACCCATCACCGCGCAAAACTTAAAACACGGTTCGCGCGGCGCGGTGACCCGCAGCGCACAGTGGGCAAACTCCAAAGTGTCGCCAATCCACACATCGGCCTCTAAAAGCCCAGACACCGTCAAATTCTCGCCCATAAAGCCCGGCGGCAGTGCCTCGTCAAACAGGCTCACCCCATGCGTGCGCCGCAAGTCTTGCCAAAAATCATAATGCTCCGCCGGATACGCATACAGCGCCTTGTCCGGCCCGCCGTGTATGGACAGCTCCACCTGCTCGTCCCCCGCCAGCCCCAGCGTGCCCACGGCCACCGCGCCCTGCACCGCACGCTTGCCAATACCCGATAAAAAGCGCCTGCCAGCAGCTTGCAGGGGCTGGGCGCGGGCGGTGTTGAGGCTTTGGAGGGTAGGCATAGACTGGTGCGGAGTGCAAAAATGCAGTTAACTAACTTTACGAAATTATCGAAATAACCTATATTCACTATGTATGAAAGCGTCTCAACATTTGCAGTTAACACGCCATGAAGATATTCAATATTAGCGTCATAAACCCATGAACTCTTCAGCTTTCACTTCTGCTTTTCAGCAAGCCAGCGCCCAACCCAGCCATGCTGACGCCCAACCATATGCCTCGCAAGCGCAAACCAGCGCCCTGCTTCGCGCAGGTGCGCAATACCGCCGCGAGCGCATGGATGCCCAGGACATGATCAGCACCGACGAAGCCGCTAGCCTAGCTTGCACCACGCGAGTAACTGTAAACGCGTGGATTAAGAGCGGGCGCTGCATCGGCGTGTCGCACTTAAAACGCGGCTATAAATTGCCACGTTGGCAGTTTGAGCCATCGGTTTGGGGGGCTGTTGCGCCTTTAGTCAAGCTATTTGGCAACGACGCTTGGCGCACATTGGGCTTTTTAGAGACCCCAACCCCCGCCCTTGATGGCATGAATTCACGTGCCGCCTTAGAACAGGGCGTGGCTATAGAGCGTGTGCTTGCATTGGCTAAAGCACAAGTGTATTAACACTCCTTTTTATTCATTTACATGTCAGAATAATCCGCTCACTCCAATTTTCTCAAAGTAAGAGCAACCTAAATGACCCAATTGACCAACGACAGCGCTGCAGGCCTAAATACCTTGCTAGGCAATTTGCGTGACCTGATCGCTCAGGCACGCAGCAAAGCGCTGCGCACCGTGGATGCCATTCAGGTGCAGACCTGCTGGGAGATTGGCAGGCATATTGTGAAGTTTGAGCAGCTGGGGCAGAGTCGCGCAGTGTATGGCGCCCGCTTAATACCGCAGTTATCCGAACGCCTGACAAGTGAGTTTGGCAAAGGCTTTGATGAACGTAACCTGCGCCATATGCGCAGCTTTTTTGAGCAATTCCCAATTCGGGACGCAGTGCGTACCGAATTGAGCTGGACACATTACCGCACGCTGCTGCGCTTGGACAGCGAAGCCGCCCGCAACTGGTATGTCACCGAATCCATCGCGCAAAACTGGAGCTCCCGTGCGCTAGAGCGTCAAATCGGCACCTTGTATTACGAACGCTTGCTAGCCAGCCAAGACAAAGCGGCCGTGTCAAACGAGGCAAGCGCCAACATAGCCGCCATGCCCGTTTCACCCCGCGACTTTGTGCGCGACCCTGTGTTGCTAGAGTTTCTGGGCCTGCCCAACACGGGCCGCTTGCTGGAGAGCAACCTAGAGCAAGGTCTGATGGACAAGCTACAAGCTTTTTTGCTAGAGCTGGGCAAAGGCTTTGCATTTGTAGCCCGCCAGCAGCGCATCAGCACCGAAACGCAAGACTTTTATATTGATCTGGTTTTTTACAACTACCTGCTCAAATGCTTCGTGCTGATCGACCTGAAAACCAGCAAACTCAGCCACCAAGACATCGGCCAAATGGACATGTATGTGCGCATGTACGACGACCTGCGCCGAGGCAAAGACGACAACCCCACAGTAGGCATTTTGCTGTGCGAGCACAAAGACCAATCCGTGGTGCGCTATTCAGTGCTCAACGACAGTGAGCAATTGTTTGCCAGCCGCTACAGGCTGGTGTTGCCGACTGAGGATGAGTTGCGGCGGGAATTGGAGCGGGAGAGGGAGGATTTGCTGGAGCACATCAATTAGGAGCATTAAAACTAGGCTCTATCGCGATGTAGTAAAGCATATAGGTCAATAGTGAACATCACCAATTTTGACGCTATGTGCTCCCTGGAAATGAAAGTTGTTTACAGCACGATTGTCATGCCACATTTGTTGAAATTTTTTTACTGAATTATCGACAAAAAACTTACCTGTTTGCGTTATTTTTGCAACGCAATCATCATGTCCTGTGCTAAATTTTTCAATATGTTTTAGTACTAGTAATTGATTCACACAAAAATCAATAGTCATTTTATTCACTGCTAAGTACTCAAGTTTTTGATAATTTAAATCTATGCCTGCTGCGCTTTCAAAATACACAATGGAGAGGAAAAGGCGAAGCATCAAGCTGGGGTTATCAGATAACCGAATTTTTGTGTCTGCACCCAACCAAGTGATAGTGGTGATATCCGAGCCTGAATCAGACTTAGCTCGATACTCCTGTATTGACACGACTTCACTTACTAGCGCAAGTAGAACTTCTCCAAATAATGTCGAGCTACGTTCAACGCTTACACGGCAATTGCCACCACTGATGATGGCTGGCAAAAAAATTGGTAAAAATTATGAGCGTACATTACAGCATGGTGACATAAAGACTTTAATTGAAAGAGATTGTATGGAATATTCAGACTACTTCAAGCGTGCTTATCCTTTACCTCAGAATTTTAAAGCTGATGAACAAATAGGTGGAGCTAGCTCCACCGAAGGTGACGATCCATGGATGCGAAAACTTTTCACAGCCTGTTTTGATCATCATGTGCGAAATGGAGAGCAAAGAATCATTAGCGAATTAGAAATCGATACAGGTGACTCGCAAAGACGATTTAAAGTTGATCACTTAACACCGTATTTTTTGAGAAAAATATATGGCCCGTCACTTGTGGGAAATAGCTTTGCAACAGAGCATCAATCGGATGACGCACAAAGCAACGGCCACGGCAGCGCTGCTAAAAACGAAACTCAAATACTCAAACACGAGACTAACGAGTGTATCGACTTCGATGAGTTTTTCCACGACATTACTGATTCAGCTGATCGCGAAATAGTTAAGCTTGAAGGTCGAGGAACAAATCGTTTCTCATACATTATTGGTGAGATAGGGCAAGGTAAGTCTTTACTTAGAACTTATATCGCAGACTTAATTAGGGTGCGCAGCTATAGCGATCCAAGAATCAGCGATAGATTTTCCTGATTAGTTACCTGCCTCAGACAGCCCTTAAAACCGTCAAAGGATGAGGTTTAGTAGTCACCGCAGCGCGAAGCAGCCGAGGCACCATGGCAGCCAAATCAAAGCGGCGATTAAAGCGATAAGCAAACTCAGCCAA